>DYOS01000242.1 GCA_020720405.1 Caldithrix sp. | reverse complement strand
ACAGTTCCCGAAAAACTGATCGAAATTCTGAATTGAATATGCATTACAGATTGCATACAATAAATCAGTTTACTTTTTTAAGGCAGGTTGATATGAAAAAAATAATTTTACTTTCTTTGTTTTTCTTCCAGTTCGTTTCCAGTCAACAAATTGAAACTCTGCCCTTACCATTGGGCGCGGGATCGGCTGAGGTTTTTAACCATAAAATTTATTTGTTCGGCGGTTCAAACAACTGGTCAGGCTCCATTGTTTACGATACGGTATATGTCTATGACGGAATTTCATGGTCAGTGGAAAATACTATTCCGGATAAAAATCTCTGGGATGTGGAGACCGTTCTGGTTGGGAATGAGGTTTACCTGATCGGCGGCTGGCCGTCTGGTGCAAATTGGCTGCGTAAATATAACCTTTCCACCAAAGAGTGGACCCGCCTTGCGGACAGCCCGAACACCTCTTACACCTGGGGCATTGCGGCTGAGTATCAGGATGGGCATATTTTTCTTTTTACACCGAACGGCAACGTGTACGACTATTCCATTCTGAGTAACAGTTGGTCTACCCGTACCAATTCAGGATTCTCCGGGCCATGGAATCTGAGCAGCGTACTTTATGCGAATGAAATTTATATCATCGGTTATTATGATTCCGTATTCGTCAAATACAATCCGGTACAGGACCTGTGGACTTCCCTGCATAAATCAACTTACCAGGTTGGTGGATCAGCCATGGGTATAATCAATAATCTGATCTATTGCGCCGGAGGCAATAACACAGGTCAGAGTAGCGCCCAGTACCGCTCTGTTCTGGTTTATGATGTAACAGCTAATTACTGGGCTTTAGACAGCCTCCAGCTCAGCGGGAAAAGGCATTGGATGGCAACCGCAGAATATGAAGGTGGTTTGTATGTTTTGGGTGGTATAGACTCTACAAGTTACTCGGTGGATATTGTCGAGGAAATTGTACCACAGGGCACTGCTGTTTCTATAAAGGAGAAACCTCAGGCTGTAAATCATGAATTCTACCTGGATCAGAATTTTCCCAATCCATTTAACCCGGCGACAACCATTCGATTCAGTATCGGGCAACCCGCCCGGGTGGAAATTACTATCTTCGATCTTACAGGTAGTGTCATTCGCAGGTTCATTGAGGCAGATTTTCCGGCCGGCAAACACGAACTACACTGGGACGGCAAAAACAGTCAGGGTCAGGTTGTTGGTTCCGGCCTTTATCTGTGCCGGGTGGTATCCGGCAATTCATCCGAAGTAGTAAAAATGAACCTGATACGCTGAGGCTCTGAATATAGTCCATAAGATTGAGGGAGAAGACTCTGATCCTGCAGGTGAGCCTGTCGCGGAAAGGCGGTTTTAGCTGTCATTCCGAAGCTGACAGAGGAGGTTGAAGAATCTCATCAAACTCATCTTTCTGATGGGATCCTTTCCCGAGGTCTCGGGACTCAGCATGACAGTTATGGCCCATCATTCCGAGGAGCCTGCGACCCGCCCCGATTTATCGGGGCGAGAAATCTCAGAATTGAATGTATGCTATAAGATTTCTCTTCCGCAAGGGCGGAATCGAAAACTTGTCCCGCTCCGGCGGGATGACGAAATAGGGATTCTTCAATTCCC
>DYOS01000116.1 GCA_020720405.1 Caldithrix sp. | reverse complement strand
GAAAATGATCCGTCGCTTTTACAATAAATGGTGGGAGATATGACAAGATCAGATCAGATGGTTCTGCCTTATAGAAACCAATGGGGAATTTAAAAACCCTTTGCACCTTGAAACTGAACAATAATTCTGTACTGAAGATTTAAAAATGCAAAATCCTGTTTTTTCAGAAATGTTAAATGCGTTGATGCTGGTGCTGGAAAATGATCCAGATTGGAATTTCTGGCTAAGCCCGGACCGGCAGGTTCTTTACAGCTCTCCGGCCGGTGGTATTGTAACCGGTTTCCCGGCAAATGAATTTGTAAAAAATCCCTTGATAATATCACCATTGATTCATCCCGATGACCTGCCGGTCTGGGTTGATTTGTTCACCCCGGACATCGATCCGCCCGATATTGGCGGTAAAGAAATCCGCTTTCTCTATCCTGCCGGACAAAAAACGGTTCTCAGAATGGTCTGCCATCCGCTTCTGGACAGAAGTGGTAAGAACCAGGGTTTGCTGGTCAGAAATCAGAATATTACCGAAGAATATAAGGCCCGGCATGAATTAAACCGCAGCCGTGATCTGTTTCGGCAACTGATAGAAAGTTCTCCAATCCCAACGGCCGTGTATATTGATTTCCGGGTTCATTTCTTTAATCAGGCTGCCCTTAGCCTGCTTGATGCAGTCTCGCTGGATGAAATAAGAGGCCGGCATATCCTTGACCTGTCTCATCCGGCTTCCCGGAAGATGATAGATGAACGGATGCGCAGATTTGCCACCGGTGAGAAGCTCTTGCCCATGGTGCAGAAAACAGTGTCTCTAAATGGTCAGGAGCTCATGGTACTGGTACATTCGACAGAGGTGATTTTTGACGGGCAAAAAGCCCTGATGACTCAATTTGTCGACTTGACCGAATTCAAAAAAAATGAACAGGCCCTGTGTGAGAGTGAAGCCCGTTTCCAAAATCTCTTTGAAAACAGTCCGAATGCAATTTTTATCTCCGACGCACTCAGTTTAGAAATAATAGACTGCAATCGTCAGGCTTGCCTGATGAACGGTTATGAACGGAAAGAACTGATCGGTCAAACTCTGAACCTGCTTTTGCCGGAAGATCAGGCTATTCCTGAAAAAAATAACGGCCAGAGATTAGGCGAAGCAGAAGGTCTGTTAGAGAAGATTATGGTTATTGAGACAAAGCACCGCCGGAAAGACGGCTCTATTTTTCCGGTCGAAACTTCCTTTAGTGTATCCAGGCTGGATAACCGGCTGGTCACGATTGGCATTGACCTTGATATTACCGAACGTAAAAAAACACAGCATCAGCTCGAGGAAGCTGAAGAACGCTTGCGGCGGGTTTTCCATACCATTCCGGATGCAATAAATATTGTACGCCTGTCCGATGCGGTATATATCGATGTGAATGACAGTTTCTGCCAGCTTTCAGGTTATTCACGGGAAGAGATATTGGGTAAAAATTCTGATGAACTGGATATCTGGGTACTTCCCGAAGAAAAAGAAAAATTTACGGAGTCTCTCGGGCAAAACAGTGTTGTCCAGGACATGGAAGCACAGTTCCGGACAAAGGACGGACGGCTTGGCACGGCACTGATCAATGCCAGAATCATGCAGCTTGAGCAGGAGCAGGTCGTTCTGGTGATCACCCGTGATTTTACGGACTTCCGCCGTTCCGAACAGGAAAGAGCAATTCTTCATCAGCTTGTACAGCGCTTATTCCAGGCTGCCACACTCCGCGAATGCGCCGTCATCCTGGCCGAAGAACTGTACCGGGTTTTCCGCAACGATTCATTCAGTATTGATCTGATCGATCACAGCAATCAAATTCTGATTGGTTTGTATAATTCGGACAGTTTTGGATCTGATCAAACCCCATACGAAACAGCCACCCGTTCCCATCCTCTGAGTGAAGTACGAAATCAGAAAGTGCTGCACGGCGAATCCCTTCTGATAAACCGTAATGAGTCACCCGGACAAAGCGAATACAACGCCTTTGGCAATGAAGCCCGGTTATCTCTCTCCCTGATGTTTGTGCCCATCCGCCATGAGAATCAGACCATTGGTATTATTTCGGTTCAGAGCTATTCATTAAATAGGTATCAGCAAAGCCATCTGAATTTACTCCAGATATTTGCCGATCAGGCCGGCGGCGCTATTCTCCGGCTGCAGGCCATGTCCGCACTTCTGAAAAGTGAAGAAAATAACCGCCGCCTGGCTACGCTGGTCGAGCAGACAACAGAATCCATCATGGTTCTTGATACCGATGGGTGTATAATTTATGTGAACCAGGCCTTTGAACGAATGACCGGTTTTCACCGTGATGATGTCGTACCGGTGCGGAAGGATTTTCTTGAATTGATTGCCAGTGACGATGCGGTTCGGATTGAGTTGAAACAAGCAATAAAATCCGGCTGGCCCTGGCAGGGAATTATTCTTCACCGCCGGAAGGATGGCAATTATTATCACGAGGAATCGATACTCTTTCCGATTCGCGGCAACGATGGGGAATTGATCAATTATTGTAAAATCGGGCGTGATATCAGCCATGAGCAGGAACTCGAACAGCAGTTGCGTCAGGTGCAAAAAATGGAAGCCATCGGCACTCTGGCCGGCGGTGTGGCCCATGATTTCAATAATCTGCTGACCATTATCAATGGTTATGCCGAAATGGCCATTATGAAAATGGATAAAGATATTACCCAGCATAAAGAGTTTTTTTCCATACTCAAGGCCGGGAAGCGGGCACAACAGTTGACCAGCCAGCTTCTTGCGTTCAGCCGCAAGCAGATTTTTAAACCGGAAATACTCAATATCAATGCAGTTATCGGCTCCATGGATGAATTCCTGCGCCGCCTGATCGGGGAAGATATTGTCATGACTTTTGAACCGGGTGAGAATCTGCCGTCCATCAAAGCCGATCAGTCTCAGATTGAACAGATCTTCACCAATCTGGTCGTCAATGCCCGCGATGCGGTGCAAATGGTTGATAAGGCTAATTACCGCAAACAAATCACTATCAGTACCGGTTATATTCTATTGGAAAAAAATGGCTTTGGTCCGGAGACAGAGGAAGAAGATGGACCACATATCACCATTGCTATTACCGATAATGGTATTGGAATGACCAGTGAAGTAAAAAATAAAATCTTCGAACCCTTTTTTACAACCAAACCCAAAGACAAGGGAACTGGTCTTGGCTTGTCCATGGTCTACGGAATTGTGCGCCAGAATCATGGCCGGATCCGGGTTGACTCGGCGCCTGGTTTTGGCACGACATTCAGAATCTATTGGCCGGCTACCAATGATAAAAAAATAAAAGAATTTTCTACTCCGGAAAAGGAGCAGTTTTATGGGCATGAAAAGCTACTGCTGGTCGAAGATGAAACCGATGTCCTGAACTTTGCCAGCGAAGCCCTTTCCATGTACGGTTATGAAGTTTACCGGGCGGCTAATGGAAATGAGGCGCTGAGCCTGATCCGAACCCGTCATTTGCAGATCGATGTACTAATTACGGATCTGATTATGCCGGAGATGAACGGCCGGGAACTGGCAGCCCATTTAGCACTGCAACAACCCGGATTGAAAATCATCTTTGTTTCGGGTTATGCCGACAGTTCGGTAATCCGTGACGGCAGCCTGGAGCAGGGCACCCATTTTCTGCAGAAACCTTACTCCATTAAAGCTCTGCTCAGGGAAATCCGCCAGACCCTGAGTCAGGAATAAGCAGTCCGGTTTATCGCTGATTTTGAAGCTATAATCAATGGCTCGCTTTGCGCCTCAATTCCGCTGAAGCGGACAAATTCAAAACCGCAGTCCTCCAGTTCGCTGCGCCACAATTTTTGATCAAAATTCCCACCCGACTGCGGATGAAGGATGAGGCTGCCTTTCTCTCTCAGTAAAAAATAGCATTTGATAAATCCGCTGCTCAAATCTGAAAAATGTGTGGATGGCGCACTGACCAAAATAAGATCGAAGTTGAAAGTGGACTCAAAATCCCGGAAAGACTGGTGACGGAATTCAATCCGCTTATCGCTTTGCGAATCAGCAGCCCTGGCAATCAGATGCTGGCGCAGATCGATGCCAACCATCCGGTCCACATGGGGCAGGGCTAAAAGCTCACCAATCAGTTCACCGCTGCCGCAACCCACATGCAGAAGCGTAAAATTACTTTTAACATCGGCCAGACGCAGACGGAGTTCATCATAAACCAGACTGCTCATTTATAAATTAAACCGGATATTGAGAATATCGCCGTCTTTAACCGCATACTCCTTGCCTTCCAGGCGCAGCAGGCCGTTATCTTTGCAGGCATTAAGACTGCCGTGACTAATCAGATCGCTGTAATGCACGGTTTCAGCCCGGATAAAACCCTTCTCCAGATCGGAATGGATGACACCTGCTGCCCGTTGGGCATTGGTTCCCTTGCGGATGGTCCATGACCGGCATTCATCCTCGCCCACGGTAAAAAACGAGATAAATCCCATCAGATCATAAGAGGTGCGGATCAGTTTGTTCAGGGCCGGTTCGCTGATGTTCAGGTCATCCATAAATACCCGGGCATCCTCTTCTTCCAGATCGGAAATTTCCTTTTCAATTTCAGCGCTGAGTGTGGTCAGGGCGGAATTTTTGGTCAGCAGGGCACTTAATCCGGCTTCAATAGCCGCCGCCTCGGAAATCATATTTTCGGCAATATTCAGTACATACAACGCCGGTTTGGCGGAAAGAAACTGGTAACCGCGCAGCAATTGAAATTCCGCTTCCGAAAATTCCATTTCGCGCAGCGGCCGCTCCTGCTCCAAATGATCGCGCAGCTTTTCCATCAGGGCGAATTCTTTTTTGTCCTTATCGGTCGGCATTTTCAGAATCATCTTGTTCAGCTTTTCCAGCCGCGTTTCAACAATGGCCAGATCGCTGATGATAAACTCCGAGTTTATCAGTATGATATCGGCTTTTGGATCAACCCGGTTCAGCGGATGCGGATATATTTCATTCTCAAAATTCCGGATGACGATGAGTAGTGTATCAACGGTTTTCAGATTGGCCAGAAACTGGGAAGACAATCCCTGACTGCTGTCCTTATCCAAACCCGGTACTTTTAAGTATTCAATGGTGGCGTTGACTTTCTTTTTGGGGTTAAACATGGCGGTAAGTTTGTCGAGCCGTTCATCGGGCACTTTGACGATGCCGCGTTCGGTGGTCAGCTTGCCGCCGGGTTCCTCGGTTTTATGTTTGAGTAAAGTTGAAAAAATGGTGGACTTCCCTGAATAGGGCAGACCGATTATGCCAATCTGCATGTAATTCTCCTGTAGTTGAGCCGCGGAAAATACAAAAAATGACCGGGTTTCCCAATTCCGGAGGCTTATTTCCGGCTTGAATGACTTTGGGATGGTACCTATTTTCTGCGGTCAGAAAAAGGGATGGTCACATGCAAAATATTTATTGGATTGGATTTGGCGGATTGTTGGGGGCTGTCTCCCGCTATGGTCTTTCCGGTTTCGTTCACCGTCTGACGGGTGCGTCTTTTCCCTGGGGCACCTTAATTGTCAATATCCTGGGCAGTCTGGTTATTGGTTTTATCTATAGCCTGGCCGAGCAGCGCCTTGTTTTATCAAGCACGACCCGTTCTTTTCTCGGTATTGGTTTTTTGGGAGCATTTACTACTTTTTCCAGCTTTTCATACGAAACAGTGATGCTGCTGCGTCAGAACGAGTGGCTGCCTGCTTTTGGTAATGTTTTTTTAAATGTTTTTCTTTGCCTGGCTGCGGTTTGGCTGGGCATTGTACTTAGCAAACTGGTTTAAGGGAGGCCGAATGAAACCCAGGAGCAGCGCCCGATTACTGCGCATTTATTTGAGTGAGCAGGACAAATTACACGGCCGTGTTTTGTATGAGCAATTGCTGGAAAAAGCCCATCAGTCGGGTTTGACCGGTTGTACCGTCTTGCGCGGCATGGCCGGTTTTGGCGCCGCCAGCCACCAGATACACCGGGCTTCCATTCTGCGCTTATCAGAGAAAATGCCCATCGTCATCGAAATTGTTGATCTGGCAGAAAAGCTTGAACCGCTTTTGCCCGTGTTCGAAGCGATGATTGAGGAAAGTGGCAAGGGAACCTTAATGACCATGGAAAAAGTTGAGATTGTGCGGTGCAAAGCATGAAAACTCTGGAACTGGTAATTTATGGCCGGCAGCCGGTGTTTGAAGCGCTGCGCTCACCACTCCGTGTTGAAAAAATATGGCTGGCGGCTGACAGCGAAGGCGCGGTGATCCACCACATCCGGACCAAAGCCGGACAGAATTCGGTGCCGCTGGTGGAAATCCGCAAAGATGATATTCAGCGCTTTACCGGCGCCGTAGTCCATCAGGGTGTTGCCGCGCAGCTCCTGCTGCCTGTTCTGGGCGATGATGACCTGGCTCAGCAACTGAAGCAGCCGCAGGAGGTTGAACGCTGGTTGATTCTCGATCAGATCCAGGATCCGCAAAATTTAGGAGCCATGCTCCGGGTGGCTGATATTTTTGGTGTTAGTGCTGTGGTTATGCCTATAAAGGGATCGGCGGCGCCGAGTGCGACGGTGGCCAAAACCTCAGCCGGGGCGCTTTTCCACATACCGGTTTTTCAGATTAACGCCTTTGCTGACGGGCTGGAACTGATGCATCGGTCGGGCGTTACGCTGATTGCCACGCAGGCTGGTGCCGCTTCAAATATTTATAACTATTCATTTCCAAAACGATCGGCCATTGTGATCGGCAACGAAGGCGCCGGCGTCCGGAAGAATATTCAGTACAAATGCCAGGCAGTGGTTTCCATTCCGCAATATGGAAAAGTGAATTCACTAAATGCTTCGGCTGCGACTGCTGTGGTTCTGGCCGAGGTGATCCGCCAAACCAGGTTTACAAAGGAGAGATGATGAAACGCATTCTGTGGGCCGATGATGAAATTGACATGCTTCGTGCCCATATCCTGTTTTTGCGGGAAAAAGGCTATGAAGTGATTACGGTGACCAATGGTGATGATGCCATTTTTCAGGTCCGTAACCAGTTCTATGATATTGTTCTGCTGGATGAAATGATGCCGGGTAAAGACGGGCTGACTACGGTCAACGAGATAAAAAATTTTAACCCGCATCTGCCGGTGATCATGATTACCAAAAACGAGGAAGAGACGCTGATGGAAGATGCCATTGGCAAGCGCATCGATGATTACCTGACCAAGCCGGTCAATCCCAGCCAGATTCTGATGGCCTGTAAAAAAATTCTGGACCGTACCAATATCATCACCGAAAAGCAAAGCCGGCAATATACTTCGGAAATCAGCAATCTCTCTCTGGCGCTGATGAATAATCCGGGTCACCGGGAATGGATGGATCTGACCATGAAAATCTTTCGCATGGATATCGATATCAATCCCGGCGGGGAATTTCGCCAGGTACTGGCTGATCAGCGCAAAGAAATGAATGTTCAGTTTGGAAAATTTGTGGAGAAGAATTATCCGCGCTGGCTGAAAACCGACCGCCCGGAAGAGCGGCCGCGGCTTAGCACCGATATTGTTTCTGATTTTCTTGTCCCGGTTCTGAAGCGGGGTGAAGATGTGGTTTTTGTGGTTATCGACTGTCTGCGTCTTGATCAGTGGTTGATCCTGGAGCCCATTTTTAATGAATGGTTCCGGGTTAACCACTCGATGTACTACTCCATTTTGCCAACGGCTACCCCGTTTTCGCGCAATGCCATTTTCAGCGGACTTTTCCCTTTGGATATCGAAAAACGCCATCCGGAAATGTGGTCGCTGAACGAGAGCGATGAAAGTCTGAATAAGTATGAAAAGGAACTGCTCGATTTCCAGTTGAAACGGAAAGGTCTGGATTTGGGCAACAACCTGCGCTATGTAAAAATTATGAATAATGAGGATACGCGGCAGCTTGAAAAAAACCTGGCCAATTATACGGATTCACGGTTATTGGCCATCGTTATCAACACGGTGGATATCTTAGCCCATAGCCGCTCCGATCTGCCGATACTTAAGGAAATTGCCCCGGATGAAGCGGCCTATCGTTCCATTACCAAATCCTGGTTTGAACACTCGGCCATGTCCGAAATTTTCCGCCAGCTTTCGCGGATGAAAAAGAAGGTGGTTATTACAACCGATCACGGCAGCGTTCGCGGGCTGCATGGTACTAAAGTTATGGGCGACCGGGAGACCTCAACCAATCTGCGCTATAAATATGGACGCAGTCTGCGCGTGGAACCCAAACATGCGGTGATGATTGCCCATCCTGAAGAATGGCGCCTGCCCAACCGGGGCATTAATACAACCTATCTGATTGCCAAGGAAGATTATTACTTTGTCTATCCGACCAATTACAACAAATTCCTGAATTATTACCGCGATAGTTTTCAGCATGGCGGCATATCGATTGAAGAAATGATTCTGCCCGTGGTGGAATTGAATTCACGGTAAAAAAAGGCAATTTTTCGCTTCAGAAATTCGTTCCTCTGCCGTAGATAAAACTCTTCTGTCTGATGAGGTTTTTGATATATGCAAATGGTGACAGCCAAAGTATTGGTCATGGATGATGAACCGGAAGTACTTGAAGTGGTAGCCAGTTTCCTGGAAATGATGGGCTGTCGGGCAGACACCAGTCTCGAGGGAAACGAGGCCCTGCGCCTTTTTGAGAAATCGGTTCTGACCGGAGAGCCGTACGATTTGCTGATTCTTGATCTGACCGTACCGGAAGGCCTCGACGGCAAAACGGTAATGAAACGCATCCGGGAAAAGGATAAGGGTATTCTGGGAATAGTCTCCTCCGGTGTTTCGGTACTCGATCAGAGTGAAGAATATAAGGAATGGGGATTTAATGCGGTAATCTCCAAACCTTACCGCATTGATGCCCTGAACAGACTGATCTGTTCGCTGCTTGGAAGATAAAAACAGGTTTTATAAAGAAAAGGCCGGTTCTGC
>DYOS01000115.1 GCA_020720405.1 Caldithrix sp. | reverse complement strand
CTTCGCTGTTCGGAAACTTGTCCCGTTCATACGGGATGACGGGTTTATTTTTCAGCCTGCGCTTTTTTACTGCGTTGGGTTCTTCCTTTTTTCTTTCATCTTTCAACGGATTTCGCCCATAACTATTCCTATTCAACCCTGCCCAAAAGGGGTTCATCTTTCATCTTTTTCCATCCTGTCATCTGGTCAAAATTCTAAGCCGCCGCTGTTACTCTTTTTATACTCAGTTATTGGTTGCTCCGGGTGTCGGCGTCGTAAAACTCATCCAGTTGCTGCTGCCGTCCGGCTGGCGGCCAAAAGAAATATCCCCGGTCTGCGGCCCAAAACTAAGCGAGTCGATTACAGTTGTTCCGTTGGGAGCGGTTAAACCAAGCTGCTCGCCGCTGCCCGATAATTTGAGATCGACATGCAGCGCACCCTGATGCATCTCCTTATCCGCCCAGATCAGCAGAAATCCGCCGGGCGGTATAGTGGTTTTGGACGGATCACCGGCTGGAATTTGCCACATGGTCAGGCTGCTCAGTTTATCAGTTACATACATGCCGGCGATGTCCACCGCCGAACTTCCAGGATTGTAGATCTCAAACCAGTCGTCAAAAGGATCACCGTCCGATCCATCCTCTTCCGGATCCTGGTTGAAGGAATTATTGCTGGCCAGAAATTCATTGATTTTGAGAACCGGCGGAACATAACCCACTTCAAAAGAAAGCGTATCCGAAAGGGTTTGCAGAGCCTCGCTGTCGGTGGCGGTAATCAGGTAAAAAATAACCTGACCGTCAGCGAAAGGACCGATCGCAGCGGTGTACAAAGTATCCGTCAGCGTCATTGCTGTTTGTCCAGAGAGATCACCGGCCGGACCATAGTTCAGTGCGACTGTACTCAGATTGCTATCCTTGACCAGTGCCGAAATGGTAACCGTGACCCCGGGATCAACCGGATCGGGTGTTATTTTGATCTGACTGATCACCGGAGGCAGGTTTTGGGAAGCGCCGTTGTTTGAAGCGCCCGGTGTTGATGTAGCAAAAGCAAACCAGTTATCGCTGCCGTCCGGCTGCCGCCCAAACGAAAAATCGGTCTGCTGGGCGGTGTATTGATAGGAATCGATGATGATGCGGCCGTTGGCTTCGACCAGGGCTATGGATTCTCCGCCGCCGGATAAGGCAAAAGCAGCATGGAGCGGACCCTGATCAGGTTCGCTGTCAGCCCAGATAACCAGAAATCCGCCGGGCTGAATTGTGGTTTGAACCGCATGACCTTCCGGAATCTGGTGCATGGTCAGGTCATCGGTATTGTCGGTAACATACATGCCGCCAATATCAACGGCATCCGGACCGGCGTTGTAGATTTCAAACCAGTCGTCGTATGGGCTGCCGTCGCCGCTGCCGTTATCTTCGGCATCGCTCACTGCGGCATCGTTGCTGGCCATAAATTCGTTGATCAGTAGCTGGTATTCACTTTCGTTATTTTTTTCGCCGGTCGGCTCATCGGTGCTGCAGGCTGTGAATATGGTCAGGGCGGCCAGGGCCATCAGGAAAAGTGGTTTCATTCAAAAACTCCCACATTTTTTTGTTAGAAGAAAAACATTACCAGGTATTGCAGATAATTGAAATCATAGTCCCCGGGGAAATCATCACCGGTGGCGAAGACTGAATTATCCACATGGGTAAAATTAAGGAAAAAACGAATATTTGATGCGGCATACCAGTTCAATCCGGCCGTGAAATTATTGGCCTTTCCGCCCAGAATTCCGGCATCGAAATCAGTCAGGTTAAGGTGGCTGTAACGAAAAGCCAGTTCCCAGGCTCCGGTCTTTTCATCAAACGGCATAATCTGATAAAATTCGCCCTCCTCATTGAACCAGGTGCGCCGTTCACCGGTCAGGAACCAGCTGGCGAATACATAGCCGCCGTCGAGGCTTACATTTTTCTGACCATTGAGCCGGATGACGGAGGTGTGGATATATTCAGCCTGCAGATGATAGTTTTTGTAGGAAAGAGCACCTTCCAACCCGGTTTTTAAGGAATATTTTACATCGGGAACAATGACCTGCAGAATTTCCGGGTCACCCAGTTTGGTTTCCGGTTCACTCTGGAATTCCATCAACTGACTGCCATCGTCAGGTTTCTGTCCGATAACTGCCAGACCGCTGTGCAGCAGTATATCTTTGGTTTTAACCGGCAGACCGGTCAGGCGCAAACCAAAACCATTGCCGGTTTCATCGGTTTTTTTATTTTTGGCAGCAGCATCCATACTCTGGCCAAAAAGAGCTGCCCGCAGGTTCCAGCGTTCGGCCCAAAGGGAATATTGCAGGCCCATGCGCCGGTCGGTCTCGAAGGCCAGCATGGGATAAGCACGTTCGACAAAGGTTTGAGTGCGCGAGGTCATCAGTTCTTCCAGTCCGAGCGGCATCTTGAAATGACCTATTTTCAGGTGACTGTTGGGTAATCCATACCAGGCCACAAACATGTCCTTAATTTCCACCGCGCCTTCGGCCACATCAATATCCCACTCGGTGCGCCAGTAGCGGTTGATCTGGGTTTTTAGTGCAAAGCGGGCCTTGCGGATATGAGTACCATCGCTGAGCAGGTTTTCTTTCTCAAAAAAATATCCGCCATTGATCAGACCGCGCACATCGAAGCGGGTGGAGTGGGCTCCGTCGTCCGATTTAAAAAAAAGAATGCCGTTTTCCCACTCGGTGCGTCCGGTCTGCAACGTGTCCTGAGCCAGAAGGGATGGTACTATTATGGTCAGCATAAGGATCAGCGTTTTTAGTTTAATCATTTTTCACTCCTTCTATATTGTTTCATCATGAATTTACCACAGGAGAATGGCGCCAGCGAAGGATAGGTTTTGTTTAAGATGGTGATGTTCATGTGCTCCTGGTTTATTTTTGTCTTTTTTCCACTGTCTTCCGGCTACTGTCGTCTCATGCTATTCTGTCAATTTTCTTCGGTTGGAGAGACGACCCGGCGGTTGGAGACGACCCGGCGGGTCGTCTCTACCAAATCCACAAACCAAATCCACAAACCAAATCCACGAACCAAATCCACGAACCAAATCCACTGCAAATTTTTCTTTAATCTTTAATCTTCCTTGTTCCTTTTTCGGGTTTTACTGCCGCTGAACCCGGAACATCCCGGTGACAAATTCAAGCTTTTTTTCCAATTCCCGGTTGTGGGTATTATTCAGTTTCGTTTCTGCTAAAAATCTCCATTCCGCCGAAGCGGTCTGCAAATCTTTGATCAACTGCCAGCGGTAGCGATAGGTTTTCCCGGAAAGATTTTCTACAGCTTCGATTTGCCCGGGTGTAAACCAGGTGCGGTCAAGCTGAGTTCGGGCCAGGCTGGCTTCAACCTGAAAATTTTCGACCAATGCTGCGGCGATTACTTTGCGGCGCTCACTTTTGCTCAGGGTGGTCTGGCGACGCAATCCGGCTTCCAGCAGGGATGGGTTTTCGTAAATAGCCGGCTCAATTCCCGGCAGGGCACCGATTCCGGCTTCTCCGCTTTGCAGGTGACTGATAACCACGGGACTGAGATCGTAAATATTTTTGTGGTAAACTTTCTGATTAAAGACATTCTGGAAAAAGAACAAGGCGATAAAAGCCAGCAGACCGGCAGCCACAGGCGTTGTAATCCAACCCATGGCAATTTCACCGAGCACCTTAAATTTTATCTGTCGGCCGCCTTTTAAAATGCCGATACCGATCACTGCCCCGACCACTGCCTGGGAACTGGAAACAGGTACCAATGGAATGGCCGGCATGCCATGGGCAAGCAGAAAATGTTCAAGCTCTTCAGATGAAAATAAAAACAAAACCAGGGCCTGTGACAAAACCACAATCAGAGCGGCAATGGGGGAAAGCGATAACAGACTGCCGCCAACCGTTTCCATCACCTTATGGGAGTATGTAAAAACACCGGCAGCGATAGCCAGTCCGCCCAGACCAAACAATAGCTGCACACCGGAAAATTGAACCAGCCCGAACAGATCAAAACCTGTGAAATGGACGACCGGAACAAATACGCCCATTACATTGGCGATATTATTGGCGCCCAGGCTATAGGACCCAAAGGCGCCGATCAGGATCAGACTGATGCGGGTGAATTGATCGATATGCAGGAGATGCACTTTCAGACCGGATAAAACGAGCCGGGTCAGGCTGAACAGGATCATGGCAAAAAGGGCAGCCAGCAGGGGGCAGAGAATCCAGGTGGAAATAATTTTACTCAGTGAATCCAGATCGGTCAGTGAACCGGAGAAGAAATTCCAGCCAATTATGGCGCCGACAATGCCCTGTGATGTGGAAACCGGGAGACGCAGGCGGGTCATCCACATCACGGTGAAACCAGCGGCAAAAGTAACAATAAAAGCCCCGGCCAGAGCATTAACCGAGCCCAGTTTGCCCAGGGTATGTGCAGCGCCGGCACCGCCGGCCACGGCTCCGATTAGTACAAAAACACTGCAGATCAGGGCCGCAGTTTTGAAGCGCAGCATTTTTGTGCCGACTGCGGTTCCGAAAACATTGGCCGCATCATTGGCACCGAGCGACCAGCCCAGAAACAAGCCGCTGGATAAAAAGACCGCCAGCATGGGTCAGATTGTCCGCTTAATGGTATAAATTGCCAACCGGTCGGCCACGGCTTCGGCGTGATCCGAAACCTGTTGAATGTGCAGTACAAAATAACGCAGGTGAATTTTTTTGCTCAGGTCGGTGTTTTGGGCAAAGACAGCCCGCTTCAGGGCGTCGCCGGTGCGGTCGGCTTCCTTCTCATAAAAATAGACTTTGTGCAAATGGTCTTTTACTGCTTTGACATCTTTGAAAAAGGCCCGGATGGCGGAGACCAGTGCTTCTGTGGCTGCGACCGACTGCCCGGCCAGGTCGGCAAAACTTTTATGCAATTCGGGCGGAATTTCGGGTGATTCGACATCAAACTGGTTGACCGTTTCCTTCATTTTATTTATCACACTGTCGGTGCTTTCCAAAAGGCCGAGAACATCGCCACGGTGTTCGGGAATCAGGGTTTGGGTGTAAAGCTGGTTTTCGATGGTCCGGCGCAGTTCGTCGGCCCGGTTTTCCAGCTGATCAATTTTTTCCAGACGCTCGGTAAAATTACGACGGTCCCCGGCCAGAAAATCGATTACCGCCATATGGAAGACCAGGGCACCCTGAGCCACAGCATCAAGAAAATCATCAATCTGGCCTTCCAGAATTTTTGTAGTTCTAAAGAGAATAGCCATACTTACCTCCTGCTACCGGATACGTGCAACCTGAACCTTATATTTGTTTTAATCCCAGACTTAAATTTAAAATGTACTGGAATTTTATTCTGTATTTGCGTTTAAAACCATCCCAATCCATGCGGGGTAATACCCAGATAACGGAACCAGGTCATGGCCATCAAGATGATCAGCAGCCAGGCAGTTACCATCATAACAATGCCGAATTTAAAGGAATCCAGCCAGGTGTAATGGTCGGTAACATAAAGCAGGGCGGCCGGTTTGCTGTTAAATGGCAGCACATAGACATGTTCGATCAGCAGTGCTGCCGGCAAGGCCAGGCTTAGTACCGGGAAGCCGAATTTTTCGGCTACGCCGATAGCAATCGGTATAAAAATCAGGGTGCGCATCGTTTTGGACTGGAAGAGCAGGGCGCTGAACAGCATGGCCCCGGTGATAAGCAGGAAAAAGACAGAGAATGGCGTGTTGTCGCTCAGACCGAGCCGGTCAAAACTGGCATCGATCAGCAGTGCCGGCAGTCCAGTTGAATCCAGCCCTTCGCCCAGGGCATAAGCACCAGCCGAGAACAGGAGCAGATGCCAGGGAATGTCCACATCATTCCATTTTACCGCCCCGAGGCCGGGAATAAGTGCGGTGACTGCTCCGAGAAAGGCCACAGCCGTGGCGCTCA
Source organism: Caldithrix sp. (assembly GCA_020720405.1). Classification (GTDB taxonomy): domain Bacteria; phylum Calditrichota; class Calditrichia; order Calditrichales; family Calditrichaceae; genus DYOS01. Next base: position 3,065 of record DYOS01000115.1, on the reverse strand, counting down.
GACCATGCCAGCGGTCGGTTGACCAGAGTAAAAGCACAATCAGAAAAATGACCACGGCGCGGATCTCAGCAGCCTGTATAGGTCCCATTTGGTGCAACTCAGCGCGCAGCCGGTTCATCCCACCTTCAATCTGCGGTTTGCGCTCCTCCGGCTGCAGCGGGAAAACAAACCGCACACCAACCAGCCAACCGATAAAGAGCAGGGCCAAAGCCAGGGGGAAGGCAACAGTCAGCCAGTCGGTGTAAAAAAAATCACTGCCGGTGGCCCCGGTAATCAGCGCGACGGCCAGCAGGTTGGCGCCGGAACCAGTGACAAAGGCGCTGGCCCCGATGTTGATCTGGAAAAGATTCTGCAAAACGATGTTCCGGCCAAAATTGGTTTTATTATCCCCGCCGGTTGAACCGTAAATAGCTGCCACAACCATAAAGAAAGGCAGCATCAGGGCCGCTTTGGCCGTGGTCGCCGAAATAAAAGCCGAAAGAACCAGATTGATCAGCAGAAAACTAAGGAATACCGTGGCTGCGCTGCGCCCGAAGCGGACAATAAACCACAGCGCAAACCGCCGCACCACACCGGTTTTAACCAGCATCCCGGCCAGGATAAAGGAAAGTATGTTCAGCCACATAATTTTGTGGCCCAGCTGATGATAAGCATCGACTTCGCTGAGTACACCGGTCAGCACCAGGCTGATGATCACGATCAGTGAGGTGAGGTAATTGGGAATAGTTTCAGTTACCCAAAGAATCAGCGATGCGCAAAAAATGGCCAGCATGGACAGATTCCGGGCGCTGAAAATTTCCGGACCGGATTGCTCGTAGGCAGCCCGGGCTTCTTTCCCCAGTACCGTAATATCGATTTGGCGGAGGAAATCAAAATCGGCCAGGAAATTAAGATAGAGAAAGACCAGAATGGCCAGTGGACCACCGATTCTGGCCAGGAAATTTTCCGCCGGGGAAAGCTTCCTTTTCGGCAGCAGGTTAAGATGATAGCGGCTCATGTCCAGCGGATCGAAATCCTGGCGGGCAGCCGGCGGCGAAGATGGAATCATATTACCAGTTTTTAAAGGGATTACGGATAAGATTTGAGTTGTAATAACGGGCATCGCCGGTCACCTCGTCCCCGGTCCAACCCGGTTTGGAAACCGCCTGATCCTCGGCTTTGAGTTCCACTTCGGCGATAATCAGACCGTCATTCTCTCCGTGAAATTCATCCAGTTCCCAAAGCAAACCGGCGAAGGGAATTTTATAGCGGGTTTTCTCGATAAGCGGACGTTCACAGAGTTGTTCCAGCATTTCATCCGCTTCGGCGAAGGGAATTTCATATTCATACTCGGCACGGGCCGCACCGCGGGTTATACCTTTGATCGTTAAAAAACCTTTGTCGTCAATCGTCCGCACCCGCACCACCCGCTCTTTGGTTGAGTTCAGATAACCTTGTTTATAATGGGTGCCTTTTGCCAACCCACGCCAGCCATCGCCGGTGACCAGGAATTTGCGTTCAATCTCTTTGCCCATAACCGGCTCCTTAAAATTTTGTTTTGTAAACAGAACTATCGGGCAGGTCCATCATGCCGACAACACGTTTAATGGCTTTCAGATAATTCACATTTTCATACTCTTCCAATCCAACCATTTTTCGGGCCTGGCGGATGGCGGTTGTATCGACTGATTCGAGACTGGCTGTCCGGATTTTTGCGCCATTGATAAAAACATCGGCGATTTCGGCAATACAACCATTGATCATAAAGCCGAAACGCCTTTTAAAAACATGAACGGCCTGCAATTGCGGATGAGGCCGGATAATTTCGTTCAGGTATTCCGGCAGGGCATAAACCTGGCGCGAAAATTCGGGCAGACTAACCCCGAAAGCCGGAAAAACCTGATCCCGGATGACCGCAACAGCCATTGGAAATTCACCTTTCATCCGTGGATTCCATTGTTCCAGCCCGTCCTCTTCCTGCACAAATGCTTTGATATCCATCAGGTTGTCGCGGATTTTGGTGTTGTTTTCATGATTGCCGGCGGACATAATATAAATTTCCATGCTCTCCCGGATTTTATCAATCGGACTCAGGCGGCGCATTTTTTCTTCAACCAGCCCAAAGTCCGGACTGAAGCTGCGAAATTCAAAACGGGGTTGACTCTCAGACATTAATTCTCCCGGGATTTATGTTAGGATTTTGTTAATTTGTCAAAAACGAGCGTGGAATGTACAATTTTTTTCCCTGCCCGGGTATAAATTTTATAGACGGGTGAGGTTATTGTTTAATGAAACTACTCTCCACATCATCAGCTTTATTTTAATCTGTTGCTGCAGAGTTATCTTGTGCTGAATTTGCTGCCCCTTGTAATTCCGGGAGGATCTATGTTTGCTCTGATTCGTGCCACCGTTTATGCCACTTTATTTGCCAGCATCATACTGGTTTTCATTCCCATGCGCATTCTGAACAGTTTTGGTGCAGACCTGACCTTGCCGAATGTTTTTGAAAAATGGCTGGGTTTGCTGATCGTTCTGGCTGGCGCCGGGTTTTCGGCGTCCTGTGTTTTCCAGTTTGCTTTTAAGGGCCGTGGTACACCGGCTCCATTTGATCCGCCGCGCCAGCTGGTGACCACCGGGCCATACAGATATGTACGCAACCCGATGTATATCGGGGCGGCATTGGCCATGTCCGGAGCAGCCTTGTATTGCCGTTCCATTCCTTTATTGCTCTATAATTTCGGTTTTCTCCTGTTTTGCCACCTTTTTATAATTTTATATGAAGAACCGGTTTTGGACCGCTTGTTCGGTGATGATTACCGGCAGTATCGGTGTCAGGTGCGGCGCTGGCTGCCGGTGATAAGAAAGAAGAATGCCAAATGAGAAATTGAAAGCAGAGAGTCGCCAAATAAAAAAATGAACAGCCGGAATTCGAACCGAGCATTTGGATCAATCGTGTGTCATCTCCGATTTATCGGAGCCAGGTTTCCGGGGAGCTTGCATGGGCGGGATGACAAGTGCTTTTTCTTTTTGAAAGATTTCTCATCTCCCGCCCGGGCGGGATCGTTCGAAGACTTGTCCCGCTCCGG
>DYOS01000012.1:25769-41338 GCA_020720405.1 Caldithrix sp. | reverse complement strand
TTCGAACGATCCCGCCCAGGCGGGAGAGGAGAAATCTTAAAGTTTATGTGCAGCACAGAGAAAAAGAAAAAGGCACTTGTCATTGCGAGCGAGAAACGAGTGTGGCAATCTCCGTTTCTGAGATTCCTCGCCCCGATTTATCGGGGCGGGTCGCGGGTAGAGACGTTGCATGCAACGTCTCTACAGTCTTATCACATTATCCTGTCCATTATCTTAATTAACAACCGAAGAAATTGACTACAGAGAAGAACAAACTGCCTTTTTCTTCTTTTAGTCTAATATTTTTTTTTGCAAATCGGCTGCTGCACCTAAATTGCCCTAATGCAAACCAATTTCGATCCTCTCTCCGCACTTATTCAGAAACAGGAAAAATTCCAGGTTCTGCTTGATGGGCTGCGCACGGCCCGGCATATTCATCTCCGTGGCTGCGCCGGTTCTTTTCCGGCTCTGCTGGCCTCGTTGATTTTCCGGGAATTGCAGCGTCCGCTTCTTTTTATCGCCAATTCGCAAATGGAAGCCGAACAAATCCGTGAAGATCTGCAGCTGATCAGTCCGCTTTCTAAACCTACTCTTCTTTCCGCCGCGGCGGATGAACCCTATCCGGCCCATGCTGCCTCGCCGGATGTGATCAGCCAGCGCTTGGAAGCGGTGCAAGCGATTTACAGCAACAGACCATGGCTGATGGTCAGCACACCGGAGGCGCTTTTTGAACCTCTACCCGACAAAACCGATTTTCTTTGTACCCTGCTCGTTTTTGTCACCGGCCAATCTGTGCGCTATGATGATCTGTTGCGCAGTCTGTCCGAAGCCGGATTTGAGCGCACCGATCTGGTGGAACAGGTTGGCGAATTCAGTGTCCGCGGTGATATTATTGATTTTTATCCCTGGAATAGCACAGATCCGGTCCGGCTGGAGTTGTTCGGTGAGCGGATCGAGTCTCTGCGCACCTTTGATGTGATCAGCCAGCGCTCGCTGAAACAATTAGAGCGGGTTGAGATTTTACCAAACCTTTCCGGAGAAACAGACGGGCAGTGGCTTTCATCGGTGTTGCCCGAAAATGCTGTGCTCTTTTTTACCGACCGCTCGGTTGTCCGCAGCCGGTACGAGGATTTTCTGAATTTTGCCGCGCTACGCTACGAATCGCTTGCGGAAGGCAAGCCTGATTTGCCGAAACCGGATCAACTTTTTATTCCAGCCGATGATTTAAAGCGGTTATTACAGTTTACACCTGCTCTGAGTTCGGATCTGATTGCTGACACCACTGATCTGATCTTGGATTTTGGAGCCCGGCCGCATCCCGAATTCGGCGGCAGTATAAAGCGTTTTATCGAATACCTGTCTAAACAGGACCCGAAAATACAGATTCAGATTCAATCGGCGCACCGTGATCAATCCAATCGTTTGCAGAATATTATCGAAGAAGAAGAACTGGCGGTCAGCACCGAATTCACGGTTGGTTCCCTGCATGGCGGCTTTGAGATTCCCACACTCGGCCTTGTCGTTCTGACCGATCATGAAATTTTTGAACGTTTTAAGCGGCGCAAGGTGCAGTCCCGTTTCCGCAGCGGTTCTTATCTGCGGCAGCTTGGCAATCTGAGTTTGTTTGATCATGTAGTGCATATTGATTACGGCATCGGGCAATATCTGGGTATGACCACGCTGGAATACGGACAGGTTAAAAAGGAATGCATCAAAATTGGTTACCGCGATGGTGACCACCTCTTTGTTACTGTGGATCGGCTTAACCGGGTGCAGAAATTCAGTTCGGAGCAGAGCGGACCGGCCCAGTTAACCAAACTGCGCTCGGGTGAGTGGGAACGGACGACCACGAAAACCCGGGAATCGGTGCGCAAAATTGCTGCCGAGCTGATCCAGATTTATGCTGCCCGCAAAGCCCAGACCGGGTATGGTTTTTCACCGGACAGCCACCTGCAGAAAGAACTGGAAGCCGCTTTTCCCTACGAAGAAACACCCGATCAGCACCGTTCCATCCACGAAGTTAAACGGGATATGGAAAAGGATGAGCCGATGGACCGCCTGCTGTGCGGTGATGTTGGTTTTGGCAAAACGGAAGTTGCTATCCGGGCTGCATTCAAAGCGGTAAACGACGGCAAACAGGTGGCATTGCTGGCGCCGACCACTATTCTGGCTTTTCAGCACAATGAAACTTTCCGTGAACGGATGAGTGAACTCCCGCTGCGCATCGAAATGCTCAACCGGTTTAAAACTCCCCGCGAGCAGAAGCAGATTGTGGAAGACCTGGCCGCCGGAAAGGTGGATATAATTATTGCCACGCACCGTCTGCTGTCAAAAGATATACAGTTCAAAAATCTCGGTCTCCTGGTGATCGATGAAGAGCAGAGATTTGGTGTGCAGCAGAAGGAAACCCTGAAAAAACTACGGCTTAGCGTGGATGTGCTGTCCATGACGGCCACACCCATACCGCGCACCCTGCACATGGCTCTGATGGGGGCCCGTGATCTTTCCCATATTGAAACGCCGCCCCGTAACCGGCGCCCGGTACACACCGAAATTGTGCACTGGGATGATGAAAAACTGGCTCAGGTTATCCGCCGCGAACTGGACCGCGGCGGCCAGGTTTATTTTGTTCATAACCGGGTCGAGACAATCACCGCAGTGCGTGAGGCCCTGCTGAATATTGTGCCTGCGGCAAAAATAGTTATTGGTCACGGACAGTTGCCAGAGCGTCAGTTAGAAGATGTCATCCTTAATTTTATGCATGGCAAATACGACATTCTGCTGGCTTCGATGATTATTGAAAATGGCCTGGATATTCCCAATGTCAATACCATCATCATCAACCGCGCCGATAAATTCGGGCTGTCCCAGTTATACCAGTTGCGCGGCCGGGTCGGGCGCTCCGATCAGCAGGCATTTGCCTATCTCGTAGTGCCGCCGCTGGAAAAACTGACCGAGATTTCCCGGCAGCGTTTACGCGCCATCCAGGATTTTAGTGAGCTGGGTTCCGGATTTAAAATCGCCTTGCGCGATCTGGAAATCCGTGGCGCAGGCGACCTTTTAGGCAAGGATCAAAGTGGCTTTGTTCAGTCGGTCGGTTTTGAAATGTACACCCGTATTCTTGAGGAAGCTGTTCTCGATATGAAACAGGGTGTACAATTAGAGGCCGTGGAAGCCGGGCCGGCCAAAGCGCGGCGGACCGACCCCAAAGTGGATGTCGATTTTGACCTGCTTATCCCGCCGGAATACATCCGCAGCGAGCTGGAACGAATTTCAATTTACCACCGTTTAGTCAACTTCCATTCGGATGAACAGGTCAACGGTCTGGTAGATGAACTGAAAGACCGGTTTGGTAAGGTGCCCGAGGTGGTGCTTCTGTTTTTACTGGCCATGCAAATCAAGATAATTGCCAGCCGAATTCTGGCCGGAAGAATTATCCTCAAAGAAGGCTGGCTGAAAATTATTTTTGATCCGTTGGCCCGGCAGGATGAGCGGTTCTTTAGTTCGCTCATGCCGGCTATTATGAACAACCAGGATGCCGCCATGCGCTTTTTAAACCAGGATGAACTGGGCTTTCAGTTCCGGCTAAACGGTGAAAACCGGCTGGAACAACTGGAGTTTGCTAAAAAAGTTTTGCACCCCATTGCCGGACTGACCTAAATTCGGCTTTTGCATGAAAGTTTATTATTATTTGGAATCTAAAATATCAGGAATACTAAATCTGAAAATCATATCGGAGGAATTAATGCGTCGACTCTTAATAGCCCTTTTGGCCATGTTTTTAATTTTAGCGGTACTGTCCTGTTCCATGTCGGACAATCTGGTGGCCAAAGTTGGTTCCCGGAAAATTACCGTGGAGCAGTTCAAAGCGGAACTGGCCAAAAGCTACGGTAAAAAAGAAAATTACCAGACCGTAACCAAAGAACAAAAAGAACAGGTTCTGAACACCCTAGCCAAGCGTGAGCGGGAGCTCTGCCAGGCCTACGACATGGATCTCGACAAGGATGAGAGCATTTTGAAAGAGCTGAATTATGACCGTGAAAACATGATTCTGCAGAAATTATTCGAGGCTGAAATTGTCGACAAGCTGGTTTCGGAAGAGGAAATGCGTGCTTATTATGAGAAGCTGCGTGTTGAATACCATGCCGCACACATTCTGATCGCCTACCAGGGTGCCTACCGCGCCTCGGTTTCGCGCTCCAAAGAGGACGCCGGAAAGCTGGTTGAAAAGCTGCGGGCTGAGGCGGTTAATGGAAAAGACTTTAACGAACTGGCCCTAAAAAATTCAGATGATCCTTCAGCCGCAACCAACCGCGGCGATCTTGGCTTTTTTACAGCCGACCGGATGGTGCCGGAATTTTCGGCTGCCTGCATGATCATGCAGCCTGGTGAAATAAGCCCGGTGGTTGAAACCGACTATGGTTTGCATCTGGTGAAACTGATTGAGAAAAGAGATAATCCCCGTTTTGATCAGAATGGATTTGAAGCAGCAAAGCAGCAGTTAAAAATGCAGATGACTGCTCCGCACCGCGAACGCGGCATGAAGATGTGGGAAGATTTTCTGGCCGGCGTCCGTGAAAAAGCCGGGTTTAAACCTGCTGATGAAAATATTGGCAAGGCTTCGGCCCGGGCCAATGAACTGGAACAGGCTCAGAATTTTAAAATCGAGTCCTTTAGCGATGAGGACAAAAAACTGGTTCTGGCAACCTGGAATGACGGCAAATATACACTTGGCGATTTGTTTGATATTTACACCCAGAGTTTTACCATTCTTGGTAAACACATGCTGCAAACCGAACAGCTCAGCCAGGATGTTGTCAATTTTGCCACCCAGCGCCGGCTCTTGTTAACCGAAGCCGGGAAACGGGGATTTACAGCCGATTCAACCATAAATGCCGAGTACAACAAACGGCTCGAACACCGCATGGCCGGGTTAGTTCAGAATAAACAGGTTCGTGATAAGGTTGATGAATCGGATGCTGAGCTGTTGAAATATTATCAGGAAAATCCGGCCGAATTTACCAAGGAAGCCATGATTGAACTTTGGGAAGTCAGTGTAAAAGATGAGAAACAGGCCCAAAAGATATACGAGATGGCCAAAGCCGGACAGAATTTTGAAACGCTGGCTGAAAAATACACCGAAGATACATTCTATAAACCGAAAAAAGGTTATGTCGATTTCAAGCGGCTTAAAGGACGCGGCACCGTCTCTGAAAGTGCCTTTGAGCTTGGTCCGAATGCCATTGGCGGGCCGGTAAAATACAATAATAACTGGGTGGTGTTTAAAACCGGTGAGTTGAAACCGGCCGAAGTTCGTCCTTTTGAAGAAATGAAGAACGTGGTTAAATCCAAAATGAAAAGGGTAAAAACTCCGGAACGCCGTACCGCCTGGGAGAAAGAGCTGGAGACAGCGTATAAACTCAAAATTAATGAGAAAGTACTGGAGCAGATCTGATGAAGAAATTCGGTGTTCTCCTGGCCGGATTGATTTTGATTCTCTCCGGCTGCAAGGGTACGGTTGAACTTCCGCCCGGTCTGGTTGCCCAGGTCGATAACAGTTTTCTGGTCATGGATGAACTTAATTTTTCTGTGCCCGAAGGATTCGATGAAGAATCTGCCCTGGCTCTGCGCAAGCAGGTCATCAACAAATGGGTTGAGGATGAGGTTTTCTACCAGACCGCACTGAAGGAAGGATTTGATCTGTCCAAACAGGAAGAATATCTGATAAAGGACTATACCAGGTCGCTGCTTATAAAAAGGTTTCTGGACAGCCGTCTGAACATGGAATACAGAATCCCGGAGAAAGAAATTGAAGATTATTATCAGGCCAACCGCAGCCAGTTTGTGGCTGATAAGGATGAAGTTCATCTGGTTCACCTTTTGGTCAGCCATCGTGATAACGCCATATTTTCAGAGATTTCCGGGAGCAGCGACCTGCAGGCGATAATTAAAAAATATTATTTTGATGAAAAGTCAACACCCGAAAGACCGAACGGTGATCTTGGATATGTCCGGACATCCGATTTGCCGAAAGAATTTATAAATGCCATAAGCGGTCTTAAAACCGGGGCCATTTCCAAACCTGTTCAGACGGAACAGGGGTTTCATTTTCTGCAGTTGAAGCACTGGCAAAAAGCCGGCAGTCTGTATGATCTGCCCCAGGTGCACGATGAGATCATAATCCGTTTGGAAAAAAAATACCGCGACCAGGAACTGGAGCGGATACACCGGGAGTTGAAGGAAGACTACCACATTCAAACCTATTTGAGTAAAATTCAGGAATAAAAGGATGAAAATTATAACACGTCTGTTTTTTGGTTTATTTTTCTTTAGCATGGTTTTGCAAGCCCAGCAGCTTGTGGATGGAATTGCTGCCGTGGTCGGAAACGAAATCATTCTACGCTCGGAAATCGAGCAAAGTATTCAGAGCTATGCCGTGCAGAACCAGATCAATCTGCAGCAGAATCAGGTTTTGCTGAACCAGCTTCGTGAGCAAACCATGCAGAACATGATCGAGCAGAAACTGCTGCTGGCAAAAGCGGAAGACGATACGCTGAAAGCGGATGAAACCCAGTTGGAACAGCGGGTTGAGCAAAGAATGAAATATCTGGTTGAACAGGTTGGCTCCGAGAGTAAACTCGAATCGATATTTGAAAAACCAATCAAAGATATCCGTAAAGATGCTGCTAAAATGATAAAAGAGCAGATGTTGGTCGAACAGGTCCGCAGCCAGAAATTTCAGGGCATGAAAATTTCCCGGCGGGAAGTGGAAAATTTCTATGCCAATTATGCGGACAGCCTGCCTCAGCAGGAAGAAACCGTAACCATCAGCCATATCCTGATGAATGTTAAACCTTCTGAAGCTGCCCTTGAAGCGGCCCGGGAACGGATGCTGGATATACGCCGGAAAATACAGGATGGTGCCGATTTTACAGAAATGGCCCGGCAATACTCTGAAGACCCGGGCTCCAAAGCAACTGGCGGTGACCTCGGTTTTACCGTTCGCGGTGATTTTGTACCCGAATATGAAGCGGCCGCTTTTGCCCTGAATGAAGCTGAAGTCTCGGATATTGTGCTTAGTCAGTTTGGCTATCACCTGATTCAGATGATTGAACGGCGCGGTGAGAAAATACATACCCGCCATATCCTGATTCAGGTACAGCCGGCACCCGAAGATGATCAGGCGACTATCGATAAATTACATGATCTGGCTGAGCAGATCCGCAACGGGGCAGCTTTTGGACCGTTGGCCAAAGAGTTTTCGGATGATCCCAATGCCGCTGCGGATGAGGGCATGATTGGTACCTTTGAAACTCAGAAACTGATGATTCCTGAATTCAGGGATGTTCTGGCTGCACTCCAGCCGGGTCAAATCAGCGAACCGTTCAAAACAGATTTTGGGTATCATATTGTCCGGCTCGAAGCCCGGCAGTCCCAGCACCGGCTGGATTTAAAACAGGACTGGAAACAGATTGAGCAGTTTGCCCTTAATTACAGAATGGAGATGAAGTACAGGGAATGGATTCAGGAATTGCGTAATAAAGTACCGATTGATATTAAACCTGTACCAGTCTTCTAAATATGACTCCGGTCTGTACTGTTTTCGGCAGTAATTTGCAGACAGACCGGCTTCTTCCGGTTTTAAACCTTTTTTTTAAAAACATTTCTCAATTTAGTCTGGACGAATTTATCAACAGCGCAATACCGGTAAAAGCGGATTGCGCTGTAGTTTTCCCGGATCTTGCGGTAACAGAACAACTCCGGGAAAGGTTGTTTCATCTCAGCCGCAATAATGATCCCGGTCTTATCCTCCTTCTGAGCAGCACACCTGCGGAATCAGAAGGTTTATGGCCACAGCCAAAAGTGGCCCGGCTCGATTCGGGCCGCCCTGAACAGGTCTATCAACTCTTAAAATCATTTTTCACGGAACAGCCGGATGCCAGCCTGAATCCTGAAGGTACCCCGGACCAGTTTTATCGCCATAATTATCATACCTTGCTGGCCAGAGTTCTGCCGGGAATTGACCGGCCTTTGCCTGTTCTTATCTGCGGAGAAACAGGAAGCGGGAAAAATTATCTGGCCAGGTATATCCACAACCAGTCGAACCGCAAGCCATTTCCGTTTTATGTGATCAATTGTGCTGCCATTCCTGACCAGCTTCTGGAATCTGAGTTGTTCGGGCACGAAGAGGGCGCCTTTACCGGAGCCTGGCAGAAAAAAGACGGAAGGTTCACTGCGGCCGGTTCCGGAACACTGGTTTTGGATGAGATTGGTGAAATGACACTGCGCATGCAGGCCAAACTACTCCAGGTTCTGGATGAGTATTGCTATACACCGGTCGGCGGACAGGTGGCGCTCCCGCTGCGGGCCAGAATTATCGCCACCACAAATATTGATCTGCAAGAGGCGGTAACCCGGGGCCGTTTCCGTAAAGACCTGTTCTATCGGCTGAACATTATTCCCATAACTCTGCCGCCTTTACGTCAGTTGCCGAACCTTATTTATGATTATTTTATGTTTTTTTTACGAAAGCATAGTTTTAACCAGCCGCCTGCGCTGCATAAAGATTTAAAGTCCATTCTCGAAAATTACGCCTGGCCCGGCAATATCCGCGAAATTGAGAATCTGGCGCAGAGAATAGTCATCTCCGGGCTGAAGCTGGTTTCGCCGCAGGATTTATCAGGGTTCTGGCAGAAAGCAGAAACATCTTCATTTGATATGTATCAGGGCGGTGAGGCCTCACTCGAGGCAATCAAAAGTCATTACGCTCAATTTGTGTACCGCAAACTCGGCAGTCAGAAGCTGGCTGCCCGTAAGCTCCGGGTGGATGCCAAAACCCTTCGTAAATTATTAAGAATAAAATAATATAACGCTTTATTTAATAGCTGTCTTGATTTATATTCGAAACTATAATTATTCTTAGTTTTTAACCTGTAAACCATTAGTTGAATGCCCATGCTGGATTGGTTCCGAAACTTATTCGCCACCCGACAGAAACATTCGCTTCCTGATCTTGCGGCTTTCTATGAGGCCAGTGACCGCCTTTTAGCTGCAGTCGAAAAAGACCTTGGTTCACGGGCTGCTATAAAATTCTTCGAATCGCTGATTTTCCAATACCTGCAGGATCTCATGAAGCAGATTCAGGATCTGCAGATTGTCAAAGTGTCTTTTGAAAATAACCGCTACAAAATTGAGTCCCTGCCGGTTGGTTCTTCTGCACAACATCTCGATCTTAAAAATATCCTGCGAATCTCTGACACTGAACCGGTGCGGCGGGTGCGCCGTGAGGAATTTCTGCTATTGCCCGATCAGAAGCTGGTTGGCGGGCTGAACATCAGGGAAGCCCTGGTGGTGCATCTGACCACAGGTGAAGTCTACTTTCTGCATTTCCGTAACCTTCATCCGGAAACCGAGAATCTTGTCTTATTTCTGGAATTTTATTTTAAGGGTTTACGTACCAAACTAAAACAGAACCTCCGTCTGAACGAGCTCGACCAGTTTTCCAGAGATCTTCGTAAAAATCTGGATGAGAATATCCGTCATCTGCGGGAGACAGAGCGGTCTCTCAAAAAACGCAGTTATGAAATCCATAATATCCTTGAAATCAGTAATGAATTGTACAGCATTCTTAATGTAAATCAGCTTATAAATTCAGCTTTACTGACCATCGTTGGCCAATTGGGCTGTCAGAAAGTTTTTGCCGTTCTTTATGATCCGCTGACCCGGAAATATTCCAGGAAATTTATGAAGGGTTTTAATAAGGAAGACCACATAGTTTTTGAGTTTGAGGTCGACCATCCATTAGCAGCTTTCTTCGCTGAGCAGCATAGCGGGCTGACTACCGACCGGCTGGGAAACGAACCGGGTCTCGAAACGGCGGCCCGCTTGTTTGAAAAGTACGGTGTTGAACAGGTTGCGCCTATTTATTATAGCGACCGGGTAAAGGGCATAGTCGGTGTCGGGTCAAAGCTGCATGGCCAGCCCCTGGATTACGCTGATCAGGAGATGTTTTCCATCTTGATAAATATCATTTCGATTTCACTGAGTAATGCTCAAACTTACGAAGATGTTAAACAGATGTCTTTCACTGATGCGATGACCAATCTGAATAATTACCGCTATTTTGAAGATCGTCTTAATGAAGAACTTTTCCGCGCTCAGCGTAACAAAGGTGATGTCGGGTTAATTATGATTGATATTGACTTTTTTAAAAATTACAATGACACTCTTGGTCACCAGGCCGGGGATGATGCGTTACGCGCCCTGAGTATGGTTCTTAAAAACACGGTTCGTGAAGATGATATTGTCAACCGCTATGGCGGTGAGGAATTTTGTATTATCATGCCAGGTATGGCCAAGTCCGTCATGTACATCATGGCGGAGCGGATCAGGGAAAATGTAGAGAAGCATGTATTTTACAAGGAACATGTCCAGCCGGCAGGCAAGCTGACCATCAGTCTCGGGGGCGCCAGTTATCCGATGGATGCCAGGGATTTTGACGGTCTGGTTCATTGTTCAGACAAGGCCTTGTATGCTTCAAAAAAGAACGGTCGTAACCGGTTTACCCTTTATGATGTCAATTTTGAGAATAACTGATCTTTTCGAGGTATAAATGTCCGATATAGGATACAATGATAATCTGAACGTTGCCGGCCGGAAATTTCATATTCAGACCGCCAGCAATCTGAACCATGGGACTGCCCGTTGTGAGGTTTTTGAAGAAGGGCGTGTCATCACCACCAATCTGATCAATTTTGAACGCCGCCAGAGACTCGATGAAGAATCCATGGAAAAACGGGTCCGCGAAATCGTTGAAGATCTGCATCGGGAAACACTTAACGAAATTGATCTGATGTTTCAGATTGCCGAAAAGATAAAAAAGCTCAAACATGCACCATCCAATATAAAGATGGGTCTTCTTTTCCTGCATAATAATCTGATCCGCGATGCCATCGAACAGTTTGAAGTAGCTCTGTCCCTCGATCCCGATTCGGCGGAGGCCAGAAATGCACTTGGTCTGACTTACCTCAGGCTTGGTCAAAATATAAAAGCCGTCAATATTCTGAATCAGGCCCTGGAAAAAGGCCAGGTCTACGCTGATATTTTCCATAATCTCGGGGTAGCCTATCTTAGTGAAAATCAATATTACAAAGCGCTGACCATGTTTCAGGAAGCCTTGAGAATTAATAAAAACTACTATGAAGCCCAATATAATCTGATCATAGTTTACTTAGGCAGTATTTTAAAAGACCGCAGCGACTCCCTGCTGCCACCGCCTTCAATTCGCCTGGAACGGGCAAATAAACAAATTATTGATCTGGCTTCGGTAAAAATAAAAGGCTTTGACCTGGTCGCCGGCAAAGTACAGAAAGCGATTAAAGCAGAAGACCTTTTACCTGCGATCAAAACCCTGCTTGAGCATCGTGAAAAACTTTTCCCGATGGATATTTACAGTCTGATCGGTACGGATTTCTATCTGAAGTTTATGTATGGCGGGCGGGGCATGGATCGTGGGATCATCAACAAGTTTGAACGGAAATTATACGATGCCCTCGAAGAAAACCAGGATTATGCCGATTTGTGGAATAACCTGGGAATTGTTCATCTGATTCAGTGCCGGAACCTCTTTTTACAAGCCTTAAGTGAATTTAACCGGGCGCTTGAGATAAACCCATCCTTTGAGAAAGCGCTTAAAAATAAAAAGCTGGTTGAAAATGACGGGAAAGAATTTTTGATTTTACTAAAGGCCATTCTGAAATAATGCTTCAAAAAATATCCACCGAACTGAATCACCGAAAATCCTTTTATTTCATGCTCAGCCTTGGCTTGCAGTTTCTGCTTGGCCTGCTGCTCACTCTGGTTTACTGGTCAAGCCAGATTCCGGTTTTTAAAAAACTGGTCCTGGTTGGGCTGGTTATTCAATTTGTTTCACTTAGTTTCTGGTTTTTCACCATGAAGGATCAGAAACTGGAGGAAGCGCCCGTCCTGGGGTTTTCAATTCTGAATATGCTTGTTTTCAGTGTTTTTTTACTACCTTTCAGCCGCGGTTCACAATTATTCGCCCTTCTCACCCTGACAAATCTGATGACTGCTTTTATTCTCTTTAAGGGAAGACAGCAGTTGATAAATTTTGGCGCCATGCTATTCGCGGTCAGTACGGGCAGTGTTGTTTACGGTTTTACAGGTTTTCTCCATCAACCGCTGGAAACTGCATTTTTCCAGGTTTCAATTATCACCATCAGTTCGGTCTTTCTGTCTTTTATGCATTTTCTCCGCCACGAACTTGAGTTGCAGAACAACCGGCTGACCAGTGACCGGCGCAATCTGCAGCATAAATATATCAGGCTGGAAAAAGCATTTCTGCTGAGCCGGCAAAAAGAGGATATTTTGACCCGGGATGTAAAGAAAAAAAACATCGAGATCAAAAATATCCTTACAGTCAGCGGACAATTAGGTATTCGTTCCGATTCCCGGAAAGCACTCGAATCAATTCTTCTGACCACAATCGGTCAGCTTGGTTGCAGCTACATGGCATTATTAACCAAACGGGAGAAAAGCCAGAACTATCTCGGCATTTATCTGGAAAAAGGTCTGCGCGGCTACGATCCGGAAAAACTGCGCGTCTATAAAGACAGTAAAATTCTTCAGATTATCGAATCTACCCTGGAACCACTGCCGGTCAGCCTGATTCCAACCGATGACCTTTTTGATGACGAAAAACGCTTTTTAGAGCAATTCAGGCATGATATTATTGCCCCGATTTTTATCAAACGGAATGTGGTCGGATTAATAATTATCGGTCAAAAGGTGAGCGGTGCCGCTCTGAGCGAGGAAGAATTTAACCTGATTTCGATTATCGCCAATCAGGCGGCCTTTGTTTTAGAGCAATCACAGGTCATAAATGAGTTCCAGGATTTCTACACAAAAACCATGCGGGCTATGATCCGGGCACTGGAAACCAAGTATGTATATGCCCGTGGCCATAATGTGCGCACGGCGAATTATGTCAGCATTATGGCTCAAAAGATGGGTGTAGGGGCTGAGGAAATCAGAAATTTTACATACGGAGCCCTGCTCCATGATATTGGTAAAATAACGGTGAAAGATGAGTTTCTGCTGAATGCCCAGCCATTCACCGAGTCCACTTCGATGATCAAGCGGAAGATTCTCGAGCATACAACCGAAGGTGAAAAAATACTGCGCGCCGCCGGATTTCACGAAGTTATTGTCGATATGGCGCACCACCATCACGAATTTTTTATCGGCAAGGGATTCCCGGACGGTATCGGCGGCATTGAAATTCCTTTGCCGACCAGACTGCTCGCGGTGTGCAATGCCTATGATGCCATGACCTCCGACCGGCCTCACCGCCAGGCCTTAACCCATGACACCGCCCGGCAGTACTTAAGCAGTGCCGCCGGCAAACAATTTGACCCGGAAATTGTTGGTCTTTTCCTCTCTGAGCTGAACGCCAACAAACAGATGCTCAAGTATCACTAATTATTGTATTTTCTCAAGTTACGCCGATTTCGTGCGATCAATCACGACTGTTGACAAGCGGACAGTTAATATTCAATTTTGAAAATTCACCTGATCTTTGGAAGGAAGCAATCATGTATTCCAGGCCATTATTTTTATCTTTCATCTTTTTATTGGTCTTTGCCGCCTCAGCCCAGGTCCAGAAAGTAAATTTGCTGACCATTGTTCCGGATTCAAATCAATCACAACACCGGATAGCGTTTGAGATTAGTATGGGCGGTGCCTTACGGGAAGGCCTGGTCATCCGGTTTTCTGAAAATACGATGGTTGCTTTATCCGGTATCGAAAATTCAGGTAATAACCAATGGCTGAAACAGGCTGCCGGCCCCTCCGGGTTAGCCGGGGCCTGGCACTGGCAATTCCGGGACTCGGCACTGACCATCTGGTTCCCATCCATGCCGGCCGGATCAGAATACCAGATACGTCTTTTTACGGTTGTTTCCGGCCTGGTCAAAAATTTGAATAATCAGCAGGTCAGTTTCCGCAGTTTCAGTTCTGAAGAGCAAAGACTTAATGCTTTGTTGCCGGAAGAGCAGCGGATAGAAATTAATACCGCACAACCAACCCAAAATTAGATAAAGGCTTAATCATGTTGAAGAGAACTGCAGCAGGGATCATCTTCATATTTATTACCATCACCCGGGTTTTCGCAGGGCAGGGTGGAACCGATAATTTTGGGCATATGTGGACCAATAGCACGGGATCACCTTCGGTCAGCTATGAATGGATAAATGCCAGCGATGGCACGGCATATTTTGCCTTTGGTTCAAGCTGGGATGATGGAGTTTCCGGAGCCATTAATCTGCCCTTCGGATTTGAATTCTACGGAAAACGCCATGACCAGTTCTGGATCTCAACCAATGGCTGGATTTCCTTTACCAATCCCGGGGGTGCTTCCTTACCAACCAACCTATCGCTGCCGGCCAATGGCATCGACTCGATGATTGCCGTGTACTGGGATGACCTTCGCAGCAGTTTGAATCAGGGCGGCGGCATTTATTATAAAAACATCGGTACCGCACCCAACCGCAAACTGGTTATCGAGTGGAATGCCGTGGTGCGTGATGCTTTAAATGATTATCAAATACATTTTGAGCTGATTCTATACGAGACATCAAACCTGATAAAAATGCAATACCAGGCCATTGATAACCAGCTTAATGGCGGACAAAATCCAACCATCGGCTTCCGGGAAACGGTCAGCGACGGCCTCGAATACAGTCATCTTGTTGCCGTACCTGACAATTTTGCTATTCTTTATCATAACAGAATAATTGGATCAGGCGATGCGGCGATCAGCCCTTTATCCGTACAGGCCGGTGACTTTCAGACTTTCAGCTATACTTTGGATAATCTCACCGGACCGGTCGGTTTAGGAAAAGCCGACCGGCTGTCGATTGTCAATCCCTTTACGGCCAATATCCCCACGGTTACTGCTATCGAAATCAATGGCAGTGCGGCGTTTATTCAGAACTCAACAAATACTCCGGCGAATTCCGGCTATGCAACCTGGAATTATGATGCCGGTAATGATTCGATTCTGATCCGCACCTCATCCTTCGATGTCATCGATTCGCTGAAAGTCAGTTTTGTCCAGGCCATTCCTTCGGTACTTAGTCAGGATAATGTTTATAATTCGCGCTTTAATGCGCTGCTGGATAATTCGGCCTGGCAGGTTCCGACGGTTCAGAACTGGCTGGTTGATGTGGTTGGCAATGAGGTGGATTATTACTCATTCTCACCGTCAGCCAATCAGACGGTTATCGCCGGACAAGCGGTGAATTACCAGATTACCGCCCGTGACCAATATGGAAACGGCGTTTTGAATTCGGATAGTGTGATTGTCGAAATCTCCGGATCTGCTACAGCTGCGGTTCTTCCCGCCCTGCGCCTGAAATTTAACGCCGATTCTGTTCTCAGTTTTTCCGTTTCGGATAATGTTCCCGGGACTTTTTCAGTACAGGTATCAAAGAAGAATGATACCACGGTTAGCGGGCAAAGCGGTCAGATCACGGTCAACCCGGCTCCGGCCGACCATTTTACGGTGCTGT
>DYOS01000012.1:0-25669 GCA_020720405.1 Caldithrix sp. | reverse complement strand
ATATCAGCGCCAGCTTTGGTGCGGTCAGCCAACCGATCACCCTGCCTTTGATCAGCGGGGCAGTCAGTTATTACTCCTTTGTACCGGCTGGGGCACAGGTTGTAGTTACCGGACAGAGTATTAATTTCACCGTGACCGCCCGGGATATCAACGGCAACGCCGTAGCCAATTCCGATGCCGTCACCGTAATTGCGGCGGGCAGCGCTACGGCTCAACTGGTCGGCGTGCCGGCCACTTTTGGCGGTAACAGTTCCATTTCGTTCTCCACTTTCGACACCATCGTCGGGCAATACGCCGTGCGTATCAGCAATAATGCCAATACCAATATCAACGGTGAAAGCGGGTTGATTACGGTTAATGTCGGCGCCCTGAGTTATGTCACCATCCGCAGCGCACCGGATAATGGCGGCAGTGTTTTTGGCGATACGACCATTACCACCGATAATGAAATATTTCTGTACGCCGCCGGTTATGACGTTTACGGTAATTATTATTCTGACCAGGTTGTCACCTGGAATCAGACCGGTACACTGGATGATGTCAGCGGCAGTGCCAATAATTACCATTTTATCCCACAGACCGCGGCCACCAGCGGAACCATCACGGCCACTCATGCCACTCCCGGTGTTACGGCTGATGTGACCGGTACGATCACCGTCAATTCCGGCGCCCTGGCCGAACTGCGTCTGCAGCTTTCCGCTGTAGCGGATGGAACAGTACTTAGTGATACTACTCTGACCGCTGATCAAACTTTAACCGTTTATGCTTTTGGCTATGATGCCGCCGGTAACAGTCTGGGTCTGACTTCAGCCAACTGGAGCGGATCGGGGGTGGTAACTTCCATCGCCCCGGGCAATCCGGCCACAACTATTGTCTTCACTGCAATCGCCGCCGGCAGCGGATCGCTTAGTGCTGCGGCCAACGCCGATGCCGGGATAACGGCCATCAGCGGGAATATCAGTGTCACCGCCGGTGCACTGAGTTACCTGTTGATCCGTGATGAAGCCAATGGCGGCGGAGCGCTGGTCGGCAACCTGAATATGACTGCCGGACAGCAGTATCGGTTGTTTGCCGCTGGTTACGACAGCGATAATAATTTCACCGGAAACGCCGTTGTTAACTGGTCAACCACGGGAACTTTATCCGGACTTTCGCCCCTGACCGGCAGCTATTATACCGATTTCACCCCGCAATCCGCCAGCAGCGGACGAATTCAAACCGAAAACAGCAGCGGCTGGACCAATGATCAGACCGGTGACATCACGGTCACTAATGCCGGTTTGTATGAACTCCGGCTGCAAACGGTGGCCGGAAGCGGCGGTGCGGAGCTGGGTAATTACTCGGCAGCGGCCGGATCCAGTCTCAACCTGTTCGCCGAGGGTTATGACCGCTTTGGTAATTATCTCGGCGCCCAAACTGCAGCCTGGTCGGTGGATGGTGATTCCATTGGTTATTTTACAAATCTGGATTCTGCGCAAACCAATACTTTTAACCTGACCCGGGTCAACACCTCGCGGCTGCGCATTGCCCGGAGTAATGATCTATTCACCGCTTATTCCGGGTTGTTCTCGGTTACACCGGGTGCGCCGTTCATTATGACGGCCATATCGCCTGATACGATCAGTGGTCAGGCCAATGCCTACATCTCCGATTCCCTCGGTGTCCGGGTTTTGGATGCCTATCAGAATAGGGTTCCGGGTGTGCAGATTGACTGGATTACGCTGAACGACGGCACGCTGTCTCCGGGTTTGGGCGACCTGACCGACGGCAGCGGCGTTTCGCGCAGCAAATGGCGCCTGAAAACATCCACCACCGGGTATGACTCGGCCTTTGCCGCCTCACCGCTGCTGATGGATACCCTTCGTTTTTATGCCAGCGTTCTTTCGGCCCAGGCCGACAGCATGGAACTGGTTTCCGGTAACGGACAAACTGGTACCGCCGGAGCTGCACTGACCCTGCCCTTTGTGGTCAGAGTGGTGGACAGTGTGCTGAATGTTGTTCCAAATGTTTCGATAACCTTTAGCGTGGCCGATTATCCGGCCGGCGGAGATGATTATCATTTCTCGAATGGTCTGCGCTCGATTTCACTCAAAACCGATGCCAGCGGTCAGGTACAGACTATCTTCACTTTGGGCAGTGTGGCCGGCACCTATTCGATCAATGCCGCCAACGCCAACCTGCTGGGTAACCCGCTGACCTTTACCGCCCAGGCTTTGGCTGGTGCGGCCGCAACTCTGCAGATGATCAGCGGTAATAATCAGACCGGCACGGTAGCCCAGGCGCTGACCAACCCGATCGTTTTGCGGGTGGTCGATCAATACGGCAACAGTGTCAGTGGCCGCAATGTCAGTTGGTCCGCCTCAGCGGATGGCTCCGCCGCACCGCCGGCCGGGGTTTCGGATGGTGCTGGTCTGGTTTCCACCAACTGGACCCTGCCGACCAGCAGCGGTTCGGCTACACTCACCGCTTCCTCAGCCGGTTTGGCTGATCTGCTTTATTCAGCATCAGCCTCGGCCGGGACAGCCGTCTTTGTGTTTGCCGATTCCGGATCGGGACGCAGTTCCACCGCTGGTTCTACATCCATCGTCCGCGCCAGGGTTGAAGATAATTACGGCAATCCGGTCAGCGGGCAGGCGGTCACCTTTCTGCCGGCTGATCAGGTCAAGTCCGTACAAACGGCCAGTGCTGCCGACGGTACCGTTTCTGCGGTTTTCCATGGTCATGAAACGGTGGATTCGTCCCTTGTTCAGGCCTTTGTCCCGCTGCTGACCGACACGGCTACTTTTACTATTTATACGATGCGCTATGTATCCGACAGTATGACGCCCATCTCCGCCAACAGCGGTGATACCCTGACTTTCCGGGTTCAGGTGACCAATCCGGGCCCGGATTCGGTTCCGCTTGATTTATCCCAGTCTGCTTTAAGTTTTACAGATCTGAATAACATTCTGACCTACACGGCTGCCATCGATTCGCCGGCGGTTATCGCCAGCGGCGGCTCAACCCTTAGATTTGTCAAAACCGCTCTCGACAGCAATTTCAGCCGTGGCAATTACACACCGGAAATCAGTCTGACCGGTTCTGGCACCTATGCCGGTATGACCGGTACGATAAATACAAGTCCGGATTTCTTCAGCATTGATCCGATTCAGATTTTAGCTGTGGAAGTACTCGACCCGGTTACCAAACTTGTGCCGCGCGGCGGAACCTTGAACAATGTCCAGATGCGCGTCCGCAACCGCGGTCAGAATATTATTCATGTCAATCAGGTCAACCTGACCTTTAGTCCCGAACTTGGTTTTGTCAGCACCAGAACCAGCGGTCCCGATTCGATTCTGGTCAACCAGGAAGCGGTTTTCCGTTTCCGGGTCGATGTACCGGCTGCCGCTCCGACCGGTTTGGTTACGGTTGACGGACAGATTATCTGCACCTGTTCCGGTAACGGGGCAACTATTCTGGATAATTCGGCAGATCAGAATGACCAGTTTGAAATTACCGAAAGTCTTAATCTGACCCTGCAGTCGGTTTCACCGCTCCAGGTTTCAGAAAACCAGACCACCATTTTTACGGCGACCCTGCAAAATGACGGTTTGTATGATGTTCTGCTTAATACGGCTTCGACTTATCTTGAAATCGGCGGCAGCACCGGGCAAATCGTCCCGCTTAGTGCCAACCAGGTCATTCCCGGTGGACCGGGTGCAGTGGTCGAACTTATTTTCTCCGAAGGCGCTGTAACCTTGCCAGCTTCGCTTACACCTTACCCGGTACGCTTTGTTTTCGGTGGTACCGAAAATGGCAATGCGGTTGGTGATACCATAATTGCCGCGGACAATATTCTGGTTCAGACTGCAGCCTCGCTGCAACTGGTTTCATTGAATCTATCGGATACGCAGGTCAGTCAGGGTGAGAGCGGACAGACCCTGACCGTTGCCCTGACTAATAACGGGCAGGCCGCGGCGCGCATCGATCAGCTCAGCGATATTGCTATTCAGTACAGCTCGGCTTACAGCCTGAGTCTTGGTTCGGGACAGGTTTTCCCGCTGACCATCGGCGGAGGCAGCGGAACGAGTCTGATTTACAATCTGACTGTGGCGGATCAGGCCGCAGGCGGAAACGATACGTTCACGGCGACCGTAGCCTACCGTGATGTCAACAGCGAATCGGTAACCAACCTGATCAATCCGGCAGTTAACGATAGCTGGACGGTTCTGCTTTCAGCAAATCTGCAGGTCACAGCGCTGTCTGCTGCTGCCGATTCGGTCACTGCGGGTCAGTTGGCGCTCAGCGTCAGCCTGACCATCCGCAACAGCGGACAGGTGGATGCTCAAATTGGAACGGCCGACAGTCTCGGTCTGGTTTTTGAGCGTAATGTAAATAGCCAAAGCACCAGCCAGGTTTTCCCGTTCACCGTTCCGGCCGGCGGTCAGCAAACCATACCATTTTTGGTTGATATTCAAAGCAGTGCCGCCACTGGAATGGATTCGATTGCCGGGTTTGTATTGGGGAAAAATCTGCGCAGCGGGAAAATTTCCGGCGGAACTTCGGCTTATCTTGATGCCTGGCAGGTTTTTCAGCCGGCCCGCCTCGTCCTTAATTCAGTCCGCTCCTCTTATTCAAGGGTCAACCGCAATCAGCAAAATGTCCCGGTCGAAATCAGAATTACCAACGAAGGTCAGGCTGAAGCTCTGCTGGACAGCGTCCGGTTGTACATTACCGGAGCATTCGCCGGCAGTTTTACCCGTGACACGCTTGAAACCACACTAAGCAATTTACCCGGCGGCGGCGTCCAGACCCTGAATTTTAATTCTGATATACTGGCCACCGCGCCCGACTCCCTGCACATCGATGCCCGCTACAAAGCCCGGGATAAAATCAGCCTGGTTAGTCTGGCCGATACCGGTGCCGTTGCTGCCGATTACTGGCTGATCGGCGATCCGGCCAACCTGGCTATCGATTCGGTGGTGGCCACGGTCGATTCGCTTTCTCAGGGGCAAACCGGCGTCGAAGCCCGGGTTTTTGTCCGCAACACCGGCACTTCTGAAATTCAGATTGATGCCCTGCGTCTGAAGTTCAATAATCAACCGGCCCACAGTACCCTGGCCGCCAGCCGGACCCAGCCGGCAACCCTGCCGTTATTACCCTCCGGCGGATCTTTTAGTGCTGTTTTTTCCATTCTTTCGTCGACCACACCGCGCGACTCGGGGTTGGTTATTCTGGATGCTGAAGTTGAGGGCACGGATATTCTGACCGGCAATTCTGGCTCGGATCTGAATGCTGCCCAAACTGCCGCCCTGCATCTGCAAACCCCGGCCAATCCGCAGGTGATTGCCATCGCCAACGCAGCGTCGGTTAGCCGCGGTCAAACCGATATTCCGGTCAGCCTGACCCTGCGCAACAAGGGTACTGCCTTCACCCTGATTAATGATGTTATTCTCGAATTCCAGAATGGGAATACCTATTATAACCGCGAGTACCTGACCCCGGTCAAACCCTTTTTACTGCGCGGCTGGAGCGATACCACCGTGGTTTATGCCGTCGATATCATTGATGACCCGGCCACACCGCTCGGTATGGATCATCTGCGCGCCACAACCCGGGCGGTAGATGCCAATTCGGCCAAGATGCTCAGTCACACCTCGGACTACCTGAGCCAATGGAATGTTTTTGGCACCGGAGGGTTGAGTATTATTTCCGTTGCCTCACCCCGCGATTCGGTCAGTACCGGGCATCAGAATATCCCGGTTGATGTGCTGGTTCAGAACGGCGGTGAAAATCCGGTCCGTGTCGACAGTCTGCGCCTTAGTATTTCCCGAGGTAGTTTTGACCCGGCTTCACTGGTCATCTATCCGGCGGTTCAGATCAATCCTTCCAGTCAGGCCTCGTTCCGCCTTTTTGTGGATATTCTGCCGACCTCGGCCACCGGTGTGGCCACACTTAATGCCCGGGCTGATGGTCAGGATGTCAACACCCTCGAATTAATTTCCGATCCCGATGCTGAAAGTGGTGACAGTTGGCTGATTCAGCGGGCGGTAGCCATTTCGGCCACAGACAATAGTCCCGGTCAAATTTCCTCCGGGCAGAATATTGCGCCACAGGCCACGGTTTCCAATTCCGGTGAGGCAGATCTGCTGCTTGACCCTGCTTTAACCCGTCTTGAATCCGTTGCCGACCCCGGGTTTTTCCGTATGCTCAGTGCTGAGCAGTTTATCCCCGGTAAGGGAACGGCCGTGCTGAATTTTGAAAGCGGGACGGCCACTTTCAGCTCCGGTGATTACCCGCTGCGTCTTAATCTGCAGGGCACCGAAAACGACACCGTTTTCAGCGCTTTGGTTGCTGTTCCTAATAATTTGGTTATTGTGCAGCCGGCACAGCTGGCGGTTGACTCGGTTCAGTTTGCCGCGACCAACATCAGCCGCAATACGGATACCAGTGCTGTGGTTGTTCTGACCAATGCCGGTGAGGCCGGTCTGGTTGTGGACAGCCTGGTACTCATGCCCTACGGTGTGCCGACGCAGATTTCACCGGCCCTGCCCTTTACCCTTAGCGGCGGAAGCAGAACCAGTTTTAGCGTCCAGTTTACTATTCCGGCTGATGCCGATACCGGGACCGTGGTTCTTAACGCCGCCGCCGGCGGTAATGATGAAAACAGTGCCGCCCGGCTGACCGATAACGGCGCTGCCGTCACGGCGGCCATAAATGTCTTCACACCTTCGGCGGCAACCGTTTTAGCCGTAACCTCAACGGAAACATCGGTGGCACCGGGGCAGACCAATATTCCGGTTCAGGTTCGCCTTAAAAATACAGGCGGCGCCATTCTGACCATCAACAGCCTGACCCTGCAGCAAAAAATCGGTCTTTACCAGTTTGCCTATCCGGTGCTTCCGGTAACCATTCCGGCCTTTGGAGAGACCGTATTAACTGTCATGACCACGGTTTACAATAATACCGCCACCGGAACGGACAGTCTGTATGCTCAGGTTGGCTATACCGATCCCTATTCCGGTAAAACCGGAATCTACAACAGTACTGTCTTTGTGGAATGGGAAATCAGCGGCCGGGCGGTCATGCAGGTAATTTCTGTTTCAGCCAGTCGGGATGCCGTTTCCGTTGGCCAAACCGGTCTTAATGTCCGGATCAGGGTGCGCAACAGCGGTGCCGGTGAGGCACGGGTCACTGCGCTGAATCCGGTATTCACCGAAAACCCGGCCAATTATGTGCTGGGTTCAGCCCAGCCGGCCCTGCCGTTGACTTTGTCTTCCGGGCAGGAACAGACCTTCAGTTTTAGTACTCAGGTTGATGGTGCGGCAGTAGCCGGACCAGACACGGTTTACGCTTCAGGCAGTGCGGTAGAATCCGTGGGCGACCTGGTTTTCAGTCTGACCGATCCAACCGTTTATGATGACTGGCAGGTTCAACTGCGCCCGGCATTGGTTATCGACAGTGTGCGTACCGCACCGGTTGTTGTCTCAACCGGACAAAGCGCCTTAATCAGCTCGGTTTATGTTACCAATACAACCGCGCCGTACCGGTCTGCCGCCCTGATCGACAGTGTGTTCAGCCAATATTTCGCCGGGGTTAATGAGATGACCGGGCAGTTTGGCATCACCCGGAAAAATACACCGACTTTACCGCTGCGGCTGGAATCCGGCGCCCAAACCCGTTTTGATTTTACCGTCAATACTTTAACGGCGCCGGCCGGAAACTACAGCAACGATGCCCGGCTGGTCTGGCGTGATGCCAACGATCTGCAGGTTTCCGCTTCTTCCGGCAGTAGCGATACCGGCGCATTACTGATCGAACCGGCCGCCGCCCTGACCATCAGCCAGGTTTGGATGACACCTGATACCATTAGTCAGGGACAAACCCACGGCCGGGTGCATTTGTTAGTTCGCAACAGCGGCGGGGCTACGGCCGAACTGAAACAATCTTCTGTTTCGTTCAGTCCGGCGCTTAGTTTTAACCCGATTCTGCAGCCGCCCGGCCTGCCGGTTATTCTACCGGCCGCGGCCAGCGATACCTTGATTTATGCGCTTACGATTCCAGCCGGGTACAACGGACCGGTTTTAGTGAGTGCTGCAGTCAGCGGGGTCGACCTGCATGACAACCGTCCGCTTTCAGCAAGTGCCAGTGATGCTGCTGAGTTCGAAATCCAGACACCGGCCGCCGTGGCCTATGTTTCCGGGTCAACCATTCCGGCCTCTGCAGCCTCCGATACAACCGTGGCCTTTGAACTGGAACTGACCAACCTCGGTCAGGCTGCGGTTCTTCTCGATTCCAATCTGACCACCCTGAATCTGAGCGGTCTGTCTTACACTATTGCCTTATCCGGTCAGAGTGAACAGGTCATCCGGCCCTTCCCGGCCACCACCCGATTGCGCTTCCGGCCAACCGCCCTTTCCGGCAGTTCCGGAGAATACCCGCTGCTACTGAATCTCAACGGTTCAACCAATCAGGCAGCTTACAGCAAGTCGCTGGAGGCCGGTGTTTTTGCTTTTGGCGACAGCCTGGTTTCCATCACGTCTATTGAACTGGTCGATGGTAATCCCTATGTGCAGGGTCAAACTGCCCTGGAAGTGCTGATGACTATTTCCAACACCGGTGTGGCTTTGCCCATCGACGGCGGTTTGGATGAAACTACCCTGTTTTTCCGTGATGCTTCCGGTTCCAGCCGCGATGGCTATATCCTCAATCTGACCCGCATGGATCATCTCGACACCCTGCGCACCCAGGACAATAATCAGCTCCGTTTCCGTTTCGATCTGTCGGCCAATTTCCCAACCAGCGGCAACACCCGTATTTTTGGCCAGATCAGTCTGGATAATAATAATATCATCCGGCAATCCGCCTTCTATACAGAGCTGATTGTCCAGACGGCAGCCAATGCCCTTTATGTAGAGGGAAGTGTGGCCCCGGATACGCTGGTTTCCAACCAGAAAACCGCTTTCAGTCTCAGTTTTGCCGATACCGGAACGGCCAGTCTGAACCTTGATCCCGATTCAACCTGGCTGAGAATTTCCGGGATTGCCGCCGGCGATATTATGCTTAGCGGTCATTTCAGTATCAGCGGGAAGGACACGGCCACCCTGATTTTTGATGAGGTCCAGATTCCGGCCGGATTAAGTCCTGGTCTGTATGATTTGCAATGGTTTGTCAAAGGCTATCTGGCTAATGGCCGGGTTTACCGCAATTCCGGAACAGCGCCGGATGCCCTGCGGGTTGTTCCTTCGGCCAATCTGATTTTTGAATCTATCGTCATCGCCGAAGAGGTGGTGCGGCAGGGACAGAGCGGGGTAGAAGTAACCTACCGCATTCGCAACGACGGCATATCCCCGGCGGTGATAAATGGATTGCAGCGCAGGTTTACCAATATGACCAGCAGTGCCGATGCCTCATCGGAATGGCTGCTGGCCGGGGATCCGACAGCTTTCCCGGATACGCTGGGCGGCGGTCAGACCCTGAGTTATAATTTTACCTACAATATTTCCGAAACAGCCTCCGAAGGTCAGCACCAGGCCGCGCCTTTTGTAAATTATTTTGACCGCCGGGTTCCGGCCATCGGCCAGAGCAGCAGCGTGGTCGAAAGCAACGACCTGGTCACTGTTATCCGCCCCGGGCGGGTGCGCATCGATTCGCTGGTCGCCGTAAGTCAGGCTGCTACGCCAAATCTGCCCCGGGTGAATACGGATCAGCCCTTTGATCTGCGGGTTAAAATCAATAATACCGGCAGCGATAATCTGAGCCGGGTTTATGTTTCTCTGCGTCACGAGGGCAGTCTGCTCCAGACGCATCAGTTTAGCAATGTCGCCGCCTTCAGTCAGGCCGAATTTATTTTTCCGCACAGCGGATGGCCTTTTGCCGAAGCGGTTCAGTTTACAGCCCGCATCGACAGCGCCTTTGACAGTATAAACCGGGCGGTCGGCATCGACCCCGGAGCGGATGTGAGCGAACAGATCAGTGTCGAACAACCGGCCCGGCTCAGTCTGAGCAGCGCCATCAGCAGTCCGTCCGGATCTGTGGACGGCACGGTATCGGCCGGGGGCAGTTTTACCGTGCGTACCACGGTTGGGCGGAGCGGCACGGCGGCCATCGGTTCCGGGCAGGTTACGATGCAGATTCCGGCCAATTTTGAAATGCTGAGTGCAGTCACGGTTGATTATGTTGAAAGTCAGCCGGTTCTGCAATGGCAGGTCCGGGCGCTTTCACTTAGTTCCGCTGCTGCGGATACGCTGCGCCTTGTGTTCAGCACGGTTCCTCAGGATAAGAACAGCGGTCTGCCGGTTCTGTTGGATGCGGCCTCCGATTCCGTATTGGTCCGTGTTGTCCCGGCTGCCGTAGTCAGCCCGGCAATAAGCATTACCGCACCGGCCGGAGCACTGGATAAGATTATATCTACCGCCCAGACTTTTACCCTGCAGGCTGATATTCAATTTAATTCCAGTGTGGCGGATACCGGGCGCAGTGCCCGGTTGATTCTGCCCGCCGGTTATTCAGCCAAAAGCCCGACCACCCGCCAACTATCGGATGGCACAGGGACAGCAACGGCAGTCTGGGAAGTGGTTGCGCCGGAAGAAAAACCGCTGACCGTGGATAGTTTTTATGTTGAAGTCGAGGCCGCCGACCGCAATAATGGCCTTGCCGTAAGCGGGCAATCAGCTCGTTTCGGTCTGACCGTGGTTGATGCGCCAAAATTGACACTAAGTCTGGATATTATTGAACCGCAGGGCGCTCTTGATGATACCGTTTCTTACGGACAAACCCTGAAACTGCTGGCCCGTGTGGTTCAGTCATCCGGAGAAGCGGCAGTTACCGGCAGCGGCGATATGACACTGACCATCCCGGAAGGTTTTGAACTGGTTGAAGGAGTGGATGCCACGGCAGAACTGAATAAAACCTTTAGTGAAAGTGAAGATATTTTCTGGTATGTCCGGGTCAAAGAAGCTGCCGCCGGCATCACGGCCCGGGCCGAACTCGGGTTGCTGCGCTCTAAAGATAAGGAGCATGTCGCAGATTCTGCTCCGGCTGAATCCACGGATCAGGTGCGCCGTCTGTTGCAGAAAATTGCCAAAGCCGGGCAGGAAAATCAGTCTCTGCGGGTGGCCATTAACAGCCGTCCGCTGGATGAAAACAGTGCTGTGCAGGCGGCCATCGGCAATCCTCTGCTGGTCAAACCGCTTTATATTGAAGATGCTGCCACCCTGGCGGTCAGCGCCATTACCCGCCACAGCAATGTTTCGACCAGTCAGACCATACCTTATGCCCTGCAGGTTACGCGCCGCGGTTCGGTGGAAAATGCCCGGGCTTTTATGGTGCTTTCGGCTGACCTGAACCAGGCCTATGTTGAAACCTTTGGTGCCGAACCCGGTTCACGACCGGTCGGCGCGGATAACCAGGTTAATTTCCAGTTGACCATACCGGATAGTTATAAGGGTGACGGCAGTGAAGAAGTGACCTTCTACCTGGAAGGCAGTGATGCCAATACCGGAGAACTGACCGCCATCAGCGTTGATGTTCTTGATTCTCTGAACATTCTGAAGCGCCCGGTTCTGGCTTTCGGCACCCCGCAAATGACCCCGGTTTCGGCGCTCAACGGCGTTGTTTCTCACGGCCAGTTGATAACCGTCGAAATTCCGGTTGGATATGCCGGCAAGACCGAAGCCTTCGATTATGCCGGTCTCAGCGGCACAGGTTCGGTGCAGCTTGATCCGGAGATTGTCAGCAGCCACGGTTTTATTCTTGGTGACGGTGAGACCTTTGAAAAGACATTCAGTGCTGTCGGGCAGACCGTTTCCTGGCAGTTGACCGCACCCAGTGCAGATAAAACCGTCGCTATGAAATTCAATTATAAGAACCTGCCGCTGGATGCGGTCAGCGGATTAGCGGCCCGGGTTGATGTGGAACAGGGCAGTCTAAGCCTGCCGCTGACGGTCTTTCAGAAAATTGTCACGGTCACTGTACTTGATTCTTTATTTGATCAGCACAGTTTCACCAGAAATTCAGCAAATGTACCGCTGATGGCCTTCTCGGTTTCCAATAAGGGCTATTCCGTTCCGCTGAACATGAGTGGTATGGAAATAGAATTTTTCACCGCCGGCAGCGAGGGCACCGAATCTGAAACACTGGACGAAACACTGGTCCGTGACCTGTTCAGCAATCTGCGGGTCATGAATTATGAACAGTACCGGAATGATCCGGGCGGGACGGTGATTGAAGGTCTGAATGAACCGGTAGTGCTGGCCAATATTACTATGGCTTCCGTCAGCCAGGCCAACCCGCTGGAAATTGAATTTGATCTGACCGGAACCATAGCGGCAGACCTGACCGATACACTGGTTTTAGTGGCAAACTTCAACAGCAGCGCACCAAGCCGGGCCTTCCGTACGGCTTTGAATAATCTGAATGCCTGGGATGTGGATGCCGGGTCGCCTCTGGCTATCCGTGACAGCCGCGGTGTGGATATCAGCCGCAGCCAGGAATTCACCACCCCATCGATATCGATTATTCCGGATAATCCGAAGAATGCGTTCGGGAATTACCCGAATCCATTCGGGCAAAATTACCCGTTCACCAATATTGTCTTCTATCTTGAGGCAGATGCGGATATTGATGTGCGCATTTTCACCCTGTTGGGAGAACTGGTCTGGGAATACAAAGAAACCGGTCTGACTGCCGGTATCTATGATACGCATGTGCGCTGGGACGGCCGGAATGGTAACGGACATGTGGTATTGAACGGTGTTTACCTGTGTACCATCGATATCCGCCCGGTCGGCGGCGGATCGGGTCAGCATTACATCACAAAAATTGCTTACATCAAGTAGGATGTGGCCATGAGAAGAAATATGAATAGCTCAGTTTTTATTTTCAGCCTGCTACTGCTGGGCGCATTCAGCGTTTCAGCCCAGGATGGTGGTACGGTTTCCAATCTCAGCAGCGGTGGAATCGGCAGCCGGGCCCTTGGTGTCGGCAATGCTTTCACTGCTCTGGCTGATGATCCTTCGGCTGTCTTCTGGAATCCGGCCGGGCTGGAATATGTTTCGCAGCAGAGTCTGATGCTTTTCCACATGACGGTATTTGAAGGCACTTTATACGATTTTATCGGTTACAGCTACCCAACCCTGAACCTGGGCAGTTTTGGTGCCGGTATTGGCCGGATTGGTACCGGCGATGTGGATCAGCGGGATATTTACAACAATCCGCAGGGGACAGCAGCCTATGAGGAATACCAGTTTTTTCTGTCTTATGCCAAACGTCTGCCCTGGGATTTAACCGTTGGCACAACCATAAAGGCAGTACGGCGGGGCTGGTCCAATATCTACACCGACGGTAACCTGAGTGATGTCGGTGTCGGCCTTGATCTGGGCCTGATGTACCGCCCGGAATATTTTACTTCGCTGCTGCTGCGGGACTGGTCGGTTGGTTTGAACCTGCAGAATATTGTACCGCCCAAACTGAATGAGGGTCTGGCCTCAGACGACCTGCCCCTTTCGGTTAAAGTTGGCTTAATGCGCCGAATCCAATTACCCGGTTCGAGCCTGAACCTGCTTATGGATACAGATATGACCCGCAACCGCGATCTGCGCCTCCATTTCGGGGCTGAGTATCGCTTCGGGAATCTCGGCAATCTGCGCCTCGGCTTTGATCCATCGGGTCTGACATATGGCGCCGGTACGCAGTACAGCATTTTCCAGGTTGATTATGGATTTGGCAACAGTTTCGCTGCCTCTGTTTTTGCCCCGATGCACCGCATTACGTTATCCGTCAATTTCGGTCGTAACCGGGATGAAATGTTCCGGATATCCGAAGCTAAACGGCAGGTTGAAGAAGAGCGGATTATCGCTGAAGTGCGCGAGCTTGACAAACAGCGTTCCATTGCCACCCACCTGAAGCAGGCTGAGACTTTTTTCAGCGATCAGAAATTTATTGATGCGATTGTTGAGTACCAGCAGGTGCTCAGCGAAGATCCCTTCCATCCCCAGGCTAAAATGATGCTCGATTCGTCAAATGTCCTTCTGGCCAAAGATTTTCAAAACCAGCAAAATCTGGCCGTACAGGCGGCCATCGACAAAGAGCGGGCCGAACAGGATCAGCTTTTTATAGCCAAACATTATGAGCGCGGCCGGATATTGCTCGATCAGAAACAATTTACCGAAGCGCTGATTGAGTTCAACCTCGGCCTGGAGCGCGATCCGCAGAACAGCCAGTTAACCGAAGCCATTGCCACCACCCGGCGCCGGCTGAACGAGGAGATTGGTTCGCTGCTGGCCAAAATCCGCACCGAGTTCAGCAATCAGAATTATTCGGAGGCACTGCGCCTGGTAGCCGATGCCCGGCTTTTAGGCGGGGATAATCCTCAGGTACTTCAGCAATTGGAAACTGTTGCCGAGCGTATTAAAATACAGGACAATATTCAGCGCGGCTTGCTTCTCTATGAAATTGGTCAGTACGATGATGCGTTACAGGTTTTTGAACAGGCCATGCGCCTCGACCCGGAAAACCCGCTGCTGAAGCAGTACTATGATGAAACAAGAATGGAAACCAGCGCAGCCACTGATGTCATGGATCCGGAAACCGAACGGCGCTACCTGGAGGGTGTTGACCTGTTCCTTTCCGGAAAATATCAGCAGGCCATCGACCTGTGGGAAAAAGTTCTGGAAAAACATCCTTATAACAAGAAAATTCTGGCAGCTATCAAGGGAGCCAGAGAGCGGCTTAAAAACTCAAGGAAGTAGAGGCGTTTTTAATGTTTAAAAATGTCCGCAAAGAAGAGATTACCATTCCGGCTCAGATGAGCTATCTGATTCAGGTCAGGGAATTCATCGAACATATTGGCAAGAAATATAAATATACCGAAAAAATCATCAACTCCTTTAAACTGGTTATTGATGAAGCCTGCACCAATATTATCCGCCATGGTTACCGTGATATAAAAAACGGTGAAATCGTTATTAAGGCGATTGTCCGCCGGCTCAGCCTGACTATCGTCATTGTCGATCAGGGGCGGAGTTATGATCCGCGCCAGGCCAACACACCGGATCTGGCCAAATATGTTGATATCGGGAAAAAGGGCGGTTTGGGCATCCTGATGATGCGTAAACTCATGGATGATCTGCAATATAATGTCAGCGAACGGGGCAATGAATTTCGGCTGACCAAATTCCGGGAGGAGACCCACGAAACTCCGCTGATGCAGTTCTGGCATAACCTGACCCTGAAAACAAAATATTCTTTCGTTGTGGTCACCTCGCTGACCCTGATTGCCTTGCTGACCTTTGTCTTTTTATTTGTCGGCATCGATCGCAATGTGCGCGAAGATGTGTTCTCCATTAGCAGTTCGGCGGCCAAAACCCTGGCCGAGAATTCAATAAATGATTACCTGAACGAAAACTATCTCGGGCTTTTTGAAAAGTCCCGTTCCATTCAGCAGAACAACCGGAAATATCTGGAAGAAGCTTTTTTTGTGGACAGTTTGGAAAATATTCTGGCCCGCAGCCTGCCGCTAAGTTCTGCCAGACTTGGAAAATATGAAATACCGGCACAATACGTTCTGGTCGATACCGCTCAGGGTCTGAATATCTATCAGTATAGACTGGCCGATAGCATGACGGTTTATGATTTCAGGCAGGAAATCCGCCGTTCCATTGTTGGTGAAGGTGAAGTTCTCGGTTTTGTTTATATCCGCAGTAATGAACAGCTCATCCAGCAGTTGACATATTCCCGGAAACTGTGGTTGATTTTTTATGTTCTGCTCCTGCTGGGTCTGAGTTATGCTGGCGCCTTTATGCTGATTTCGCGGATTCTGTCGCCATTTCATAATCTGGCCGGCTGGGTGCGTGAAGTAATCCACGACAAAGTTGATCAGGATGAAATTGACATTGACGCCTCGGATGAACTTGGTGAAATTGCTCAGGCTTTTAATGATATGACTATCAAATTCAGGGAGGCGCAGGTCAACCTGATTGAACAGCAGAAGCTGCAGAAGGAACTACAGGTTGCACAGGAAATTCAGCAGATGCTTCTGCCGCAGGATTTTCCCGAAGTCGAAGGTTATGAGCTTGCTTCTTATTATGAGGCGGCTAAGGAAGTGGGCGGTGATCTGTTTGATTTCCTTGAAGTGGATGAGGATACCATCGGTATTTGTATTGCGGATGTTTCCGGCAAGGGTGTTCCGGGTTCAATGATTATGACCATGATTCGAACCGCACTGCGCCTGGAAGCCCGCGGCAATAAAAATCCGGCCGAAGTTCTGACCAAGGTCAACCGGTTTGTAACCGATGATATGAAGCGCGGTATGTTTGTGACCATGTTTTACCTTGTCCTCGATTCGCGGCAGCGCGAAATATCCTATGCCAGCGCCGGGCATAACCCAATGATCCTGTACCGCGGCCGGACACAACAGACTTATTATCTGAATCCATCCGGTTTCCCGGTTGGTATTCAACTGCCTGATATTGAATTGTTTGGCCGGAAAATCCAGACCGATTCCATACGGCTCCAGGAAGACGATATCCTGGTGCTTTATACCGATGGTATCACCGAAGCGATGAATGTGAAAAGGGAATTGTTCCGTGAAGAACGCTTCCTGACCTCCATCCGTGTTAATTCGCATCTTGATGTCGGAGAATTTATAAAAAGCATCAAGGGCGATCTGAAGGATTTTACCGGCGGCGCCCCGCAAAATGATGACATCACCTTTGTGGCGATTAAAGAAAAACTGATGCAGGGTGAAATAGTCTATAATATTCAAAAAGAGTTAACCGAACTTATTGCTTCCGGTATGACCATCAAAGAGGCCTGTGAAAGGCTGCGCATTTCACCGTATCAATATTACAAGTACAAGGATATTATCGAGCGGAAGGGTTTGAAGGGATTCAAGAAATACCTGGAAGATCAGGATCATATTGAACGTCGCCATCTTTCCATCGAGATGAAAACCAAGATTTTTGATGTTATCCGGAAAAACCCGGAATTTGGCGCCGCCCGGATTGCTTCAGAGCTCCGCAATCCGGAATACGGCAATGAAAAAATTGATGCCCAGAGAATTTACAATGAGCTGGTTAAAATGCGCCTGAATACCCAGACCTTGCGCGAACGATATATTCAGAAAGGCGGCAAAGCCAGAATCAAACAACCGGGTACACCATTGCTGACACTTGACGGCCAGGTTATTCTTGATTTCAAATCATCTGAAGAAACCATTAACCGGCAGCGCGGCAAAACAACGCCGTCTTTTAGCGACCGTCCCAGACCGGCAGATGATTCGAAGACCCTGATCCGCGAA
Source organism: Caldithrix sp. (assembly GCA_020720405.1). Taxonomy (GTDB): domain Bacteria; phylum Calditrichota; class Calditrichia; order Calditrichales; family Calditrichaceae; genus DYOS01. The sequence continues at coordinate 8,391 of DYOS01000012.1, read as the reverse complement.
TTTGGTACCCAGCCCAGGGCTGATAAATCACAAATGATGCATAAACCAGCCTACACACCGCCGACAAGCCGGGAGATTGAACCGGAAACCGCTCCGCTTGAAGTTCAGGAGAAATCTGAAATACTCCCCGAAGTGAATGGTATCCGTATTCAGACGTATCATTTAGCGCCAAAAGCGGCACTTGCTGTTACTGCAACCCAGGTTGAAGAATTTTTCTCTTCGGTCGCTGATGATCTTAAAAGTGCAACGGCCCTGTTGAACGAGTTGGATGATATGGCCCCATCCAAAGCGGTAAAAAGGGCAATTTTTATCATAAAAATAATCAGTAATCATCCCGGCTGCCGTTCGGCCCGGGAGATCAGTGAATTGTTCCGCCTGCTTTCAGATACGCTTGCCTCCCTTGATAAACATCAGCAGGAGATGTCATCAAAATTGGTCAGAAGCTATCTTAATGATTTATTGAAATATGTCGAAAAAGACAATAAATTCGATTCTTATAATAATTTCATGCAGACTATAAATGAGATTGGTCTTATCAAACACAAAATTGAATCAGCCCATCAAGCCCGACCAACCCAACTCGACCAGCAGATGGCTGATATCCGGGAAACCATCGCCCGGAAAAAAATTGTGAGAATATAATATTTGGGGCGTATTTTTTGAATTTAGTTACGGGTAATTAAGGAGGCATAATGGAGGGCATTCAGGTATCAACGGAAATTGCCGGAAGCCGAAATCATATCTCGATTATTAAAGTTGGCGGTTATATTGATACCACAACCTCGTCCGAACTTGAGCGGGCACTTGATTCGCTGCTCAAGCAGGGACGGTTTTTTATAATAATCGATCTTGGTAACGTGGATTATATCAGCAGCGCCGGCTGGGGTATTTTTATCAGTGAAATTAAATCTATCCGGGAAAACGGCGGTGATCTGAAACTTGTCCGGATGGTACCTGATGTTTATGAAATCTTCGAGCTCCTCGAATTTCATCACATTCTCGATGTTTATGATATGGTTGATGAAGCCGTGAATAAATTTGAGGTGCTGGAAGCAGCCGGCAAACCGGTGGCAAAAGAAATTACCCTGCCCCGACCCGAAGCCCCAAAACCCCGGGTCATTGATATGAATCCGGCTGAAGTCGAAGTAACCACATCTGAAGAAAAACGAGACTTTAACCTGGCTGATTTATCGCTTGATGAAAAAATTAAGGTTGTTGTTCGTGAGAATCCGGCTTTTGGCGCCTACCGGGTCAAACAGGAATTGAGTACTTCCCGTTTCGGCTATACAAAAATTGGTTGGTTCGCCCTGCGCGGTGAAATGAATCGATTGAATCTTGGCTCGAAATCAAAACGATACACATTCGCAACCAGCCGCAACTAAGTTGTAACATTTTGGCCAACCTGTTATTTTCCCGGGCGAGTAATCGTTGCGGGATTTTTTTTATGTATTATTTTTCTCTGCTCTTACTACCTGTTGTTTTATTCGGTATGCAGCCTGTTGCCCCGGTTAGGATTCATTATGGGGGCGGCGGAGACTGGTACGGAAATAAAACAACCTGGGTCAATATCCTGAAACAAGTCAGAAATACACATAACCTTGATCTGGCCTGGCGCGAAGCGGAGTACAAAATAAGCGATCCTGAATTTTTGCTGTATCCTCTGGCTTACCTCAGCGGTCATGGTAATATCCGCTTCAGCGATGAAGAAGTCGTTATTCTCAGGAACTACCTAAGCAGTGGCGGTTTCCTTTTTGCCGATGATGATTATGGCATGGATTTTTCGTTCCGGCGGGAAATGAAACGTGTCTTTCCGGCATTGGATTTTGTTGAACTGCCGTTCGATCACCCTATCTATCATATAGATTCCCATTTTAATAACGGCCTGCCCAAAGTACATGAACACGACGGCGGTGCTCCGAAAGGTCTCGGGCTTATTCTCGAGGGCCGCTTGATTTGCTTTTACTCATTTAATACGGATCTCAGCGATGGCTGCGAAGATGCCGACATTCATCATGATCCGCCGGAAATCCGCAGTGCGGCCCTAAAAATGGCTGTGAACATCTTTTTATACAGCCTGTTAAACTGACTCTATGCTAACCCAAAATCAAAACCTTTCAGAACAGATTGGACAGTATTGGCAGAGTTGGTCCCGGCTCAGTCTGCAGGCCTCAGCTATCCGGTTTAGTGCGGTTCTCTTTCTTCTCTGGTTGAGTGTTGTCGTAGCCGATGCCTGGTTTCAGTTCTCTATATTTTCCCGCTTCGGCCTGGCCCTGATTCATCTCATTGCACCCTTCCTGCTGTTCCGGAATTTATTTGGTCCGGCCCTGCGCATACGTTATCGAAAAGAAGAACATACCAGTCCAATGCTGCTCGGCTATTTAAGCGCAGCCAGCAACGACCGGGTTAAGCATTTGTCCGATCTTTTGGCCCTGCTCGGCAAGGATGGACAAGCGGGAGAATCTGAAGCTCTCCGCCAGGCAGCGATCCGGGAACTTTCGTCCCGCTTTGATATTCCCGGATTGACCGCCAGGCTGAAGCTGACTTCCTTTCTTCCGGAAATCCGTTATTATTTTTTTATGCCTTTGCTATTTCCGCTGATATTCTTTTTTTTCGGTGACCAGCTTTATTTATCCACGATGCGGATGATCAATCCGGTCGGAGAATATCACCGCCAGGTGGCGTTCAATTTTTTTGTAGAGCCGGGCGAAACCCGTGTTCTGCGCGGCACAAGTCTTCAAATCAGCGGAAAGTACCGCGGTCCGGTCGCGGATCAATTATGGCTGGAATTGAGCACGGCCGACGGTGAAAGCCGGGAACGGCGCCCGCTGGAGGCAGAGGGCAATAAATTCAGTGCTGAAATCAGAAACATCCGTCAAAGCTTCCGTTACCGGATTTTAGCGCAACCGCTCCTTAGTTCCCGCTATGGTGCGGAACTGACTTCAGTTTTTTTTACAGTAACCTGTCTGCAGCCGCCGGAACTAACTACGCTGGATATCCGCATTCAACCACCGGCCTACACCGGTCTGCCTTTGCGTCTGCAGGAAAGGAACCGCGCTGAACTGGCCATTTATCCCGGTTCAGCGGTAAGCTGGGAGGCGCGGGCTAATAAATCTTTGGCTCAGGCCAAAATTATTTTTGATGCAACCGACAGTGTATCGCTGATGATAAAAGGGACAAATCTGTTTGGTGAGTTTACGCTGACCGGGCAGTTAAAATATCATTTTTATCTCCGCGATGAGGGGGGCCAGGAAAACATTGCCCCCATCCGCTACCCGGTCAGTTACCTGACTGATCTGCCGCCACAGGTTATGCTTATTACTCCCGGCGGGGATATTGAATGTCAGCCCGAAACCAAAGTACTTCTGACGGCGGAAGCAAAAGATGATTTTGGCCTTAGCCGGACGGAACTGGTGTACCGCCTGATCAGCCAGTCAACAGATTCATCGGCATGGCAGAACATCCTGCTTAAAAAATTTCAGCCTCCGCTCCATTTTTCCGCCACCGAATACCAATGGGATCTGGCCGGATTGCCTCTGGCCTTTGGTGATGAAATCGAATACCTGATCCGGGCTGTCGATAACAATAATGTCAATCCGCCCGGGGTGGGCCAGTCGGCGGTATACCGCATCCGCCTGCCGTCCATCGATGACATCTTTGACCAATTTGAACAGGCACAGAGCGGGCAATTGCAGGAACTGGAAGAGGTGGCAGAGAAAAACACCGGTCTGCTGGAAAAATTGGAGGAGTTGAATCAGGAATTAAAGCAGTCTGAAAAACTGGACTGGCAAATGAAGGAAAGACTGACCGGCGCACTGAATGAACAGCAGAATCTGCAGGATAAAGTTCAGGAATTACAAAATGAGCTGGAGGAACTGGTAAATAAACTTGATCAGCAGGACTTGCTTAGTCCGGACATCCTTGAGAAATATCAACAATTACAGGAGTTGTTCCAGGAAGTTCTTTCTCCGGAATTGCTGGAAACCATCCGCCAGTTGCAGCAAAATATGGAGCAGAATAAAGAGCAGGAAACCCAGCAGGCACTGGAACAACTGATCCGTAACCAGGATGAAGTGCGCAATAATCTGGAACGGCTTACAGAATTGCTGCAGAAAGTTCAGCTGGAACAACAATTGGATCAGTTGTACCAGAAAGCGGAAAATCTGGCCGAAAAACAGGAGGCTGTCACAGAACAGTTGAAACAGGAGAATAACAGTCCGGAAAACCTGCGCAAACAGCTCGACTGGCAGCAGGAAAACCAGGACCGGCTGAGCCGTGATCTGCAAAATTATAGCGGACAGGAAGAACTTGGCCGCTATCCGCAAACCACGGAAAATCTCGAAAAGGCCGGTCAGCAACTAAAGCAGCTTGATCAATCCGGTGCACTTGAAGACCTTAAAAATTCGTTGTCCGAGGGGAATCAAAACCAGACCCAAAGTAAGATGTCTGACCAGCTGGCACAGAAATATAACCAGGTTCGGGATCAGATCGGTCAGGCCAAACAGGCGATGAACCGCCAGAACGCGGATAATATAAAAGAGAAAATGCAGTCTATAGCCCGCCAGATGTTACAGCTTTCGCTGGAGCAGGAAGTATTGATGCAGCAAACTTCTGACCTGGGCGATTTCACAGCGGACTACTCGCAATATTCGGGCCGTCAGGGACAGCTTATGGAAAAATTTCAAAGGATGGCCGGTGGTTTTACCGAGCTTTCCCGGGAAACTTTCCTGATTGATCCGGCCATGGTAAAACCGTTGGGCGAAGCGCAGTCGGCCATGCGCCAGGGTATAAAAGATCTTTCCGAACGGCAAAAGGCAGGAGCTGTGCAACAGCAGGAAAAAGCCATGGCCAGTTTGAATGCCGGAATAAAAGCCCTGAATGGGGCCATGCAAAAAATGGAAGGTGGCGGTTCCGGGCTTGGCTTTGAACAGTTCATGCAGCAATTGCAGCAACTATCGGCTGGTCAGGGGCAGCTTAATATGGAAACGATGATGCTTTCACAGCAATCCGGTTCATCCCAGCCGGGCCGGATGGGACAGGCTATGCAGCAACTGGCCGCAAGGCAGCAGGCTCTGCAGCAATCTTTGCAGCAGTTGGCCGGGCAGGGCATGTCCGGTGGGGAGACACCGGGCCGGCTGGGCGATGTGGCCGGATCGATGGAGGAGATCATCAGCGATCTGTTGCAAAATAATGTCAGCCGCCGTACAATTGAACGGCAACAAGCCATTCTCAGCCGCATGCTTGATGCCCAGAAATCCATGCAGGAGCGGGATCAATCGGAAAAAAGAAAAGCCCGCCGCCCGGAAGAATACCAGGTTATCCGTCCGGGCCAGGTAAAATCAACCGGTGATGCCGGACTACAGGAACTGGAAGCCAGGTTAAATAAGGCGCTGAAAGCGAACTACAGCCCGGAATACAAAGAATGGATCGAACTATATTTTCGCGCCCTGATCGAAAGCAAAAAAAAATCCGGATAACCGGAATTATCCTGACCCTGCTGATTTCGGTAATTTCTCTGACCGCCCAAACCGAATCCGTCTTTCTAACCAAACAAGCCGTCATCACAGCCGATTCCATTAAAATCCGTAGTGCCGGCTGTATGCGCCTAAGGCCACGGGTCGGCCTTGTTCTAAGCGGTGGCGGAGCCCGCGGCATTGCTCATATCGGCGTGTTAAAAGCCTTTGAAGAAACCAGAATGCCGGTCGATCTGATTGTCGGCACCAGTATTGGTAGTGTCGCCGGCGGTTTATATGCCGCAGGTTACAATGCTGCCGAACTCCAGCATATTCTTACTACTATTGACTGGCCGGCTATTTTTCAGGACGAGACCCAGCGCAGTTCCCTCTTCGAAAGCCAGAAAACGCAGGCCGACCGCTACCTGCTGACCGTCCGTTTTAACCATTACAACCAACCGTACCTGCCGATGGCCATCTCTCCGGGCCAGAAGATTCTGAATATTTTTAACGACCTTTTTAATAAAGCACTGTACTCTGGAAATCCACATTTTGATCAATTAAGAATTCCATTCCGGGCGGTTTGTACTGACCTGAGCAGCGGCAAACGGGTGGTTCTGGAATCCGGTGATCTGGCCGAGAGTGTTCAGGCTTCGATGGCTGTTCCACTTCTTTTTTCACCTGTCGAACGGGACGGCTGGCATTTGGTTGATGGCGGTCTGCGCTCCAACCTGCCGACCGATGTGGCTAAAAATCTGGGCATGGATGTGGTGGTGGCGGTTGATATTACCTCTGAACTTATGTCGCTGCCCGAACTAAACAGACCCTGGAAGATTGCCGATCAGGTGACCACGATTATGCAACAATCGATTAACGCCGACCTGGGAAAAAATGCCGAGATTCTGATCCGCCCGGAATTGCCCCATATCAGCAATGATGATTTTTCAATGGCCGATTCGCTGATAAAAATCGGTTACCGGGAAGGGCTGGCCGTTATTCCGCAACTCAAACAAATGCTTTCAGCAAAAAGGGACAGCAGTTCCCGGGCATTTTGCCTGAATTCTATTGTGGTCTGCGGAGCAGACTCGCTGGTTAACCAACTGATCGAAAAAAGGCTTCGGGCAGCCGGTGCCTTACCCAAATCCCGTTTTTCCGCCTTGCTTGATTCCCTGGTCGAATCCAACAATATCTTTCGGGCCGATTTCACTACCGATGAATCATCCGCCACGGCCCTGCTCAGCCTGGAAATGCTCAGTCCAATCCAGGAAATCAGGGTTTCCGGCAATACTATTCTTTCACAGGACACTTTATTCAGCATCCTGAATCTGATCCCCGGCGAGATTCATTCACTACAACGGTTTGATCAGGCTAAAACCAGGCTGCTCCGGTTTTACCGTGACCGTGGCTATGCCCTGATGAAAATTACCAAAATGGATTGGGATAACCGGAGCGGCAGTCTGACTCTGGCTATCGATGAAGGACGTATTGATGAGATCCGCATCAGCGGAAATAAAAGCACCCGTGAATATGTGATCATGCGTGAATTTCTTTCCCGGACCGGTGATCTGTATAACTGGAAACTAATCCGGCGCAGTATAGATAATATCTATGCCACACAACTTTACGAGCGGGTTCAGGTCAGCGCCGCCTCAGAAAATGGTAGGAATATAGTGCAGATAAAGATTACTGAGAAGTCGCCTTTTCTGCTCCATCTTGGCGGCAAGGTTGATAATGACCGCCGGGCCCAGGGTTACGTCGAATATGGTAATGAAAATTTTTATGGTACCGGGATGAAACTGACTTCACTCAACCGGATTGGAGTGAATGACGGCTATCTTAGCCTGCAAATACGCGACGACCGGATTCTTTTCACCCCTATTACCTTTACGCTGAACGGCTATTATCGCTGGGAACAAAACCCCTACCACAACGAAAAATTGCGCGGCCGATACCGGGAAGAACGCAGCGGGCTACGTTTGACTGCCGGGCTGCAGGTGCGGCGGCTTGGACAACTGGCCGTAGAATTCCGGGCCGAACATATCATTGATCACCAGGTGGATGGCGAATTTGATAACCAACTTGATACGGAAATTCATACCATTGTCGTTCACTCACTGACCGATAAACGGGACCGGATAGATTTTCCGACCCAGGGTATATTAAACCACTGGTCTTTTGAGTTTGGCAACGAAATATTACTTGGCAGCCCTCAATCCTATAACAAAGCCGAAATAAATCTTGAAGCTTATTACACTTTATTAAAAAGAAATACCATACATATCCGAATGCTGGCCGGCATTTCTGACCGCACCATACCCTTCTCGGAAAAATTCAGAATAGGCGGACTGGAAAGCTTTTATGGTTATGAAATGAACGAATTGTTTGGAGAACAGGTTTTTATCAGCAGTCTGGAATACCGCTGGAAGGCACCTTTTAAAATACTCCTCCCAACCTATCTAAGTGCCCGTTATGACTTTGGCAGAATGTGGTCCGAACCCAGCCTGATTTTTGATCCGCAGGATTTTAATTATGGCTACGGCTTTAATCTCGGACTGGATACCTTTGCCGGTCCCTTTTACCTGGGTTGGGGACAGTCTGGAAACGGACAAGCCCGCACTTATGTCTCACTTGGTTTCAATTTCTGATCTGTCTTTCCGGTTTTCCATCTGTCTTAATCCGTGGATAAAGAATTTTGACAGAATCACAGGATGGACAGGATAAAAGTGCGAAAGCAGAGGCAGTAAAACCACGAAGGATTATTGTCATGCCGTCCCGCATGGGCGGGATCGTTCGAAGACTTGTCCCGCTCCGGCGGGATGACGACTCAGGGGTTCTTCAATTCCGAATTCCAAATTACCGGTGAGCCTGATTTAAAAAATGTAATAAAGTTCCATCAAGTAATTTGAGCTGGTACTGTTTTCCTGCCATTGATATTCATAAT
>DYOS01000114.1 GCA_020720405.1 Caldithrix sp. | reverse complement strand
ATCCCGCCCGAGCGGGAGAGGAGAAATCTTAAAGTTTTTGTTCAGTACAGAATCCTTGTCGCCGGTAGAGACGTTGCATGCAACGTCTCTACTGACTTATCACTGTATCCTGGTAAAAACTTTTTATCCACAAATTTTCACAAAAAAACTGGTTAATTCCGAGTTCCAAATTCCTAATTCCGGCTTTTTCCTGCTTAGTCTGCGTTTAATAAAATTAGCCACCAATGAACACCAACACAGTTGCGTCTTCATCTTCCTTCTTATTTCTTATTTGTAGCTGTCCTGATGAATCGCTTTCACGGCCCGGCCGGAAGGGTCGATCATTTCCTTAAACTTCTGATCCCATTCCAGGGCAGCCGAAGTACTGCAGGCCACGGATGGTTCATGCAACACACATTGGGCGGCGGAGTCAATCGGGAAATGTTCCTGGAAGATACGGCGATAGAAATAAGCTTCTTTATTTTGCGGCGGGTTTACCGGGAATTTGTATTTAGCCGAGGCCATCATCTGGTCGCTGATTTGCTCATCGGCAATCCGTTTTAGTGTATCAATCCACGAATAACCGACGCCATCGGAGAATTGTTCTTTCTGGCGGCGGACGATGGAAGGCGGTAAATAGTCCGTGAATAAATCGCGCAGAATCTGCTTTTCCATCCGGCCGTTGCGAACCAGTTTGCTTTCGGGATTGATAGACATGGCAACATCCAAAAATTCACGGTCCAGAAAGGGTACACGGGCTTCCACGCCCCAGGCGGCCATGGATTTGTTGGCCCGCAGACAATCAAATTTACTTAAATGGAACAGCTTGCGGACGGTTTCTTCATGCAGGGCGCGGGCATCGGGCGCTTTGTGGAAATACAGATAACCGCCAAAAATTTCATCGGCGCCTTCGCCGGAAAGAACCATTTTGACACCCATAGATTTGATTTTTCTGGCCATCAGGTACATCGGCGTGGAAGCGCGGACGGTGGTTACATCAAAAGTTTCGAGATGGAAGATCACATCGTGCAGGGCATCGAGTCCTTCCTGAACCGTAAAATGAAAAGTATGGTGAACAGAATCGATAAATTCCGCCACTTCTTTGGCTGCCTTAAGATCGGGCGAACCTTCCAGACCAATAGCAAACGAATGGAGCTGCGGCCACCAGGCCTGGCGTAAATCATTCGATTCCACCCGGCGCTGAGAGTATTTTTTGGCGATGGCAGCGATGATTGAAGAATCCAGGCCGCCGGACAGCAGAACCCCATAAGGCACGTCGGACATCAGCTGGCGGTGGACGGCATCTTCAAGAGCCCGTTTCAGGCGTTGTTCATCGGTTTCATTATTTTGTACCGCTTCATAAGTCATCCATCCCGGATTGTACCAGCGTACCGGTTGGGCATCTGCACTGCTCAAATAATGACCCGGAGGAAATTCGGCAACCGATTTACAAACCGGCATCAGTGCTTTCATTTCAGAAGCCACGTAAAAATTACCGTGTTCATCATGACCGGTATAAAGCGGTACAATGCCCATGTGATCGCGGCCGATCAGGTAGTAATTTTTCAGTTTATCGTACAGGATAAAAGCAAAAATACCATTTAGTTCCGGAATTAAATCTGCCCCTTTTTCCAGGTACAGCGCATTGATGATTTCGCAGTCAGAACTGGTCAGAAAATCGTAGGTTTGTTTCAGCTTCCGCTCAAGATCTTTATGGTTGTATATTTCTCCGTTTACGGCCAGGGCCAAACGGCCGTCTTTGGAAAGGAGTGGCTGGGCACCATGTTCAATATCCACTATAGCCAGGCGCTCATGGGCCAGAAGAACATTTTCAGAAGCGTATAAACCAGTCCAGTCCGGACCCCGGTGACGCTGGAGTCGGGAAAGCTGCAGAGCCTGGCGGCGCAGTTCGGTTTGATCGGATTTGATATCGAGTATTCCCAGAATAGAGCACATAAGTATTTTCCTTTTTACTCAACGATTTTAATTCTGCGGAATAAAAGGATTTTCTCCATCGGATGCAAAAATAAACAGTCAATTCCAGGTGATATTCGGAGGCCGGAATTATTTGCGTCCAGGCAAATGGAAATTTCTTTTACGCCCGTTCAGAAATTTGAGCTAAAACCGTATTCGGGCAATACCGATAAAATGTCCCGTTTTCTTTGGCATATCCATTCACTTTACAGTAATATAAACAGACCTATTTAAATCGTCTAACCCGGGAAGAATTCCAGGATGGAATTTAATCTGAACAAGCGCTGGCATTTAAATTCATTAGTTTATCTGACTGCACTGCTACTGACCGTGACCCTGGCTTATTTTTTATTTCCCGTGCTTGAGCCCCTGGAACTAACCATCTCTTCCTATAAAAATCGATCGGGCAAAGATAAGGTTTTTTATCAGGACCTAAACCAGGATGGATTTAGTGAGCGCATCGAAATAAAAAGCAGTTTGCTTATTCCGGAATACTATTTGTTGGTTTCGGATTTGCTCCGGGATGGCCGGTCAGGGGTAAATATGGATCAATATGATCTGAGTGGACCGGTGGCCCATAATTGGATTTTTTACCGGGATTTTACCGAGGATGGGACTGATGAAATTGTTGTTTTCAATAAAGTAAAGGACAGGTTGTGTCTGACGGTAATCGATTTCCGGGAAAAGCAGTTTATCCTCCGTGAACACCCCATGATCGGAGTGACTGAACCCAATCCCCATCATTACTGGGATTTTCAAATAGCTGGTTGCGAGTTTGCTAATATTGATGATGATGAACAGGATGAAATCATCTTCGCTATTCACTCCGAAAAATCGAGATCACCACGGGGTTTGTATGCTTTTGATCTGTCAACCCGGAGTTTGGTGCGCAGCTTTGAAACCAATGCCGGTATCTCCGAAATTAAAATTTTTGACCTTAATAATGACCAAATAAAAGAGATCGTTTTGTATGGAAAAGCCAGCGGGAATATCCAGCATGGTCCGTTCAATGATCAGACCAATTGGTTGTTCGTCCTGGACCACAATTTTAAGCATCTCTTTCAACCCAAAAATTATTCTGAATATCCGGGAGACCTGAACGGCGATTTTATGCTGATTGACGGGCGGGCTGTTTTCGTCTTTTACATCAACTATAAAGGTGCCAGGGATATCCCGAATGAATTAGTCCAGCTCGACCAGCAAGGGCTTAATATCCGCAGAAAATATTTTTTTAAATCTCCATTGAGTGCCTTGTTTGTAGATCATCTTTATAATGAATCCGAATTGTTTTTGATTTTTGAAAATGGTGATATCCAGGTTTTTGACCAGGAGTTTAAACTCATCCGGCACAAGAAGCTTGAAGTTCGTCATATTCAGCTTTTGAACCGATCCGATCTGGACCGGGATGGTCAGGAAGAACTGGTCCTTGCCGCCGAAAATCAGTTGCTGATACTGGATAAGAGCCTGAAAACCATCGGTGTACTGGATGTTGATGAGAGAATTCTGGAGCAAGCTTCAATTCTGAAGAGCGGCACCGATCGGCGTGAACAGGTTGCCATCCACACGGAAAGCAGAATTCTACAAATTTCAACATCAAAAAATTTAATCTACAAATATCGTCTTATCCTGTTTGTGCTGTTATGGCAAGTCAATTTTTTGGGTTTGAATCTTGTCCAGTATTTTTTCAGAAGAGCCGGGATCATTATTTATTTCTTAAATTTCTCGCTGAAAAAATCGCAAAATGGTTTAATGATTCTCGATCCGGCCGGATATGTATTGTATCAGAATCATGCCATTCAGAAATATCTCAATCTGGGCTATACGCTAAAGAAACATGTTTCCTACAAGACCGTTTTTAAAAGGCAGCCCGAAGTTGAAACATTGATCAGGCGCTCGATTAAAAGGGCTGAACGGATAAGCACCGAAATCTCTGTTCTGGAAACAGACCATCGTTTTTCCGGGACAATTACCATTCATCCGTTCCAGACAAAACCCGGGTTTCTACTGGCCTACCTGATAGAAGTCCACGATCTTACAAAAATTACTTTTTCCGAACAGATCAAAACCTGGGCCCACACCACACAGAAAATGGTTCATGACATTAAACAACCGCTGTCCTCTATTGCCCTGAATCTTAAAACTCTGCAAATCCATCTCGAGAATGAAACGATCCAAAACAAAGCCGAAATTCAGGATGATCTGAGTTTGATGCGTTCTGAACTGGATCGTGTCCGGGCCCTGACCAATAGTTTTCTGAAGTTTGTTAATCTGGATAAGCCAAATATTCAATATGCAAATTTAGAAAAATTAATAAAGACAAGCCTGGAACGGTTTGATTCTTTCAGGGTCAATGATATCCAGATTGAGCTTGAAATTGGTGCAAAAATTGATGCCGTGCAGGTTGATGAACAGCAATTAACCATGGTTATCCATTCCATCGTCGAGAATGCTATTGACGCCATGCACGGACACGGCCGGATACTGGTTTCGGCTGGGGCAGCACAATATCCGGAGCGGGCCTTTACGGATTATATACAGATTGAAATCAGCGATAACGGGCCGGGCATCCCGCCCGAAATCAGAGATAAAATTTTTGAGCCGTTTATAACCACCAAGGCATACGGCACAGGAATGGGCCTGGCTTTGGGCAGGAAAATAATGGAAGACCATCACGGATTTATTGATGTTGTAAGCAGGGATGGATTGGGAACAACGGTTATCCTTGCCATTCCTGCCCGGGGCTGAAATGATGGTCTGATTTTTGGTTTAAGGTGGGTTGGCCATTGAATGAAACGAAGCTTTTAAGATGAATGAAAAGATTCTTGTAGTCGATGATGATCAGAATATCCTCAGATCTGTTGAAAAACTGCTGACCCTGAAGCAATACCGGGTTACGGCCGAATCAAATCCCCTGCTGGCGCGCAGACAAATCGAACAAAATGACTTTAATTGTCTTTTGCTTGATGTCCGGCTTCCCGGAATGTCTGGTCTGGAATTGCTCCAATTCAGTCAGCAAAATCAAAATTCAACCCCGGTGATCATGATCTCAGGGCAGAGCAATATTGAAACAGCGGTTCAGGCTATAAAAATAGGTGCCTTTGACTTTATTGAAAAACCGGTGGATCCCGACCGTTTGCTGGTTACCCTGAAGAATGCCATCAATAAACAAACCCTGCAGGAAGAAAATGAACAATTGCAGCATGAAGTTGAAGAAAATTTCCGCATGGTCGGCAAAAGCAAGGCGCTGCAGAATCTTAACCAGTTTATTAAATCTGTCGCTCCGACCGATGCCAAAGTCCTGATCACCGGAGAGACGGGAACAGGCAAAGGCATGGTAGCCAGTGCCATTCATTTTAACAGTGTCCGCCGTTCAAAACCATTGATCAAACTGAATTGCGCGGCCATACCATCCGAACTGCTGGAAAGTGAATTATTTGGTCACCGCAAAGGTGCTTTTACCGGCGCCGTCTCCGATCATCCCGGGAAATTTCAGGTGGCCAACGGCGGAACTCTTTTCCTGGATGAAATCGGGGACATGGATTTAAACCTGCAATCTAAAATCCTGCGCGTTCTGGAAGAGGGAGAAATTGAAGTAATCGGTGAGAATGTTCCGAGAAAAGTCAATGTCCGTATTCTGGCAGCGACCAATAAGTTGCTGCCTGATCTGATGAAAGAAGGTAAATTCAGGGAGGATTTGTACCATCGGCTGAATGTTATTCAAATCATCATTCCACCGCTTCGTGAAAGAGAAGAAGACATACTGCCCATTGTTTACCATTTCCTGAATAAAAATTGTGAGAAGTATAACCGGCAGGTGCCAAAATTAGATTACCAGGCTGAAGAGTTTCTGATAAATTATTCCTGGCCTGGCAATGTCAGACAGGTTCAGAATATAATTGAGAAACTGGTTATCTTCAGCAAGGGAGCGGTTATTTCTATACAGGAAGTCCGCGATGCCTTCGGAAATCATACCGAAATTACAATACCCGGTCTGGCTATTACCGGTGGTGACGGGGAATTAATGGACCTGAAAAAGGCTATTGAACAATTCAAAAGACATTACATTATGCACGTTCTGGAAATGACCGATGGTAAAAAAAATAAAACCTCGGAAATTTTAGGGATCGACCGGACCAGCCTGTTTCGCGCTTTAAAATCTATGGGTATTGAGCAATAGCATCATAGAAGTCACTAACCAGAGGTGATCTTAGGTTCAGAAAATACTGAGACAAGCTTTGATTTTTGAAGCCAGAATTCGCCCAAGAATTTCAACAGCGGCTGATCCTATGCAGTTCTGGTATCCAGCATGCTCATCTGCTCTTCGCTATAGATGAAGAATGGCCCGGATCAAAACTATTTTCGCTCGCCGGTTTTTTTAATGATATGCCAGCCAAACTGGGTATTAACCAGCCCGCTTATTCTGCCATTGGAAAGTTTTTTAACGGCCTCTTCAAAAGGCTTGACCATCTGTCCCGGTCCAAACCAGCCAAGATCGCCGCCTTTCGATTTGCTCGGACAGGTTGAAAACTCTTTAGCCAGGTTTTCGAACCGGGCACCTTCTTTTAATTTTTTTTCAATGCTCTGAGCCATCGATCGGTCCCTGACCAGGATATGACTTGCCCGCCATTCCATATTTTCTCCGCTTTACTGAGTGTTCAATGTAAGAACAATGGTTATTTAATTAAAGTATTTTGACCATTGGGAATGGACACTTTAAATTGTAAATATATTCAAGCACTGATCGGATGAGCTAAGCTGTAATTTTAGAATGGCTTTCAGGTCGGGAAATAGAAATCTTAAAATGTCAGGTAAATATGAGATTTATCCTTTATTCATTTGTATTTGTTTTTGCTGCCCAGCTGACGGCACAGACCTCGGCCAAAATTGTCTTTGACAGCACTACGGTCAACCTTGGACAGGTTAATCAAAATGAAACCATCAGTTATGTTTTCAATTTTAAGAATGCCGGAAGTGACAGTCTGATCATCGAAAAAGTGAGCAGCGGCTGAGGCTGCACGGCTGCACTTCTGAGTTCAGAAGCAATTGGTCCCGGACAACAGGGACAATTAGAAACCAGATTATCCATCGGTAATAATGTTGGTGATATCCGGAAGGTAATCACCCTTTATACCAACGATCCGGATCAAAAAATAATCCGGCTGGTTCTGCTGGCCAATGTTTTATCGGCGGACAGGAATAAATAAACAGGTTTCGACACTGGTCATTTTTACGGGAAGGTCAACCGATCCTTAAAATTTGCCGGCAGGCAGATTCTCATTCTGGATTATTTAGCAAGACGATGAAAAAATATTATCTTCAAAAAAGACCCATGCCAATCCCCGCAGAACGGGGTAAAGTCATTCTTGAACATTTTGGCTGGCTGGCCACTGCCGAAAATTCAATCAGTATAGCTTTTATGACGGCACCACCCGGCTGGTATGAAACTGGTCAACTGCCGGATTTTGATGAATATATTCTGATCCAGAGCGGTAAAATTCTGATTGAATTTGAAGATGAAGAAATAGAATTAAGGGCCGGTCAATCCATTCATGTCTTAAAGCAAAATCTTGTTCGTTATTCCAATCCGTTCCGGGAGCCGGCTACCTACTGGGCGGTCTGTCTGCCGGCGTTCAGGCCGGAATTGGCCGGGCGGGTCCCATAAGGAAATCCAGAACAAATACAAATCAAATAGTTTTTAAACAATTTGCTTATCATATTTTATTTTTAAGCAGGAAACAGAATGCGCAGGATTTGGAACAAACAGCCTTTCTTTATTAAAAAACGAATTGTCAGACTTTTACGGGCCGATCAAAAACCGGGATCAATGGCCACAGGCATGGCCTTAGGTATCCTGATCGGATTTACGCCATTTGTTGGCCTGCATATCATTGCCGGATTGCTGCTGGCCTGGATGATCGGCTGTAATAAATTGACCACCATGGCTGGCGCCAACATCACAAATCCCCTGACCATGCCCTTTATTTATGGTTTTACATTTTGGGTCGGCCAGATAGTAATCCCCGCCGCCGGAGCTATCAAATGGCCTCAGACCATTCAACTTGCAGAATGGAACACTTTTTTGCACTCATCGCCGCTGATCTTCCAATCGCTGATAGCCGGCGGATTTATCATTGGCATTCCAGGAGCCATCATTGCCTACCTTTTGACCTATAAAATCGTCTCCGAATTTCAGATGAGAAAACTGCGCAGGATAAATCTGCCCGCCAGCATTATGGCGGAGAAGATTAAGAAGGTTTCTTAGCCGCTATTTTGTTTGTTGAAAATAATTTTTGCCTCATTAAAACTTTTACTATCAGCGGTTTATCTGTAAAATCCATTTTTTAAAAAGGCCGGAAGCGTGACAGACAAAAGAAAAACTGATATCCTTGGAGTGAAGCCCGGGGATGAGACCCTTTGGGCAATTGCCGAGACCGAACGCAAATACCCGCCGGGACGCAGGCGGCCGTTTGTATTAACACTTCTGCTCCTGATTCTGGTTTACCTTGTTTTTGCCCACCTTTTTGTTGCCATAAGGGATGTTTTTATTATTGGTTTTTCTCCTTTAACAGAAAACTGGAAAAACAGCTGGCATATACTTCAGGCTGTTTTTGCAGCCGGGAGTCTGGCTGCTCTTCTTCTAAGGTGGGGATACACCTGGTTGTTGATTGTCCTGTTATCTCTTCAGCAGTTTATCTTGCTCATCATCAACCATATATACTTGTTCAGCAATGTTGACCGGTTACGTCACTTCTTCTTCAGCAACCCGCCGGCAGCTCTAAAGCTGATGAACTTTGCCCAATTCAAAAACCAGTTATATTTAGGGCTTGGTCTGAATTTATTACTAACCCTGTTGATTGTACTCAGCGTTCTGCGGCTGAAAAAGTTATTCCGCTGGTCTAAAAATCAAGCTGCCCCGTCAATAAATTCTTAAACAGTAAAATTTATTCGTTCATCAATGGCAGATAGTTATTACCCGGATTCTACGGCTGCTAAGAGACCAGTAGGTAAACTGTTATCCTGTCAAAAATTTTTTGCCACCGAAACACACCGATTGGAATTAAAAATTGAAAATCGGCTGGGTGCTGTCATCCCGCC
>DYOS01000113.1 GCA_020720405.1 Caldithrix sp. | reverse complement strand
CATCTCCCGCCCGGGCGGGATGACGTGCTGTGGGCTCTTCAATTCCCAATTCCCAGTTCCCAATTCCGGGTTCGTGTTAATTCGTTCTGTGTCCCGCTCCGGCGGGATGACGAACTGAGGGGTTCTTCAATTCTCAGTTCCGAATTCTAATTTCCTGTTCTTCCGGCCCGTTACAGAATATTTTCCCGGTAAACCTTGGAAATGGCGCTGCTCCGGCTGTTGACGTGCAGTTTATGGTAAATATTTTTCAGGTGGCTGTTCACCGTATGAAAACTTAAAAACAATTTCCCGGCAATCTGCTGTTTGGTTAGTCCCTGGGTAACCAGACTTAATATCTCTTTCTCCCGGTCGGACAGGCCGTAGTCGGTTTTCACCGGATTGAAGCGGGCAAACATATCCAGCACTTTGCGGGCGATCTGCATATTCATCGGCGCCCCGCCGGCCATCACTTCGCGTACCGCACCGATAATCACCTCCGGTGTGGCATCCTTTAGCAAGTAACCGTGGGCACCGGCACACAGGGCCTGAAAAACCTTATCGCTGTCATCATACATGGTCAGAATAATGATGTGACTATCCGGGCTCAACGTCTTAAGGCGGGCAATTCCTTCAATTCCGCTGATGCCGGGCAGCCCGATATCGAGCAGGATAACCTCCGGCTGTTCACCGCTGTCCGCTACAGCAATGGCTTCTTCGCAGGAGGTAAAAACATGCGAACAATGCATCCCGGCGCTGATATTCAATAATTTATTTATCGTTTTGCCATAATGCAGGTTGTCTTCAATCACCCAGATCTGAACCGGAGTCTGTTCAATATCAGAGAGGCCAGTGCTTTTTGTTTCCATATTCAATCTTCCTGTTTCATTTTTCAGATTTAATAAACGGCAGAAATTTCCGGCGGCTTTTCCATCCGCCTTCGGGCGGCAGAACAAGGCGGATTTCTGTTCCTCCACCGCTTTGACTATGAATCTGCAAATCTGCCTGCAGACGGCGGGCCCGGATGCTCATATTGGCCAGCCCCGAATACCGCTGAAGCGGATCATATACAAAACCCCGGCCATTGTCGCGGATCGAGAGAACGAAATGGCCGGCTTCTTTTTTTAACAGAATCCGGCAGGAGGTAGCGGACGAATGGCGAACCAGATTGGTCAGAGCTTCCTTGAAAATCAGGTAAATATGGCGCCGCCGGATCAGGTCTTCGGGGTTGTAAATTAGACCCGGATCGCTATCGAACTGCCAGTTGAGACCTGAAAGCAGCCGGGTTGCCGTTTCACGCAGGTGTAAGATAAGTTCCCCGGCCTGATCATGCTCGGGACGGATAAACCAGATGATTTCACGAATGGCATCAATCGTGGAACGGGCAGTATGGCTGATATCACCCAGATGTTCCCGGGTTTCGGGCGGCAGACCGGGGCTGTTCAGTACCAGTTCGCCTTCGACGGCAATGCTGCTCAGATTGCTGCCTATCTCATCATGCAGATCGGCGGCAATATCCAGCCGCAATTGCTGAATTTTCAAAAGCTGGCCTACCCGCAGACGGTATGCCGTAAAAATAAGAGCTGCCGCCAGCATTGCCAGCAGAAAGCGGAACCACAGCGTCATCCACCAGGGCGGGCGGATGCGGATAAACATTTCGGACGCTTTGCCCCAAAAACCGTCGGCATTGGCCGATTTTACCAGAAAACGGTAATCACCCGGTTTAATATCGGTATAAACGGCGCTGGTCTGCGTTCCGGCCTGCACCCAATCCGGGTCGACACCTTCCAGCCGGTAGGAATAATGGTGTTTGTGAGGCGGGGCCAGATCGAGACAGCGGAAGCCGATGGTAAAAAAATTCTGGGCATGACCGAGTTCAATTTCCGTTACGTCCAGGGTATTTTTAGACAGAATGACCGGTTTGTCGAAAATTTTAAAGGATGTCAGTGTTGTCGCCGGCGGCAGAGTGTCGATGCGGATGGAGTCCGGGTGGAAAGAAACCAGCCCGTTAATTCCGCCAAAATACAGATCGCCGTTTTGCCCCCGCTGAAAGGCGCGCCAGTTAAACTGGTTATGAATCAGGCCGTCGGCGGTATCGTAACGGCGGAACCGGCCGCTGTGCGGATTAAGCCGGGCCAGACCGTTCATCGTGCTGATCCATAAGAAGCCGTGTTTATCCTGCGTGATCCCGAAAACCACATCGTTGGGCAACCCATTTTCCATGGTAAAACGGGTGAAACTTCCGCTCTGCGGATCAAGCCGGTTCAGCCCGCCGCTGTGGGTGCCGATCCAGATCTGGCCGGTGTTGTCCTCAAACAGACAGGTGATGCGGGTTGAGCTGATTGAGGCGCTGTTTCCGGGTTCGGGCATAAAATGGCTCAGCCAGCGGCGGCCGGGTTCATATTTGTACAAACCATCCAGCCAGGTACCGATCCACAGATTTTCAGCCCGGTCTTCGAACAGGGCATTAACCGAAAGCAGTTCGGGCAAAACTTTAGAACCCGGCTCCAGAGCGGGTCTGAATAAATCGAATGTACCATTTTCCCGATCCATGACCTGCAGGGCATCATTACTGCCGATCAGGAACTGGCCGGAGCGGGTTTCAAGAATCTGCTGAATCCAGTTGGAAGCCAGGCTGCCCGGCCGGCCGGGATGGGCAGCAAAATGTGTAAACTTTCCGCTTTGCGGATTAAAGCGGTTCAACCCGTTGTCTCCGGTACCAATCCACAACAGGCCGCTGCGGTCTTCACAGATCGTAACCACATCGGCGCCGGTGAGGGAATTGGTGTTTCCGGGTTGATGTTGAAAATGTTCAACCCGCCCGCTCCGGGCATCGACCCGGCCAAAACCGCTGCCGCCCAAACCGATCCACATGTTGCCATCACGGTCTTCAATAATACTGCTGACAACGCGCCCGCCGAGACTGCCCGGGCGCAGGGGAAAATGTCTGTACTGTCTGAACGGCTGAAGCACAGGTAATTTATTAAGGCCGTCCTCGGTGCCAATCCACAGATTGTGGCGGCGGTCCTCATAAATCCAGCGGATGCGGTCGGCGCTGAGCGACTGATCATCATCAACCGAACCTCTCAGATGGCGGAACGGCTGGAAATTACCTTTTTCTTTCTCCAGCAGAAACAAACCCTGATAATCGTAGGCCCCGGCCCATAACTGACCGCTGCTGCTGATGATGGCCTGACGCAGAAAGGTGCGCAGTGACCGATCCCCGGTTAAGGGGATTTTTTCCGACTCACCTTTTAATAGATCAAACCGTTCCAGACCTTCATCACTGCTTAGCCACAGGTATTGATCTGCATCGTTAAAAAGATAATTGAGATTGGCTGAAGGCTGGCGGCGGGTGGAAGAACCGGGGCCATAACTGCGGAAAAAGGCACTGTCCGGCTGGTAACAAACCAGGCCAGCGCCAAGTGTAGAAATCCACACCCGGTCTTTATGATCCGTGCCCAAAGCAGTGATTTCTCCGGAGAAACCGGGCCGGCCAACCGGTCTTAGCTTTATCTCGCCTGATTTTGGATTAAACTCACCTAAAAGGCCGCGGAACGTTCCGAACCAGATTGTGCTGTCCGCCGTCTGGAGCAGGCATTCGATGTAATCATCATCCACGGCGGGCAGATTATGGGGGAGAAATGTTTCGGTGCGCGGTTCGTACCGGCACAGGCCGCCGCCCCAGGTGCCAATCCACAGATCGCCTTCAGCCGATTCGAGAAGTGACATCACATAATTTTCCGGCAGGGAAAACGCATCCTGCGGATCATGCTTGAAGATGCGGAAAGTCTGACCGTCGAAACGGTTCAGTCCGTCTTTGGTGGCCACCCACAGATATCCATCCCGGGTTTGCAGAATGGCATTTACAGAATTATTGGAAAGCCCGTCGGCAATGGTATAGCGCTCGAAACTGAAGATGCGCAGCCGGGCTGAACCCGGATAAAGCAATGCCGGCAGCAGGATAATCAGCAGATAACCAGGTGCTGTTTTCGGAAGAGCAAGCATCAGGCGCCAAAGAACTGGTTAAAATCAATTTTCCAGGCCGTCCGGCCATCCGGACCGAATTTTACCAGCACACTCAGCAGCTGATCGGCAATCAGTTTCAGGGTGAATCCGGGGAAATCAGTATACAGAGACGGTTTACCCTGGCGCCAGTAGTGGGCTTCGGGCAGGTATATAAAAACCTTGTGCTGAGTGCCGGGCGCACCCGTCGAAATGGCCGAAATGGTGTTTGCCTGCGGGTCAAAATTCACCTCGTCCAGTTCAACGGCACCCATCAGCAGGTGGCGGCTGGTGCCGACAATCTGCGGCTGACCGGTATCGGGTCGCAGGCTGAGCAGGGTTACAGCGGCCGGGGCTGTTTTTACACTTAGTTGGCCACTGACCGGCGCCAGAAGCTGCTCGTTCCAGAAGTCAAAACAAAGGTAAGTTTTGGTTTCATCCAATCCGAAGCGCTGCAGCGGATAGCTGAAATCCCGGCTGTTTTCTTCGTCACGGTTGAAAAAACCGGTAACCTGCCAGCGGCCCCAGCTCTTCTGGACCGGCACAGTAAACACGGCATGCATATCATCATCCAGCAAATCGACCGGGCGGGCGGCCAGGCCGGAGGCGGGCAGGGTTTTTGTTAAAATGTCCAGGCGCACCGGATCGAGATCGGTCAGCCGGTCACCGGAAATCAGGTTGCCGCCGGTTAAGGCCAGCAGACTGGCCGCAGCCTTGGCCTGGCTGGTCGAAAGCAGGTTCAGGCAGAGATGATCGGCATCGTTGACCCAGGCCCGGCCGTGAAAATACCAGCGTTTGGCTGCGGCGGCCGCACTGCCGGTCGGGGTTTGGAAATACTGCTGCCAGACATTGCCGCGGTAGCCGTAATTCTGGTCGAGCTCGATGCGCATGCTGTCGATCAGACCAATACTGACCGGTCCCGGCCCGCATTCATTGATATGGCATTTTTCACCGGCCGCCCGGCGGATCATCTCGTAACCGCGGCGGTAAACCTGGGCCCGGCTCAAACCGGCCTCGTGATACTGATGAGCGGAAAGAATGGACCAGTCTACAAAGTCAATCTTGATCATTTCATAACCCCAGCGGTTGGCCACGGTATCAAACAGATCATAAAACCAGGCTGCAGCACCGGGATGACTGATATCCAGTCCGTAACGTCTGGGATTTTCATGCCGTGCCCAGTCCGTGTCTTCCGATGGCCAGGGGCCGACCCGTTTCAGTTGTCCATCCGGATGACGCAAAAGCCATTCCGGATGCTCACGGAAGACCGCTGTCGGTTCAGAAATGATGTAGGGGGCAACCCACAGACCGGGTTTTAAACCCATTTTCCGTATTTTTCCGGCCAGCCATTTCATACCGTGCGGGAAGCGCTCATTGCCCTCCCATTCGCCATGCCAGCGCTGATAGCCCTCATCGATCTGCATATATTCCAGGCCAAATGGTTTCAGATGACGGGCAGCAAATGAAGCGTTGCGCAAAACTTCGTCCTCGCTGATGTTTTCATAGGTGTAAAACCAACTGCACCAGCCATTGACCGTTGAGTTGATCCGGGCCTGATTCAGTTTTCCCATAGCCGAGGCGTACTCTTCCAGCGCCAGGTAGGGGTCGGCACCGATATGGAGCATAAAACGGTTGGAGAGGGCCATCTGACCGGGCGGTAGCATAAAACCGCCGGTCAGCAGCGATTCGGCTGAAACACCCAGTGCATCCCCATCCAGACGCTGAACTTCAACCTGTCCCTGCGCCGTCTGATTATTAAGTGAACCGATAACCAGCCCTTCGTCGCGGTAATTGCGGAACAGCCCGATATTCCACCAGCTGCGTTGAGCCTGATCTGCTGCCTGGCCAAAATTAAAAACATGCCCGGGGTCGTAATACATGGCGCCGTTGGTCAGCAGTTTTTCGGTTCCCGGCCAGAACAGGCTGCCGCCCTCAGCCGGTATGGCACAAAGAGGATCAATGCGGCGCAGATTAACGGGCTGAGCCGATACGTTCAGACATTTAGCTTCCACGCTAAGAGCGGGCTGGTCCTCATACCAGAAAATCCGCCACTCAAAATTGATCTGACGGCGGGCATCCGTCGAGCGGATCACCATCTGCTGTCCCTGTCCGAGCGCATCACGGAAATGAGTCAGTTCAACAGCATGACTGTACTCGCTCTGTGCGGTTGAATAGATGACCCGGTCTGTGGCGGCGCGGAGTGTGGCCCGGTGCAGCAGTCGGCTGCCGTCACGGCGCTGGACATCAAGCCGGCCGGTAGCCGGATCGAAATGCACGGTGAAGAAATTGCCGGAGGCTTCAGCCAGCGAAGCGGGCAAGATCAGTCCGGCCCGGCCGGCGACCGGTAACAAGGCCCCGATGGCAGCCGTTTGCTGAATAAAAGTGCGGCGGCTGATTTTTGAACCGCTGGTTGGGATATGCTTTTTCATACTACTCACATTTCCTGTAATTTATTTTCACTTGAATACATGGATGACTGAACCCAAATCACCATTTAATTTTCTCCGAGTCCTTTTTCTATTTTACCGGACAAGCAGAATTTTTTGTGTGGAAACTGGTTGACCGTCGATCACCAAACGGCAGAAATACAAACCACTGCTTAACCCATCTGCAGAGAAGCGGTAGCGTTTTACTCCGGGTTGCTGACCGGATTTCGCATAGGTTCGGATTTTCCGGCCGGCGGAGTCATAGAATTCGAGTTGCACCCGGGCTGCCCGGTTCAGGTCATAGGAAATTGTTGTTTCGTTATTAAACGGGTTGGGATAGGAACGCAGTTGATAATGACTGGGAAGTTTGATTTCGGAAGCCGGTGGAACGGCAGACAAATATTCGTCCATGTGCAGGTATGCCGGGTTTTGCATTTCGGCAGCATACTGACCGGCAATATAAGCATTTTGTTCAAGACGACTATCCGGCCATTCGGAGAAAATTCCTTCATTCCAGGGATCGCTGATATAAACAAAGGCTTTTATATTGGGTGTCGAGCGTATCAGGTTGAAATAAGGTACAAACCAGTCATTCCAGTTCGCGTCATTTAAAATTCCGTCATTGCTGATCGGGCAGGATTCGCAGATCATCACCGGCCGGTCACGATCCGCTGCCGCAGCACAGAACGCTGCTCCACCGTTGATCTGCCCGCTGGTGAACAGGTTTAAACCCCACCAGTCAACATACTCATCACCCGGGTACCAATCCTGATAGGCGAATTTGTCGGGATTGACGGTGTTCCAGACCCAGGCTACATTTTCAACCTGCTCATTCTGAAATATCTGGAAGATCCGTTTCCAGATGGCCACAAAGTCTGCTGCAGAAAGATCGGGGTCTTCGTGGATGCCGCGGTTGCCGGTTCCAAATTCAAATCCCGGCCGCAGGTAAACCGGAGCGGCAACTGCTTTTATCTGGCCGGCTATTTCAAGAATCCGGTAATCGAGACTACCATTGAGCAGAGCCTCAACCGGGATATTGAATTCTCCGGTCTGCAGATAGGTAGTATCGTGCAGGGAAAGCCCGATCAGCAGCACATAGGGCTGGCCATGGTTTTGAGTGATATCAATAAAATCTGTGGAGTCGGCGGCATCGAGTACAGGATCAATAAAAGTGTAAACGGAATAGATAACCGGTACCTGTCCGGCGGCCTGCTGGTACTCACTGACCTGCTGCCAGTTTTCAGCCTGCGGATAATCGGAGGTGAACTGACCGAGGCCGTGTAATATCCTGCCCTCGGCTGGTTCAAATTTCTGCAGGTTCTGGGCAACGGCAAAGTTATAGATCAATAAACAGAGAAGAAACAGGGGATATTTATTCATAAAGTGGCTCAATCCGCCTGCGGTAAGTTAAAAGCGCAGATGTTTGATGGTTTCGCCATTTTCACCAATTTCCGTTAAGGCTTCGATGCCGATCTGCAGATGAAGATCCACGTAATTTTTTGTTACCAGGCGGTCTGATTCTTCGGTTTTAATGCCATCGGGCGTGATCGGCATATCGGAAACGAGCAGCAGGGCACCGCGGGGAATTTCGTTGGCGTGACCGGTAATAAAAATGGTAGCTGTTTCCATATCAATGGCCAGTGCTTTTATCTTTTTCAGATATTCACGGAAATCCTCATCCCATTCCCAAACCCGGCGGTTGGTTGTGTAGACTACCCCGGTCCGGTAATCGAAGCCGTGTTGCAGAATTTTATTGGAAACAAATTTGTGCAGTTTAAAGGAGGGCAGAGCCGGCACTTCGGCCGGAAAATAATCGTTGCTGGTTCCTTCGCCGCGGATGGCGGCAATGGGCAGAACAAAATGACCGATCTCGGTGGATGATTTTAACCCGCCGCATTTTCCCAGAAAAAGTACAGCCGCCGGTTTGCGGGCAGTCAGTAAATCCATAATTGTTGCAGCATTTGGTGAACCCATGCCGAAGTTGATCATAGTCAGACCGGCGGAATTAGTAACCGCCTTCATAGCCCGGCCATCGCCGTAGATTTCACAATCGAATTGGCTGGCAAATTTTTCCACATAATTCTCAAAATTGGTCAGCAGGATATAATCGCCGAATTTATCCAGGGCCATTCCGGTATAGCGGGGCAGCCAGTTGCGGGCGATGTCCAGTTTATTTTTCATACCCATCCCGGTTAAATAAATATGTTTAGCAGGTTGTGGAATATAAATCATCCATCCGAAACCAACAAGCGGGAGAGGATTTGTTAAAATCCGGTAAAGTTCAGGTGGGTATCGAAATCAATTGCTTTTTTTTATAATTTGAAAGGGCAGGTCTTAATATAAAACTCAAAGGAGATAGCCATGGAAGTAAAAGAAATGGTTCTTGAAGTGATGCGCAGGGAAAACAAGCCGGTAACGGCTGGTCAGGTGGCAGAACTGGCCAATATTGAACGTAAACTGGTTGACAAAGCCTTTAAGGAACTGAAAAAGGATGAAGCCATTATTTCTCCGAAAAACTGCTACTGGGAACCAAAGGTAAAATAATTTTTAGACAGGATGCAGGAGTAGGCCTGTTATCCTGTCAGTTTTTTTTATCCACGAATTTTCACGAATTAACACAAAAAATATTAGCCACCGAGAACACACCGATGGAATTCGGAATTGGAAATTGGGAATTGAAGAGCCCACAGCACG
>DYOS01000112.1 GCA_020720405.1 Caldithrix sp. | reverse complement strand
TCGCTTCGCTTCCCGGAAACTTGTCCCGTTCATACGGGATGACGGGTTTTGTTTTAATCCTGCCGATCCTGTTCCCGCCCGAGCGGGACAAAGTATCCTGTCAAAATTCCTTTCAGCCACCGGGAGAAGCATCCCCTCGGTTGAGGGAATTTCTCAGTCGCTGTGCTCCTTCGAAAGGACCGCTTTCTTTCTGTCAGCCATACCCAATACTTCCATAACCGTATTGTGCAATAGCGGACGAAATTGACTAACCGAGACCTGTTCATCGGGATAGACCCGGTTGGAAAGAAAAACTACAAAAACTTTCTTCACCGGATCGATCCAGATCGACGTACCGGTAAATCCTAAATGTCCATACGTTTCCATGGAGAAAAAATCACCGGAGGAAGCGCCCTGCTCCGAGCGGGTGTCAAAACCCAGCGCCCGGGTACTTTTTTCTGATTGCCGGCGGCGGAATAACTGTACCGTTTCTGGTTTAAAAATCTGTGTCCCGTTCCAACTGCCTTCATGGAGCAGCATCCGGGCCAGCACGGATAGGTCTTCAGCATTGGAAAACAAACCGGCATTACCGGACAAACCGTTCAGGGCACAGGCCAGTGGATCGTGCACCACACCCTGCCGGTCTGCTCTGGTTGGGGCACATTCACCCAGCCTGTCGTCCGGTGGTGTGAAAAACGTTTGGGTTAAACCGAGAGGCCGGGCAATGTTTTCCTGATAATAATTCTGCATGGGTTTATTTAAAATCTGTTCGGAAATCAGCATCAGCGTAATAAAATTAACACAGCTATAGACCGTTTTTGTGTTGGTCGGATAAACCAGTTTCAGACTACGCAGGGAATCGAGCAGTGCAGCCCGGGTGATACCTGCCGGCGGTGTGTAATATGCCGGCAAACCGCTTTCATGAATCAACAGATCACGGATGGTTACTTTTGCCTTGTCCCCCTCCTGCCAGGTACTAATATATTTGGCAACCGGGTCTTCGAGCCTAATTCTGCCCTGTTCATAGAGCTGCATAATGACCAGGTTGGTAGCGAAAGCTTTGGTCACCGAAGCCAGGTCGTATTTGGTTTGGGCACTGACTTCCGGTGAATGCGGCTCATAGGTGAAATGTCCATAGCTGCGTGAATAGAAGACAGAATCTTCCGTACCAATGGCGATCTGGGCACCGGGAAAAAGACTGTCGGCAATGGCCTGTTCAATCACCCGGTCAACCGCTCCAAAATCGGTGGCCTGCAAAGGCAACAAAATAAACAATACTATCAGAACACTGTAAAACAAACGCATTATTTTCCTTTCCCTTACTCCTGTAAAAAGCCCGGCAGTTTTTGGGTCAGTTCCGACCAGGTTTGGAAATTATCCTCTGCCGGGACCTGATTTTCCGCTTCCTGCAGAACA
The DNA here is from genome assembly GCA_020720405.1 of Caldithrix sp. Taxonomy (GTDB): domain Bacteria; phylum Calditrichota; class Calditrichia; order Calditrichales; family Calditrichaceae; genus DYOS01. Next base: position 7,759 of record DYOS01000112.1, on the reverse strand, counting down.
TCCTGCACATATTCCGGGTGGCGCATGCCAACCAGCACCGAGGTTATACCCGCTGTGCTGCGTAAAGCCCGTAAAGCCTTACCCGACAAGCCACGGGCTTCATCCCAGAGCGGTGCGGCAGCCTTCAGTATTTTTTTTAATTCATTATTTTCAGCCACAGATTGGCGCTTGTAAAGATTGGTTACCTCATCCACGGTCTCGTTGAAAGCGGCTGAGTATTCGTCCAGCCAGTGTTTTATATCATCACTCAGAACCGGTTGGGCGGCGATTTGCTCCAGCGCATGACTGACCCGCGAAACGATGACCCGTGAATTTGAATCGATCCAGGCATGATAAGGTCCCAGCTGCTGCCAGTTTACAGCCAAATAACTGCCGGTGGCCAGATTTTCAAGAATGTCTTTTTTTAGATCATCGCCGGAAATAAAGCTGCTCAGCTCTTTCTCAAAATAATTTTCAAGGCGGATAATATCATTGAACCGTTCATAGGCCTTTTCGGGATCCGTTTCGAGTGAACCGTGAATATCCGCCAGGCGGAAAAGGCGGCGGCCAGACAGGGCATTGAGGGGACGGTTTACAAAAACAGCGAGATTTTTTTCCCGACAAAAGGTGAGCGTGGTCTTTTGCCCGGACAGGTTTTTTTCCGTGGCCAACCCGCTTTCAAACAGGTTGAAAGGTGCCTGAATGGCTTTAAAATGATGATCCGGTGAAATGGAATCGGCTGCCTGCCAAACCTGCTCAAGCGAGGTAAATGAAAAATGTCCGGACGGATTGGGAAATGTATTCGAGCTGATGCCGTAGCACCCGATACGTCCGTTGCGGACTTCCTGCTCGAGCTGCATAAAAGCATGTTTAATACGCTGATAATACTCGCTGCGGGCTTCTGGCAACGGCAGACCGATGTGCCGGGCATGCTGCAGAAAGTACTCGGGATTGTGCAGCAGAAAGCAATCAACCGCCGGCAACCCTAATCGCTTGAGCGACTCGCCGATCTGCCACTCAAGAAATTCGGGATGGATGCAATGTTCCAGTCCGGCGGCGTATTCAACCAGCCCGGGAAACGGACGGCCTTGTTTTTTCAACTGTTGGCTATGTTCATAATTCTGCCCCTGCAGATAGCCGCCTTTGGTCATGACAAAGATTTCATTGCGGCGCAGGTGGCCGGCCGCAGCCAGTTCGGCCAGCACTTCACCAATCAGGGTTTCCGAACCGCCGTCGGTATAGTTACTGCTGGTATCAATCACATTAACACCGGAAAGCAGAGCCTGACGCAGCGCCTGACGGTGCAGATCGATGGAAGGATGAATCCGGTAACCGCCAAAACCGACGCTGCTCAGTTGCAGTCCGTTGGGAGAAAAATTCCGGTACTCAAGATTTTGATGGCGGGCGCTAAGGTTTGAGGTTTCTTTTGCGGTGGCTAAATAATGCAATACAGACTCCGGAAGCTGGTTATATCGGCGGGAAGATAAGTAAAAGAGTAAAATGGGACAATCAGCGCCGGTTGCTATTAACTTGCTTTAGCCCGGAATACCGAATCCCGCCGGAGCGGAGCATCCCCTCGGCAGCAGGTATTGAGGGGATTCTTCGTCGCAGGCTCCTCAGAAACTTGTTCCGCTCCGGCGGAATAACAGGTCAAAAGTGCCATGCAGTGCAGAATGAGACGGCTGCGAACCACCGACCCGGCCTTCAATCCATCCGTTTCATTTTCAAGATTTTGAACAGCGGGCTACGGTAATAATCGGAAATTCAGCGTATCCCGGGCGGCGGAGCCAAACAGGCCGATCCCGTCGCCATCGATATACATCAGCGGTTGGCGCAGATTGCCATCCACATCCTGAACATCATCATAGGTCTGGATAAAATGCCAGTAATTCCGGTCACCGGCATACAGCACACACTGATAATTGCCATAGAACCAAAACTGGTACCAGAAAATCTCCAGTTCAGCCTGCCCGCTGCTGCGCGATTCAAACAGGTCCCAGGCCTGCGAAAAACGCATTTCATACAGTTGCTGTGGTTCAAGTTCTTCCAGTTTAACACCGAAGGGATTGGCGGTGATAAACGTACTGCTGTCACCTTCCAGAGACTGAATGGAAAGGGCGTACAAGCCCACTCCGCCGGTCAGGTTATAGACCAGGGTTGGGAGAACCGGCTGACCATCAATTTCAAAGTCACGGTAATGTATAAATTCAGGAACCGATTTCGCAGCATCAATGGAAAAGCCGCTGCCGGGCGTGGTGGTTTTGGCTGAGGCCTGCAGGGCTTTGCCGTCAATTTCGGCCTGAACCGTGAAGGAATAGGTTTTATTGTGGCCGATCCGCAACGAGCCTGTGGCCTCATAAAAGCTTTCGGTTTGCGGGTCAAAGGTCAGCGGATAATCGGTCTGGGCGCTTTCGTCGCGCATCATGGCTACAGCAGAAGTCAGATTGCAGGAATTGACATCAATCGTTTCACCGACCGGGAAATTGCGGGTCAGTTTTATGCCCTGCACGGTCTGGCCCGGTTCAAGCAGAGCATTGATGACAATCTTTGGCTGGTAGGTGGACGAGTCGATTTCCACACTGGTTTTTCCGCAGGAGGCGGCCAGCAGCAACAGGGCGCCGAGGCTAAAAATATAAATAATCGTTTTCATGGCAACCTCAGAATTTAAAGTTGACGCCGATGGTCGGCAGCAGCGGCAGCATATTCACCGTATCGACATTTTGGATAAGTTTATCGCCGCTTAGTTCATCGGTGTACTGGATAAACCAGATATTCTCCCGGTTGCCGGCATTATACACCTGCAGATACGGTTCCATGGTCCAGTTCTTAAAATGTTTTTGCCAGGTCAGGCTGATATCCAGCCGGCTGTAATAGGGCAGGCGGAAAGTATTGAGTTCGGTCGGGTACAGGGCGATATCGTCATAATCCCGATCCGGGAACGGATTAATGGCGTAAGTGGAAGATGACAAAGTGATGGGCTGACCCGATGAATAAATAAAATTAATACCAAGCAGCCAGGTACTGCGTTCGGCCTTGTAAATCCGACCAGTAACCTCGCGCCAGGCATTTTTCAGATCCATATTGGCCACGGTATTGAAGACAATAGTCCGGTCGTGCCGCGGTGTATAAGGCTGGTCCTGATTCAGACCCTGAATGTGATGACGGGTTTCCGAGAAAGCCAGTGCCGACCAGCCGCTGATACTGCCAAAATTTTTACGCAGCAGAAATTCAATGCCTTGCGAATGCCCCTCACCTTTGTCATACAATCCATTGGTCTGATCATAAACGGCCAGACCATCAGCAGTATAATAAGAGGGACGCAATTCCGTAATAAAATTTTTAAAAGAATAAATACTGTAATATCGTTTGTAATAGACTTCCGTTTCAAAAGCCAGGTTTTTAGCCACTTCCCGCTGATAGCCGAGAATAGCATGAACGGCGCTGCTCGTACCATAATTTTTATCGGCAGTCGTCCAGATATCAGCGAAGAACAGGCGTGGAATCCGGTTCAGGTACTGGTGATACAGTCCGGTGGAAAATTTCAGCGATGACAGTTGATTGATTTTATACTTGGCCGAGAAGCGCGGTTCCCAGTTCTGATAGTCGGCATTGGAGAAAAAATAATTGTAACGCAATCCGCTCTCAACCAGCCATTTGGCCGCCGGCTGCCATTCAACCAAACCATAACCGATAAAATGATTGGGATGCACATCAATATTGACCAGCCCGCCGGGGAATTCTTCCCGGTAACGGCCGTAACCATGCTTGGCTTCAAATCCGAATTTGGTGCGCAGACCGGCGCTGCGAACATATTCAAAACTGCCTTTGGCGGTCAGATCATCAATACTGTTTGTTTCATTCAAATTATCGCCAAACTTAAAATCAGAACGGTACTGACTGCCGGTTAACCAGAAATTAGAAAACAATCTTGGCGTGAAAATATGAGTCCAGCGCAGGCTATAGGTGCGGTTGCCCCATTTGTAATAAAGACGCGGTGAATCTTCAATATCCGGATTAAAGACATAGTCCAGCACATCGTCACCAAAATAGGTCGAAAGCGACAATTTGTTCTTTTCATTCAGGTCAAAAAAGGCTTTAAGGTGACCGTCATAGAAATAATAATCGGGCACCTCTTCTATATATGGACCGATAGTTTTATCAAAATAAGTGCGGCGCAAGGAAGCCGAAACCGAGCCTTTTGAGCCAAGCGGCATCTGCAGGGTGGTTTTAGCCGAAAGCAGACTGATCGCGGCACTGCCTTCGAATTCATTGCGGTTGCCGTCGAGATTGGTCACATCGAGAATGGAGGATAATCGTCCGCCGAAATCTGCGCCGAAACCGCCCCTGGAAAGCTGCACATCCTTGATGGCATCGGTATTAAAAGTGGAGAACAGACCGAAGACGTGCTCCGGATTGTAGACATCGGCACCGTCGACCAGAAACAGGTTTTGATCGGGTGTTCCGCCGCGCACATACAAATCAGATGAATAATCGGATGAAGGTAAAATTCCCGGCAGGGCCTGCAATGTGCGCAGCAGATCAGCCTCGGCAATCTGCGGCATGCGGCGGATTTCCTGCGGGGAAAGCTGCACCTGAGATATGGGCTGCTGATACAAACGCTCGGAGGTACGTACCGAATCGGCCGTGACCACAATGGCTTCGGTTTCGAGTACATCGGGTATCAGGGCAATTTTGATAACCAGGTCCTCATCCGGGCTAAGCCGGATTTCCCGGCGCAGGGGATGGTAGCCGATATATTCAACCTGCAGCCAATACAGACCGGCCGGAATATCAGTGATGATAAAATAACCGGCCGTATTGCTCGAGGCACCCAGGCTAAGCCCATCCAGCCAGGCATTGGCGCCGATCAGCCGTTCGCCGTTTTGCTTATCGTGGATAAAACCGCTGACCGTTCCGGCTTTGAGTAAACCGGCAGCCGAAAGCAGCAATACGGCCATCAGAAACATTCTGAAATAATACATATCATCTCCGTTGGAAAAGAGATTCAACTTACGGTAAAATTGCGGCATGTTTCCCGGCTTGTCCAAACTATTTTACGGCAGTGACCATAAACAATTTTAAAAATCTATTCCCCTGCTGTTAGGGATTGTTTATTTTCAACTATCAGCGCCTAACCTTACGGAAAAGTGGAGAAACAATAAATGAATAAAACAATAGCGCTTCTCTGCCTCAAACCGGGAATGACCGGAACAATCGGCTCGCCTCGGGTATTTATGTGGCGGTGCTCAGCGGGCAGAATTATCGTCTGAACCATAAAATGATGCTGATTCGCTCAGTTTTACTTTAATAAAGGAGTATAAAATGGCCGTACGTTCAATCAGAAATTCCATCGGCATGAGGCTTTTTATCATTGCCTTCCTGACCCTGATTCTGCTCATCCCATCGCTGATGATCCACGAATTAATCCAGGAACGGATGGAACGGCGGGATGAGGCCACACTCGAAGTCAGTGGAAAATGGGGCGCCGAACAGGTGGTTATCGGTCCGGTTTTGACCCTGCCCTATCGTTATTTTTTTAAGGATGAAAAGCAGAACACCATCGAGACGGTACGCTATGCCCACTTCCTGCCGGAAGAATTAAAAATTGACGGCAGTCTGGCCCCGGAAATCCGCTACCGCGGCATTTACGAGGTCATTCTGTACAAAGGGCAGCTGGACCTGAACGGTTTTTTTGCTTCACCTGATCCTTCCCTGATCAACCTGCCGGAAAAAGATATTTTATGGAATGAAGCCTTTTTGGCTCTGGGTATTTCGGACATGAAAGGCATCCGTGAGTTTGTAAGCATCGAATGGAACGGCAGCGCCTATCCGGCCAATCCGGGTTTGCCCAATAATGATGTCATCCAGTCCGGTATCAGCATTAAACCGCTGCTAAGTCAAACACAGACTCAATATAATTTTCATATCCGGCTCGATCTAAACGGCAGTTCGGGTCTGCTCTTTTCCCCGGTTGGCAAAGAAACCCTGGCCGGGCTTAAATCCGACTGGACCAACCCCAGTTTTATGGGTGATTTTTTACCCGAAGAGCGCAACGTGGATAACTCCGGATTTACAGCCAAATGGAAAGTGCTGCACCTGAACCGCAATTTTCCCCAGGCCTGGATCGGAACCCAGAACCTGGTTGGTCAGACCTTGTTCGGAGTCAATCTGCTGCTGGCCGTGGATGAGTATCAGAAAACCATGCGCACGGCCAAGTATGCCATCATGTTTATCGCCCTGACCTTTCTAACCTTCTTTATGATTGAACTGCTCACCCGGCGGGTCATTCATCCTATTCAGTACCTGCTGATCGGTTTTGCCCTGCTCGTTTTTTACACCCTGCTTCTGTCCATTTCCGAATACCTGATTTTTGCCCAGGCTTACTGGATTGCCAGCATCGCCATTATCGTCATGATTACTCTGTATGCCCGCAGTGTTTTGGCCGACAATCTGCAGACACTGATTATCGCCGGTGTGCTTATCCTGCTTTACGGTTACCTGTTTATCCTGCTGCAGTTACAGGATTATGCCCTGCTCATGGGCAGTATCGGCTTGTTCGTGGTTTTGGGTCTGGTTATGTACCTGACCCGAAAAATCGATTGGTTCGGAATTATGGAAAGCAGCGAAGTACAGAAATAATGGATTTCACCCTGCCGGGAATAAAACCGGCAGGGTGATTTTAATTTACATTCAACCTGTTCAGCAATAAATCACATACAGTCTATCCTGCATTGGCCTACAAAATAGCATGCGTTTTCCCCGGATTTAGGATGTATTTTTGAAGACGATTAGTGTAACCAAAGCCCGGTCAGATTTTTACAATCTTCCTAAGGAGGCTTCCCTGTCACATGAGTTTATTCAAATTACAGGTAAGCAAAATAATGCCATACTTCTGGCCGGAAAAGACCGGCCTGAAATTCAGGAAACGCTTTATCTTCTGGCCATCCGGGGATGCGTAAATCTATAAATAAAGGACCGAGTACTGAAATCAGCGACTCTTTTGAGCTGGACTGGTGACCTGGGAAATTGTTTACACCAAACAGGCTATCAGGTACGCTGAAAAAATTGAATTAGCAGGTTATTAACATACTAAGGCACCTCGTTGCCACACAACCCAACTTGATCCTCTGCATTTTAAGCAGTACAATGATTCTGTACAACTAAGAGGTATTCAAATGATTATTCATACAACCTATTCCAATGCCCGGACCAACCTGGCCAAACTGCTTAATAAAGCTGCAGATGACAAAGAAATCGTGCTGATCACCCGTAGAAATGCAGAAGATGTTGCATTAATTTCATTTTCGGAATTATCGGGTCTGATCGAAACAGCACACTTATTACGATCACCAAAAAATGCCCAGCGTTTGCTGACTTCCTTAAATCGGGCGCTTTCCGGATCGGAACCTGTATCAACTTTGAACAGACTCAAAGAAGAGTTGGGAATTGGGAAAACCAAATAAAGCCAACCCTGAAAACAGGGATGCAGTTTTTCATCCGGAATTTCGGGAAGACCTTGAATACTGGATCAGAACTGATAGAAAAATAGCTTTACATGCCTTAAAAATTATTGAAGAAATATTACTATCACCATTTCAGGGAATTGGCAAGCCTGAACCACTTAAATATTTAGCACCCGGGACCTGGTCACGACGTTTGACTCAGGAACACCGGATTGTATATCTGGTAAGGGATGAGCGCATCGATTTTCTTCAAGCCAGATATCACTATTAAGCCTATCCATTAATCAGTTTTTTCTTTTACTGGTCTGGATTCAGCC
>DYOS01000111.1 GCA_020720405.1 Caldithrix sp. | reverse complement strand
GCCCGGGCGGGATCGTTCGAAAACTTGTCCCGCTCCGGCGGGATGACGACTCAGGAGTTCTCCAATTCCCAGTTCCGGATTCCTTTCGGTGCGTTCGGGGTCATCGGTGGCTTTAGCTTCTAAAATGTCAGGTCTTCAAAATTCTAATCTTCTACATCCCGGAAGTGGATCAGTTTTCTGATAAAGCTGTCACTATCAAATACAAAATGACCGGCTTTGCGGTCGATTTCCAATGGGAAAACAAATTCCCTGAAAGCACCCATCTCATCATTCCATGAAATGGAAATACCTAAGGCCGGCCAGCCGGCATCGGTCATAGAGCCTGGTTTCTTGCGGGCTTTCTTTATCTCAATAGAATAATCTATCAACGAAGGAATTCGCCTGCGAACCACTGGTTCCAGTTCAATATTGAAAATTGTCGAAAGCTGCTCAATACTGTAATTAATGATTTTTTCTTTAAGCACCACTTTGTGTTGGCCGATCAGCGAATATAAACCATTCATCAGTACATCGGGTTCGGCGCTGTGAACATGGCGCTCGGTAAACAGGGCATGATTACCCCACCGAATCTGAAAAACATAACCGGATTCATCCCCGGTGGATCTTTCATAAAAATGGACGGTCAGGTCGCCCAGGCGGGGACTCTTTTTCGGCAGGTAAAGGTTGGTCTGTGATTCCAGGCTGGCCAGGAGAAGATTTTGATCTTCGTGACTTAGTAAATTGACTTCCTGCATGATTTTACCCTATGTGGTATTTAACAATCCTGGCCAATTTTAAACTGCCCTTTCCAAAAGATCAACTGCCATTGCAGACCTGTCTATGTTGAAAAAAGCGGCTGCGGGGCATAAATTCGCCAACTTTTCGATTAGAGGTTAAAGGTGACCAAAATTAAGTACTATTTGAAATATTCGTCCCGGAACATGAAATGTCCAAAGCAGCACTTCATACTTTAGGCTGCCGGCTAAACCAGGCTGAAACAGAAATTATTGCTAAACGACTGCAAAATTCCGGTTATCATATTGTCGAATGGGGGCAGGCCGCTGATCTGACCGTGATTAATACCTGCACCGTTACCGAACAGGCTGATGCCAAATGCCGCCAGGCTATCCGGCTAAGTCTGCGCCGGAATCCGGCAACCAAAGTAGCCGTTATCGGCTGTTATGCCCAGATGGATGTCGAGGCCCTGCGTAAAATTGACGGGGTCAGCCTGATTATCGGAAATGAACATAAATTACAGATAACCGATTTTCTGGATAACCTGGATGTGGGTCAGAATCCGGTTGTAGTTCACACCTCTAAAATTTCCCGGGATGAGTTTATAATCGATGCTATCGGTTTATATGACACCCAAACCCGGGCCAATCTGAAAATTCAGGACGGCTGCAATTTCGTCTGTTCTTTCTGTATTATTGCTGCAGCCCGTGGGCCGGCCCGCAGCCGTAATTTTGAGGATGTTCTTGATGAAGCCAGACAATTGATTGCGCTCGGTTTCAGGGAAATTGTGCTGACCGGTGTCAATATCGGGACTTATGCCAACAACGGTCGGGACTTTGCAGCCCTGCTAAAAAGCCTGGCCATTTTGCCGGGTTTGCACCGTTTGCGCATTAGTTCGATTGAGCCGACCACCGTAACCCATGAGTTAATTGATATAATTGCCGGATTCCCAACCATCTGCCGCCACCTGCATATTCCGCTGCAAAGCGGCAATGACGGAATACTGGAGAAGATGCGCCGGAAACACACCATCCGGGAATTCCGTGAGACTGTAGAATATGCTTCACTGAATATCCCCGGAATCGGTATCGGTACCGATGTGCTGGTTGGTTTCCCGGGGGAGAGTGAAGAAGCCTTTGCTGATACCAGAAAATTCCTGGCCGATCTGCCCATAGCCTTCTACCATGTTTTCTGCTATTCAGATCGTAAAGGAACCGCCTCTTATAAGCTGAAACCTAAGATCGATCCGCAGGAGAAAAAACGCCGTAACCATATTATGACTGATCAGGGCCGGCGTCAGAAAAGACGATTCCAGCTCGGCTGGCTGGAGCAAAAGGTTGATGTATTGTTCGAACAGGAAGAACAAGGCTGGTGGAACGGGTTTACCGATAATTACCTGCGGGTAAGAATCAGGGCGGCCGGCAATCTGAAAAATCAAATCCATACAGTGAAAATCACCGGAATTACAGACGAAGAATTAAGCGGAGAACTCCTTTGAAAAAAGTATATATAGAAACCTACGGTTGTCAGATGAATGAGTACGATACCGAAATTGTTAAAACGATTCTGGCCGGTCATCAGTTTGGCTTTACCGAAGTACCCGAAGAGGCCGAGGTTATTTTTCTAAACACCTGCTCGGTCCGGGAAAATGCCCACCAAAAAGTACAAAACCGTATTGCCAATCTGAAGCATCTCAAACGGCGCAACAAGAAGCTGATTATGGGTGTGCTGGGTTGTATGGCCCAAAACCTGCGTGATGAATTGCTTGGTGATAACGTTGGTGTGGACATTATCGCCGGACCGGATTCCTACAAAAAATTACCCGAATTGATCCGCCATGTGGAAGATAGCGGTGAGAAGGATTTTGCCCTGACCCTGTCCGAATTTGAGACTTACTCCGATGTTTTTCCCCGGGCTGAAGCCGGGATCAATGCCTGGGTTGCCGTGATGCGCGGTTGCGACAATTTCTGTACGTTTTGTGTTGTGCCTTATACCCGGGGCCGTGAACGCAGCCGTGATCCCTTTAATGTTCAGGATGAGGTGCGGCAGTTGGCTGGTCAGGGTTTTAAACAGGTTACCCTGCTTGGACAGAATGTAAACTCCTACCGCTCTGGTGAATACGATTTTGGCCGGCTGATGAAACTGGTCAGCGAAGTTGATGGAATCGAGCGGATCCGTTTTACCTCGCCGCATCCCAAGGATTTCCCGGAAAATCTGCTCCAGGAAATGGCCGGCAATCCCAAAATCTGCAAGCATATCCATTTGCCTTTGCAGGCCGGGAACGACCGCGTTTTACAGGTGATGAACAGAACCTATACCCGTCGGGAATTTGAAAATCTGGCCGCCCATATCCGTCAGCTCATCCCGGGTGTTGTTTTGACCACCGATATTATTGTCGGCTTTCCGGGAGAAACCGATGCTGAATTTGAGGAAACACTTCAGGTTATCCGGGAATTACAATTTGACTCGGCGTTTATGTTCAAATATTCGGAACGCAAACAAACCATTGCTTCCCGCAAATACCCGGATGATGTGCCGGAACAGGTTAAATCGGAACGTCTGGATCGACTGATCGAATTGCAGAGATTGATTTCTTTATTAAAAAATGAAGCTCATATCGGCCAGAAATTTAAAGTTCTGGTTGAAGGTCCCGGTCGGAAAACCGGGCAGGTTATCGGACGTACGGATGGCAATAAGGCGGTTGCTTTTTTCAGCGATAAGCTGCTGCCGGGCGATTTCGCCGAAGTAGCAATTCAGGCAGCAAGTGCCAACACATTGATGGGAGAATTATTGTGAAAATAAAACCTTTGAAACTGCTCGGAATCTTATTTGCACTGGCAGCACTCCTTCCGGCGGCCGAACAATGGCGCAGTCATTCCTTCGATGTTCTGCATTACCGGTTGCAGTTTTCTTTTATCCCCGAAGAACACCGGGTGCTGGGCGATGCGGAAATAAGCCTCCGCTCGCTGGGCAATGGTTTGGACAGCATCCGGATTGACGCTATAAATTTTGAAAATGTGCTGATTCTGATTTCCGGTGATACTATTACCAACGCTGTAAATAACGGCCGGCAATTGATTATTCCGCTGGAGCGGAAATTGGACTTCGATCAAACCCTTACCGTGCGGATTCTTTATGAAGCTACTCCGGAACGTGGTCTTTTCTTTTATAATCCGACGGCCATGGACCCTTATCAGCGCAGCCAGATCTGGAGTCAGGGTGAGGGCGAAGACAACCGTTACTGGTTTCCGGGATATGATTCTCCCAATGATAAAGCGACGGCTGAAATCATCGTCACCGTTCCGGCTGGTCAAACCGTTATCTCAAACGGCCGGCTGTTGGGTCAGATTGGGCGGGAAGATAAAACGATCTGGTATTACCAGCTTGAACAGCCGACACCAATGTATCTGATTTCATTGGTTATTGGTGCGTATGAAAAATATACGGATGATTACCACGGCAAACCGGTTGAGTATTTTGTTTACCCGGAAACAGGTGCAGAAACAACCTATCGTTCTTTTGGCCGGACTCCGGACATGCTGCGTTTTTTTTCGGATTACACCGGTTTTGAATATCCTTTTCCAAAATACAGCCAGGCCCTGATCACCAATTTTATGTTCAGCGGAATGGAAAATATCAGTGCCACTACTATTACTGACAGGACCATTCACGACGCTTCGGCCCACCTGACTTTTGAAAGCGATGGTCTGGTGGCGCACGAGCTGGCTCACCAGTGGTTTGGCGATCTGGTCACCTGTCGTGATTGGTCTGAAATCTGGCTGAACGAGGGCTTTGCCACCTATTTTACGCATTTGTATTACCGTGACTGGAAAGGTGATGAGGACTTCCGCTACAATCTGTGGCGCGGCACCCAGTTACCGGTGATTGAGGCAGAATCGAAAAATCCAGCTCACCTCTCCGGTGATCATCCCGGTCTGGTTTACACCAAGGGTGCTTCAGTTCTGCACATGCTGCGCGAAAAAATTGGGGAGGCGGCTTTCCGCAGCGGAATTGACCGCTATCTCGACGAGCATGCTTTTGGTCATGCCGAGAGTAATGATTTTAAAAAAGCCATGGAAGAGGCCGGCGGGCAAAATCTGACGACTTTTTTTGATGAGTGGGTTTACCGGGCTGGTGTACCGCATTTAAAAGTGACGCATTTTTTCCGGGAAGAGACAAAAACCCTGTTTTTATATTTCGAACAAGTACAGGACTCCGCGCTGTACCATGCTGAAATTCCGGTGCTGATTGTAGCTGGTGGAAAATATCAGTCAACCACGGTTTCCACTTCTGCCCGCCGGGATACCATTGCCATTCCTCTGCCCGCCGCTCCTCAGGATGTAATTATCAATAGCAATGCTGTAGTTCTGGCTGAAATTGAACAGGAAAAACCATGGTCTTACTGGTTTCTGCAGGCAGAAAAATCACCTTTGTTAATGGACCGCATCACCGCCTACACCCGGCTGACATCAACCGCTGTAGCAGGCGAGATGAGTAGCACGGTAAAATTTCTGACCGACCGGCTCAGCCATTCGGCAAATCCATACGAACGGGAGCAGGCTGCTTTTGCCCTGTCGAAAATAAACTCCTTCACGGACAGGGAACAAAAGACCGCCGCCCGCCAACTGATCCGCCGCTTAAAGGATGAGCAAACCGCCAGAATCCGGATAGAAATTTTACGCAGTCTGACTGCCCTGCAAACCGATTTTTCTATGACGGAATTAAAAAAAATCTTTAAAAATGATGCTTCGGTTGCGGTCCGGGCCGAAGCCATCCGCTGTCTGATCCGCAAAGGTGGTAATAAAAAACTGGACTATGTTGAGCTTGGTCTGCAAAGCGATTCCTGGGATGAACTGATCCGCGAAGCGGTTTTCAATGAAATCGATTCAACACTTGGCAGTGAACAACGCCTTAAAATTGCCCGGCGTTATCTGATGGCCGGCAATCATCCAAAATTACGCAGCCTGGCCGCCGGACAATTAGCCAGCCTGGCCCGGGAAGGGAATGAAGTTGCAAAAGACCTTCTTTTGCTGATGATAGAAGAAGGCGTTGGTGATCATCGCTACCGGCCGCTGATTCAGGCCATCCGGACGATGAGCCGTTTTCCGGAATACCATGACCGGCTGCGTCCGGCCTGCGAATTAATTCTGCAGGGTCAGGGGAATCTGTATGCTAAAGAGGGTATCCGCGCCCTGAAAAAACAAGGTCTTTTATAACTTAAAATGAAGATTGAGCATTTTGCGATATGGTGTCGAGATATATATAGACCGTGTTTCGCTTATGACAAATAACCGAAGAAATTTTCTAAAGAATATTTTCAACCTGTTTCGTTTTTCGATTTTCGCTGGTCTGCTGACTGCGCTTTTCCGTTTCAGCGGGCATTTTTATCGGAAACCGCTGCGCCGGGAAATAAATCTGGACGGTATCCCAAATGATGGTATTCTTCTGCGGGAAGGGCTGATACTTTTTATGGAAAACAGGGAAATCCGCCGCGTGTTCAGCCGGCGTTGTTCGCATCTGGGCTGTCAGGTTCAGGCTGGAGCTGATGGCAATTTTTTCGAATGTCCCTGTCATGGCAGCCGTTTCGATAACGACGGCCGGGTTTTACACGGCCCGGCGAAGACTGGTCTGACCATGCTGAATTTCCATCAGGACGGACAAACACTATTGGTTGAACCATGAAAATAAACCGGGAATTCTGGTACCGGCGCTCCCTTTGGATGCCCGGCTGGGGCGAACTCTCACTCAGCGCCTTGCTGATCGGCCTGTTTAGCGGGCTCGTTCTGATTCCGTTTTTCAACACACCTCAGGCACCTTTCGAATCGGTCACCCGTCTGGTTTCGAGCGGCTTTTTCGGGAGCTGGCTGTACCAGGTTCATGCTCTGTCCGGGGATGTTTTCCTGATTACCATGATTCTTCATGGGCTGGAATATCTGGATAAAAAATCCTACCGCGATTACCAATTCAAGGCCTGGCTTCTACTGATTCTGCTTGGTGTTGCCGGTTTATGGCTGGTATTTAGCGGATTCCTCAGCCGGGGCAGTCTCGAATCGGAAAGCGCCATCTATATCCTGCACGGAATTTTCGGACAAATGCCCGGCATAGGTTTGTTATTATCGCATATGCTGCTTGGGTCGGATGGTCAAAACGCAGTCGTCACCGTAATTTATCAGCATCATGCGGCCAGCCTGACCATTTTAACCCTGATTCTGACCTTTGTGCATATTCAGCGGCTGAAAGCGGAGCGCTACACTTTTTACTACACACTGGCGGTGATAACCGTGCTGAGCCTGATTCTTCCGCCGGATATCGGCCGGATGCCCGGTTCACCTGCCTTTCATATTGCCGGGCCCTGGTATTTTATTGGTCTGCAGGAAATGCTGGTCTGGCTGCCGGTCTGGTTCAGCGGCCTTTTTATTCCGCTTGCAGCCATTATCTTGCTGCTGCTGCTGCAGTATTTCCCGGATTTTGAACGCGTCTGGCTGCGATTGCTCATATTATTGGCTCTGTTTTATCTTGCCGAAACTTTTACCGGCTTCTTTTTGCGGGGTGCCGATTGGCCGATTTTAATGAGATAAAACAAAATCGCTCCTGGTTCACTGCCGCCATCAGCGCGGTGCTTATTTTGATTCTGGTCATTCTGAGCTGGCCGCCTTCCAAAATGGATAACAGCCTGACTGATCAATGCCTGGCCTGCCACAAGGAAGTTGCCGATACCAGTCCATCTCATCCCCA
Source organism: Caldithrix sp. (assembly GCA_020720405.1). Classification (GTDB taxonomy): domain Bacteria; phylum Calditrichota; class Calditrichia; order Calditrichales; family Calditrichaceae; genus DYOS01. The sequence goes on along the minus strand of DYOS01000111.1, from coordinate 1,738 downwards.
TCAAAGCATGGGTTGCGCCACGTGTCATTTGGGGAATGGTCTGGCTAAGGAGAAAGGCATTGCCCACGCCGGGATGGTCCGCAATCCATCAGACCTTTATTGGGCCGGAAAAACCTGCGGGAAAAACGGCTGTCACCCTGATCTGACCAATCATGTTAAAAATTCACTGATGAACAGCAATGCCGGGCTGGTGCAATCGACCTTTTATCAATGGCTGGAAAGTGACTCGCTGGATAATATTCATGCCGATATCCGCGGTATTTCCGATACTTCGCTGGCCGGGAGCCACCTGCGGAAACTGTGTTCGGGCTGCCATATCAATAAAGCAGAAAATGATTTTGATGGTGAAATTGGTCAGCGTGGCGGCGGTTGCAACGATTGCCATCTACAGCGTAAAGCGGGGAAAAATCATCCGCAGTTTACGCTGCGGATGGAGATCGCGGTTTGCGAAAAATGCCATAACCGATCCAACCGGACGGCTCTGAGTTACCAGGGCAAATTTGAATCGGAGGGTTACGGTACACCTTTTAAGGCCGGTAATCCTTCAGGGCAGACCTTGTCCGGTGAACGCTATTACAATTCTTTGCCGGCCGACCGCCATTTTGAACTGGGACTGGTCTGTATCGATTGCCATATCATGGAAGATGTCATGGGCGACGGCCAACGCTATGCTCATTTGGAGGAAGCGGTTTATGCCGCCTGCCGAAGCTGCCATGTACCTGTTTTTGCCCGTCCGGATCGGGAAAGCACAGTCTGGAAATTACTCAGACTTAATCCGAATCTACGGACAAGTGCAGATTCCCTGTTCGGTCTGGCCCGTGATTCTGCCTTTTATCCAAACCTGATCCGGGAGAACGGGCAAAACAAATTGATTACCAAACTGGATGGCCGGTCTCACCCGGTACCATCACCAGCCCCGGCCTGCAGCCAGGAAATGCACAATCGATTAGCTTGCCAGGCTTGTCATTCGGCTTACACACCGCAATGTTATGGCTGTCACGAAGTATATAATCCGGCCATGCGGCAGATGGATAAAATTGCCATGAAGGAAACTCCGGGTCACTGGAAGGAATTTCGCTCTTTTTTGCGTTATGAAGATCCGGCGCTGGGCTTAGATCAGCGCGGTCAGGTGATGCCGATGGCGCCCGGCTGCCAGGTTTTTCTGACCGAACTTGACCGGTCGGAGCAGATAAAAACCCAAAAAACGTGGCTGACCATGGCCGGTTTTGATCCGCATATTACCAGGAAAGCAGTTCCGGACTGCATCGAATGCCATAGCAATCCGAAACGGCTGGGATTGGGTGAAGGTGAGTTGATGGTAGAAAATGGACAAATGGCATTTATACCGTCGTACAACAGCGAGGCCTCCGGTCTTGGGTCTGTTCCGCCCGAGGCTATGGTGGATTTGCAGGGGAATGCCCTGCAGCAAATGAGTCGTATCGGAGAAAGACCTTTCAACCGCGATGAACTGGTTCGTATTTACAGGGTCAGTTATTGTCTGACCTGCCATGACCGGTATGAGGACCGGGTTTATCAGAATTGGCCGGAAAGCCTGCGCTTGTTTGGTCAGGGCCATTGCCCGGAGGGGAAGAAATAAGAAAACTGAACAGCTGGTTAAGTCTGTTTCGTGAAAATTTGTGGCATTCGTGGGAAGAGAATTTTTAGAGAGGAGAACAGGATCAGCAGGATGAAAACGAAACCCGTCATTCCGCCGGAGCGGAACAAGTTTCCGAGGAGC
>DYOS01000110.1 GCA_020720405.1 Caldithrix sp. | reverse complement strand
CGAGGCATAAATACCGATAAAAAGAATGGTGGCGATGATGCTTAACGAGAACATGGTCGGGATTGGATATAAATGGGTCAGGATCATTTTTACACCGACATAAGCCAAAACAAAAACCAGGCTGACTTTCAGGTAGCGGAATTTATCCATCATCGCGGCCAGGGCGAAATACAGCGAACGAAGACCAAGTATTGCAAAGACATTGGAAGTAAAAACTATAAATGGATCAGTCGTCACCGCAAAAATTGCCGGAATGGAATCGATGGCAAACAGGACATCTGTGCTTTCAATAATAAGCAGCACCAGAAAAAGCTGTGTAACCGCTCTCTTGCCGTTGATCCGGGTAAAGAAATTATGACCCACGTAATTCGTGGCCACCGGGAATATTTTTCGGGCCAGGCGGATCAATACATTCTTTTCAGGCTCAATAGTCTCGCTGCCGGTCAGCAGCATTTTTATGGCGGTAACAATAAGCAGCCCGCCAAAAACATAAATCATCCAGTCAAATTTCCTGATCAGCACCGTACCGGCCGAAATCATTAAACCGCGCATCAGCAGGGCACCTAAAATACCCCAGAACAAAACCCGGTGCTGGTATTTTCCGGGGACTTTAAAGTAGGCAAAGATCATGGCAATGACGAAGATATTATCCAGACTGAGAGATTTTTCAATGATATAACCGGTAAAATATTTCAGGGCAGCGTCTGCACCATCTGCAATTTCGAGTGTATTAAAACCAATATTAAGCCAGTGATTTTGGTAGGCGAAATAGATAAAAATATCAAAAAGCAGAGCCAGAAATATCCAGAAAAATGTCCAGAGAACTGCTTCCCGGACCTTAATTTCCTGATCTTTTTTATGAAACACGCCCAAATCGAGAGCCAGAAGAATAATAATCAGAGTTAAAAAACCAATCCACATCAGAATCATCTTATATCGTTCCTTTCCATTGCATTATCCGGGAGCCAGGATTTTTCAGCTGAATTCGCAGATCAGAACCCGATCAGCTCAGAATTGTGGCCAGTTTTTTTACCAGTTGTTTTGCAGCCAGGCGAACCGGACCCCAGTTGGCTGCATTTTGCACAAAAACAATCAGAAATTCCTGGCGCAGACCGATACGGAAGAAGGCCAGGATACCCTGCTCATACTCCAGATAAATTTCCCGCTGTTTGCCGGCCTCAAAATCATTCCCGACAATCTGTGAATCTTTGAGAATCATGGCAAAGGAACCGGAGATCTCAGATAACTGGAAGCGGGTGGCAAATTCCTGATCAAGATGCGAAGCAAGCGGAAATCCGCCGCTGTCGAACAGAGAAACCAGCTCGACTTTATTACTCTCAACCAGTTCCTTTATCATCCGTTTCACTTCAAGATGCCGGTTATCAACCGGAATTGCCTGCTCATTTTCATGGCTGCGCAGCTCATCAGCCCGGCGTAAGCCTTCCAATAACAAGGATTGCCAGCCTTTCATAATACTCTCACGGGACGGCCTGGCTTCTTTGCTGATTGAAAAATTACCACCTTCCCAGGTGATAATTTCATAAAAAGCTTCTTCACCTTCGGAATGGGCAGTATGGGCATGAATAATTTCACCATCATTAAAGTAGATGACACCGATATCACCGGCGTGATCAATGGATAAAGCATTGTTTAAGCGGCCGAGGCAGCTCATCTGGATCAGATCAGCCAGGTGGAGATCTTTTATCTGACCCTCAAAACCCTGTTTATTGGTCAGGCTGTTCAGAATCAGCTGGCGCATCTCATTAATCTCAAAAGGCTTTTCAATGTACTTAAAGCAACCGCGTTTATTGGCCTCGTCCTGAATTTCCGAAGAACCATAGGCAGTCATAATGATCACCTTTGTCGCCGGATAATCCTCACGGATGCGCATCAGCAAATCCAGCCCGGACATCTCCGGCATGCGGATGTCTGAGATAACCAACTGGAACGGAAGCTGTGATAATATCTCAAGCGCGGCGGGGCCGCTGTTTACTGCATAAACTTCATATTGGTCACGATCCTTAGCCAGGTGACGCGACATTGTCCAGGTTAAATCTTCTTCATCATCGACAAGTAAGACACGCTTTACACTCACACGAACTCCTGTCTTATTTTTCCTGATCTGTAATTTGCCAGTTTCTTATTCCCGGGAAAAACGCACCCTGGTTGAGATTAACATGGTGCAAATTTTTATGTTTCAGAAAGATTCTTTGCTGGCTGAAGAGCACGGTTACCGGCAAATCTTGGCTGATGATACTCTGAACTTCAGCCAGTTGCGATACTTCTGCAGCCGGCTGACCATCCCGGGCCAGCATGTCGAGCAAAGCATCAAGCCGCGGATTGCGGTATTGCATAAAATTAAGACCGGTGCCAATACTCCCGGAATGAAATAATTCGGCGAGGCCATAGCCCGGCGAGGCCGCCCATGACAGCAGGGCAATCTGGTACTGTCCCGAACCCAGCCGTTGAAGATAAGTCTCCCAGGGCAGAGCACTGACGATCAAATTAACCCCGATATGGCGCAGGTTGATCTGCAGATTTCTGGCAATCTGTTCCCGCTCCCGGTTTTCTTCGTTATAGATTAGTTCAAAGGTAAGTGCTTTCCGGTCATGATAGCGGATATTTTTTTTCAGATCAAAACCAAGTGCATCCAGTATCCGGGCTGATTTTTCCGGGTCAAACGCTCTTATTTTGTCTTTCAATGCCGCAGGATGACCAGGCGGCAGCGGTGAATCGTGGATGGTGGCATAACCCCCGAAAATTCCATCAACAAAGGCCTGGCGATTCGCTGCCAAACTAAGGGCAAGGCGTAATTCCCGCCGTTTCAGCAGCTCGTCCCCGAGATTCCAGGCCAGACCGGTAAAGCCGTCTTCCGGACTGGTTTCAACCAGATAAGGCTGTTGACCGGGAACAATCCGCCCCAGGCGGTCGGCCGGATAATCCACCACAAAATGCAGTTTTTCCAGCACCAGATCTGCAGTCAGGCTATCCATCCCGGAATAAAGATGAAAAAATAAAGAATCCGGCTGAACCGGCTGAATCTGGTACCAGGGATTACGCCGGAACTGCAATTCGGTGGCCGATTTTCCACTGACAACGAACGGGCCATAAGAGGGCAGCTCCCGGTTGTAAGCCAGACGCAGAGAATCCGGGTGACTTCCAAAATGTTCGATCAGAGTGCGGGGCAGAATAGGGATAACAGATAATAATCCTTCATGAATGCCGGCCGGTTTATTAAAAACCACATGGAATGAATCTTCGGCAGAAGCAGTAATCTGGTCAAAATCGCGGAAGGTCCGGTTCAGTTGCGGAGCCTGGCGCCGGATGAAATCGACCGTTGAAACTATATCCCAGGCGGTCAGTGTTGAGCCGTTGGACCAGTGTACCAACGGATTCAGATAAACATGGACCACCGTGCTGTCCTGCCGGTACCAGCCGCGGGCAATTCCGACAATCACTTCCCCGCCCGGCTGTAGCTCCACCAGAGCCGGGTGCAAAAGATAACGACTGATATTCTGAGCGTTGTATTCGGTCAGGGTCAGCGGAAACAGTTCAGTGATATTGCCGGTCAGACCGAGCCGGATCACCCCACCCTGATGTTCAGTCTGATTATACTTCTGATTGGCCTGCCGGCATTGCCAGGCAATAACCAGAAACAGAAGGGTCAAAGACAGGATATAACTTAACTTCTTGCCCATCCTATACCCAGTTTAAGTAAAGTATAAGCATGGCCGGAGATACAAAGGCCAGGCTGTCAAAACGATCCAGAATTCCGCCATGACCGGGCAATATGCCGGATGAATCTTTGATCTGGGCATCACGCTTAAACCAGGATTCGACCAGATCACCCATCTGACCAATTACGCCGATAATGATCCCGCCAGCTAAGTTGAACATGATTTCATCGGGGATAAAACCAAGATAACCGGCCAGTTGAAAAGTCAGTATGGAACCGACAAAACCGCCCAGCGCACCTTCCACGCTTTTATTCGGTGAGACGCGCTTAAATAATTTATGCCGTCCAAATTTTTTACCAACAAAATAGGCCATGGTATCACATATCCAGATGGCAAAAAGTATGGTCAGTATCCATGAGCCGGAATTGATTTCAGGAGCGGTGGGCAGATTCCGCAGCAGAATCAGGGTGGCAAAAAATCCGGTCGGATAAACCGTCCCAAGCACGGTGCCACCTATATTGATCAAAGCTGAACCTTTATTCAAAAACATTTCCCGGCCAAACATAAAAAGTAAAATGAACCAGGCCAGACTTCCCAGATAAAGGAAGGCCGATGTCTGGGCCAGAAACAGAACAGCCACACCCAGAATAAACCCCGGAAATGCCTGCACGTTGACGTCTTTCATCCGCAACATGCGGTACATTTCCCACTGACTAAGGAGAGAAATGATCAGAACCAGAGCAAAAAAATACCAGCCGCCCTGAATAGTAACCCAGATAATCAGGGGAATTCCGGCCATGGCTACAAAAATCCGCAAGACAAGATTATTCATTGAGTCCCGTTGATTGTAAACTGATGGAAACAATTTGAACAAAACATTACACAGATAAAATAAGTCAGATGCCTTATCCTTTGCAAAAACAAATTCCGATTACCAGACAGCACGCAGTGATCCAAATCCGGGAATGATTTCGCCTCATCCCGCCGCTCAGGCTATTGCAGAAAGGCTGTTTTTACCCGTCATTCCCGCCGGAGCGGGACAAGTTTCAGAGGAGCCTGCGACCCGCCCCTGCGGCTGGATTGCAATGAACACCAGGATATCAGGGCAGTAAATCGACACATAAATTGCAACCGGCTGATCCAAAGCAGGTTGAAGACCGGACATGTTCTCGCCTACCGGCTCTGTCGGGCTTTACATCAATCCCTTGATATTAATTACCGGAGAGGATAAATTCCGCACTTTAATAACCTGAAAACTAAAATGAAACCAACCCTGGCCAATATACTGACTATAATCCGGATATTACTGACCCCGCTGTTTATCTATTTATTTCTTCTTCCGGGCTGGACAGAACGATTTGTGGCAAGTGTAGTCTTTACCATCGCTTCCATTACCGACTGGTACGACGGCTATCTGGCCCGGCGCTATAATCAAACTTCGAAATTCGGTCAGTATATGGATCCGTTTGCTGATAAAATTCTGGTCAGCAGCGCTTTGTTCCTTTTCGCCTGGCTGGACTATATTTACTGGTGGATGGCTCTGGTTATCGTCGTCCGTGATTTACTGATCACTTTTTTGCGCAGTTACGCCATGTACAGGCATCAACCGATGGCCACCAGCCGTCTGGCCAAATGGAAAACCACTTTTCAGATGATATTCATTTTTACCCTGCTGGTTTATCTGAATGCTTATCCCTATTTATCTTTTCTCCCGGATATCCGGCTCAATTTAGTTCACCAGCCCTGGTTATTGTGGACGACCATTTCCCTGTTTTTTGTTACTGCGCTTACCGCTTACAGCGGAATAAAATACCTGATCGATAACCAGCCGACCATAAAAATTTTACTCACCGTCCGCGCCGAAAAACGGTAGAAATTTCCTATGAAACGATTCCTGATTTATGCTCTCGGCACAGGGCTTGGCAGCGGCTTTTCCCCCATCGCTCCCGGCACCGCCGGCAGTATCCTGGCTCTGCTCATCTTCTATCTCCTGCCGCTAACCATCCCGGGCTGGCTGATCATCATTGCCGTTACCTATACCGCCGGTATCTGGATTTCCGGGAAAATTGAGGCAGAAAAAGGTCAGGATCCCGGACTGGTTGTTATCGATGAATTTATCGGTCAGTGGATTACTCTGTTCACCCTGCCCCGGAGCTGGGCATGGCTGCTGGGCGGGTTCCTGCTGTTCCGGCTTTTTGATATCTGGAAACCGTTCCCGGTTTTCCAGAGCCAGAAACTGCCAGGCGGCTGGGGCATTATGACTGATGATGTTTTAGCAGGTCTGTACGGCCTGATTCTTATGCACCTGATCCGGATGATGATATGAGCAAAATTTTAGCGGCAGAAGTTATCGCCATCGGCAACGAGCTGCTGGCCGGATACACCATCAACAGCAATGCCGCCTTTATCGGGCAAAAATTGCTGGAAGCCGGCATCGCCGTGCGCCACGGAACAACCATTGGTGATCAGCCGGAAGAAATCATTACTGCACTGGAAACGGCCAGTCAGCGGGCTGACCTGATTTTTGTCACCGGCGGACTTGGCCCGACTCCGGATGATTTGACCAAACAGACCATCTGCCGTTTTTTCGACAGCCGGCTGATTGAAGACCCGGCGATTCTCGGCCATGTTGAAGAACTGCTCCGGCACCGCGGCCTGGGCATGCTGCCGGCCAACCAGGCCCAGGCCCTTGTCCCCGACAAGGCTCAGGTTTTTCTAAACCAGGTTGGTACCGCACCTGGTCTGCGCTTTGAAAAAGAATCGATCCATTTCTTTTTTATGCCCGGTGTACCGGGTGAAATGCGCCACCTGCTGACCGAACATTACCTGCCCTGGCTGCGGGCAAATTTTACCCTGCCGGAAATCAGAACACATCTGCTGCGCACCACCGGTATCGCTGAATCGCGGCTGCATGACCGGCTAAAGGACCTGGTTGATGATGAAAAACTGGTCAGCATAGCCTTCCTGCCCCGCTACATCGGGGTTGATCTGCGCTTCCGGCTGGAGAATCCGGATCAGCCGGGCCGGCAATATTTCAATCAGTTTATCCAGGCTATCCGGGAACGGATCGGGCAGTATATTTTTAGCGAGGCGGAAATTGAATTGGAAGAGCATCTCGGCCAATTGCTGAAATTAAAAGGTCTGACCCTGGCCCTGGCTGAAAGTTTTAGCGGCGGTCTGATAGCAGATGTCCTGACCAACATCCCGGGCAGTTCCGATTATTTTTTGGGAAGTGTCACCGCCTACAGTAACTTGAGTAAAATTGATTTTTTAAGCGTCAACCCGGAGACTCTTGAAAAATTTGGAGCAGTTTCGGCTGAAACGGCTTTGGAAATGGCCCGGGGAGTTCAGAAAAAATTCAGCAGTGGCTGTGCCCTTTCGACAACCGGTATTGCCGGCCCAGGCGGCGCAACGGATACCAAACCGGTCGGCCTGGCTTATATCGCTGCCAGAATCGGAAATACAGAAACAGTACGCGAATTTCATTTTGGTTCTGACCGTTTGATCAATAAAAAACGTGGTATGGCGGCAGCGCTGGAATTGCTGCGCCGGCTGCTCAGCGAAACGAGGTAAGAATGGATAATCGTCTGGTACGCTCTTTTATCGCTATCGAACTGCCCGAAAGCCTCAGGGAAGAGATATACATTTATGTTCGTCAACTAAGTATTATCGCCCCTGAGGTAAAATGGGTTGGCACCGACAGCATGCATATCACTATAAAATTTCTGGGAAATCAGCAGCCGGGGGTGGTCAGCCAGGCTAAACGAAAACTTTCCCAGCTCAAATTTAATATTCCGCCATTCGAAATCAGCACCGGGCAGTTTGGTGCCTTTCCCAACCTAAAGGCACCCCGTGTTTACTGGCTGGGCATTAAGGCCGAACCGGAAAAATGCCTGGTTTCTCTGAATAAAATAATTGAGGATGCTATGGAAGAAGTTGGAATTGAGCGTGAACAGCGCCAATTTTCAGCACACCTTACCCTGGGCCGCATCCGTGATGAAGCCCATGTTGATGTGATTGAAAGCTTCGTCAAAAACCAGAATTTTAAATCTTTTAATTTTAAAGTGGAAACAATTGCCCTGGTGCGCAGCATGCTGCGGCCGGACGGCGCCGAGTATTCGGTGATGCAGCAGTACCCTTTGTTTCAGAAATAGTCTTATCAATTCAGGAGATACAGGCATGGCCATGAATGAAGAAAAAAATAAAGCAATAGATATTGCCATCACCCAGATCGAACGCCAGTTCGGTAAGGGTTCTATCATGAAATTAGGCTCGCGGGAAAAAGTAAATATTGACATTATTCCAACCGGTTCTGTTTCACTGGATGCGGCACTGGGTATCGGCGGTATTCCCCGCGGCCGGATCACTGAAATTTTCGGCCCAGAATCATCCGGAAAGACAACCCTGGCCCTGCATGTGGTGGCTGAAGCGCAACGCCGCGGCGGATATGCTGCCTTTGTCGATGCCGAACATGCCCTGGATCCGGGATATGCCAAAAAGCTCGGCGTTGACACGGTAAATCTGCTGGTTAGTCAACCTGATCACGGTGAGCAGGCACTGGATATAGTCGAAACGCTGGTGCGCAGCGGAGCGCTTGATGTGATTGTGGTTGACTCGGTGGCAGCGCTGGTGCCCAAGGCCGAAATCGAAGGTGAAATGGGTGACAGCCATGTCGGTTTGCAGGCCAGACTGATGTCGCAGGCCTTGCGTAAACTGACTGCCACCGTCAGCAAGTCTAATACCTGTGTCATTTTTATCAACCAGATCCGGGAAAAAATCGGCGTCATGTTCGGCAGCCCGGAAACCACCACCGGCGGCCGGGCGCTGAAATTCTATACCTCTATCCGGTTGGACATCCGGCGGATCGCCACCATCAAAGAAGCCGAGGATATGGTCGGCAACCGGACCAAAGTAAAGGTTGTCAAAAACAAAATGGCCCCACCCTTCCGCGAAGCGGAATTTGATATTATGTACTCCAAAGGTATTTCCCGCGAGGGCGATGTGCTGGATCAGGCGGTCAATTTCAGGATTATTGAAAAATCCGGCACCTGGTTTTCCTATGGAGAAACACGGCTGGGACAGGGCCGGGAAAATGTCAAACGTTTTCTGATTGAGAACGCCAAAATTCTTGATGAGGTGGAATTGAAGGTCCGGGACAGTTTGGGTCTTGGGAAAACTGAAGCGTAGTCAAAGCCGGGTAGTTTTACATCGTGTCAATTATGGGCTGATTTTTAACACAGAGTTAGCAGAGATAACAGAGCAGAGAGCAGAAAAACTGTAAACTATTGCGGTCATGCTGATCCCACATGTGCCGGAAGAGGAGGAATCTGTGCTGCATATAAGTTTTGAGATTTCTCCTCTCCCGCCCGGGCGGGATCGTTCGAAGACTTGTCCCGCTCCGGCGGGATGACAAATCGGTGTTCTTCAATTCCCAGTTCCAAATTCCTTGCAATTTTCTCGCTGTTCTCTGTGGTTAATTTCTTCTATGGTTTTAATTCGTGAAAATTCGTGCTGTGCCCGGCTCTGTCGGGTCATTCGTGGACAAAGAATTTTGACAGGATA
>DYOS01000109.1 GCA_020720405.1 Caldithrix sp. | reverse complement strand
GGATGGTGAAGCAAAGTTCTGGATGAAACCGGAAATAGTTTTAGCTAATAATTATGGTTTATCAGACCAACAATTATTGGAGATCATGAAGATCATAAAGGAAAAACAAAATGAAATTGAAGAGGCCTGGGGAAAGCACTTCAGTACCTGAAGTTACAATTATTTCAGCGCAGGGTTTCTGGCTTTATGTGAACCAAAGGGAGTACTTTCTGTCTTATAAAGAATTCCCCTGGTTTAAAAATGCGACGATAAACGAAATTTTTGAAGTTCAGATTTTACATCAGACACATCTGTACTGGAAAAACCTGGATATAGATTTGGAACTCGACTCGCTTGAAAATCCTGAGAAATATCCGCTAATTTATAAATAAATTTCATCACTCTTATTCGGTTAATACTGCTTTAAATTCATCATCAGATCGTTCTGCATATAATCAATAAGCACATCTTCGATGGAATAGAGCGGCCTGTCGAATCAGATATCTTTGCTTATGGAGCGCGCTTTTCATTTATGGAAGACAAAGCTTTTGAACGGCTTTCAGAATCCATTCCGATCGCTGGCGGTAAATATCTTTAGCCTGCTCAAAATAATGACGGGCATGGGCCAGCGAGGTACGTGCGTGGCAATCTATATTTCTGAGCTTCCTCGTCGCTCCACGCCTCGGAAACTTGTTCCGCTCTTGCGGAATGATGGGTTTTGTTTCATCCTGTTTATCCTGTTCCCGCCCGAGCGGGACAAAGTATCCTGTCAAAAGTCTATGTCCACGAATTACACAAATTAAAACCACCGAAGAGAATTACCAGAGAGACGCAGAGAACGCTAAGTCTTTTCTGTTTCACTGTTTCACTATTTCACTGCTTCCAAAGGGAGTTCTGGCAGATTTGTAACAATCAGAAACTGCTGATATATTGCTCAGATCATGATCACAAATGGCAGAAATGGACATTATAAAAGGTAGTGTTATGGGTTTACGTCTTAAAATGCTTTCCGGCTTTCTGATTCTTACGGTCATGTTATTCCTGGCCGGACTATGGTCGGTGTATGAATTAAATTATCTGAGTACCTCCGTTCAGGATATTCTTGATGAAAATTATGAAAGCATCGAAGCCGCCAAACTGATGAACGAAGCTCTGGAAAGGGAAGACAGCGCGGTGCTGATTCTTATGCTCGGCAGAAGTCATGAGGGACGAAAAATCCTGCATGTGGCTGACAGCACCTTTACCGACCGTCTGAATTTTGCTTATTCCAATATTACCATACCGGGAGAAAAGGAAAGTCTTGATTTGATCCGGGAACGTTATAACCATTATAAACAATTATGGGGCCGGCCGGTTGCCGATACAGAAAGAGAAGGCAATGTGGACTGGTATTTTAACCAGGTCCATAATTCTTTTCTGGCTGTTAAAGAATCTGTAAACCTGCTTATCAACCTGAATGACCGGACCATGTACGATACCGCTTCGCGGCTTAAAGAAAAAGCACGCAGTGCGATGATGCCCGGTTTGACGGCGCTGATTGCAGCCCTGGTTTTCACTTTCCTGTTTAATTATCTGATCCATGTTTTTATTATCGATCCGATTCTGCTGATCACCGACCGGGTTAAAAAATTCAGAGAAAAAGGTCTGCCGTACGATGTAAAGATAAACTCGAAGGATGAGATATTCTATTTGTCCGGTGCCGTCGAAGAGCTGTGCTACATTGCCGAACTGGACCGGACAAGCAAATGAGACTTTACAATGTTGTCCGCTATGTGGCCCTGGCTATCCTGATTAACAGTGTGTTTATGCTGATTTCAGCTCTGATCTCAGCCTTTAATTCTGAATCATCTTTTATCCCCTTGCTATACAGCGCATTGATTACCGTTTTGTTTGGTGTTTTCCCGCTGATTTTCGTGCCACCGACCCAGGAAATTTCCAATAAGGAAGGACTGCTGATTGTAGTGCTGAGCTGGTTTCTATCCTTTCTGGCCGGTACCCTGCCTTATGTCTTGTACGGCGGACCATTTACCTTCACCAATGCCTGGTTTGAAAGTGTTTCTGGTTATACGACAACCGGTTCATCCATTCTGGCCGAAATTGAAGTTTTGCCCCTCGGATTGCTTTTCTGGCGGGCTTCCACCCATTGGATCGGGGGTATCGGCATCATTATTTTTGTCTTGGCCGTTCTGCCATTCATTGGGCTGGCGGAGGTCGTTCTGTTTAGAAGCGAGCTTTCCAATATGGTCCGTGAGAATTTCCGGAAAAGGGCAGGAACTGCCATCCGGATTCTGGCTGGCGTTTATATCGGGTTAACTCTGGCTGAAACGATCCTGCTTTATGTCTTTGGGATGTCGCTGTTTGATGCCGTTACCCATTCATTTGCCACCATTGCCACCGGCGGATTTTCAACCAAAAATAGTAGTATCGCCTGGTTTAAGAGTCCGGCTATTGAATGGATCATTACTATTTTTATGTTTCTTTCCGGAATTCATTTTGCCCTTTTATTCACTGTTGTTTCAGGAAATCTGCGCGAGTTCTGGCGTTCGTCCGTGGTTCGTTTTTATAGTCTGGCCATGGTTGGCGGAATTCTTCTGACCGCCTATTCTCTGAAAGTTAACGGCATAGCAGAGTGGACAACGGCTTTTCGCCTGGCCGCACTAAACCTTGTCTCCGTTGGCACCTCAACCGGCTTTGCCTCGGCTGATACAGCCGTCTGGCCGGGTCTGCCCCAATTGTTAATTATTTATTTCATGCTGCAGGGCGCCTGTGCCGGATCGACCACCGGCGGTATGAAGAGCGACCGGGTTTTGCTGTTAATAAAATCCTTCGGGCAGCAGCTCCGCCGCCTGATGTATCCCAATGCGGTCATTCAGGTTTATATGGACAAATCTTCAGTCCGTGACGATATTGTGGCCAATGCTGTACAATATATAGGCTTTTACCTGTTTATCGTTTTTAGCGGAACACTGCTCGAAATCCTGACCGGCTTGACACTGGTCGAAGCTTTTTCGGGTACGGTAGCTACGCTGGGTGGTGTCGGTCCCGGTTTGGGTAGCATTGGTTCGATGGGCAATTTTTCCGCCGTATCTGCCATTGGGAAATGGATATTTTCGATTCTGATGATCATCGGCCGGTTGGAGATTTTTGCCTTTTTTATATTTTTCCATCCCAAACAGTGGTCCAAAAAGCTCACCTACTAATCTGCAGATCCAGGCAATGCTAAAGCTGTAGGGCTGCTTTTGAAATTGTTGTTCTCAATAAACCTATGGAGTTCTTATGCGGTTTTGTAAATTCATTTTTCCTATTTTTCTGTTGCTTGCTGCAACTTCGCTGGCCGGAGAAGCCAGATTACTGCGTTTTCCGGCTACCAATGATCAGCAGATTGTTTTTTCCTCGGCCGGAGATTTATATACGGCCGGAATGAACGGCGGTCTGGCCCGGAAGCTGACCACTTACGATGGGTATGAAATGTTCGCCCGTTTTTCCCCGGATGGCCGGGAAATAGCCTTTACCGGACAATATGATGGGAATACCGAGGTTTACCTGATGCCGGCCGGCGGTGGAGAACCAAAACGGCTGACCATTACGGCCACTCTTGAACGGGATGATGTGGCCGACCGGATGGGCCCAAACAATATCGTACTGGACTGGAAAAAAGATGGCTCAGCCATCGCCTTCCGCTCACGGATGACATCGTATAATTCCTTTAACGGCGGGCTGTACCTGATTGACAAACAAGGTGGTCTGCCGGAACAAATACCGGTGCCGCGCGGCGGATTTCTATCGTTCTCACCCGATGGCAGCCGCATGGCCTACAACCGGGTCTTCCGGGAATTCAGAACCTGGAAACGTTACCGCGGCGGTATGGCCGATGATATCTGGATTTTTGATTTTACCAGCAAACAGGTTGAGAACATTACAAATAATGAAGCGCAGGATATTATCCCGATGTGGATCGGAGAGAAAATTTATTTCCTGTCCGACCGCAATCCGTTAAAACGGATGAACCTGTATGTTTATGACCTGACTTCCCGGCAAACAACCCAACTTACCGATTACAAAGATTTTGATATCAAATTCCCCTCAGCCGGCAAGGATCATATTGTTTATGAGCTGGGCGGCGATATCTATAAGCTTAATCTGACTTCACTGAAACCTGAAAAATTAAATATTCAAATCGCTGAAGATATGGCCGGCAGCCGGGAGCGGTTGATAAAAGTCGCCAAAAATATCAGCAATTATGAAATTGCTCCGGATGGCAACCGTGCTCTTTTTGGAGCCCGCGGCGATGTTTTTACCGTTCCCGCAAAAAACGGTCTAACCTATAATCTAACAAAGACCAGTGGTGTTCATGAACGCAATTCAAAATGGTCACCCGATGGTCAATGGATTGCCTTTATCTCCGATCAGAGCGGAGAGGATGAAATCTGGATGACTAAAGCTGACGGAACTGCCGACCCGGTTCAGATAACCACCGGCGGGATCACCTATAAATATCAGCCATTCTGGTCCCCCGATAGTAAAAAACTACTTTGGGCCGACCGCAGACAAAAACTTCAATATGTGGAAATCACAACCCGTAAAATAAGTGAAGTTGCTTCTTCAGCGGTTTGGGAATTCAGTGAATATGGCTGGTCACCCGATTCAAAATGGATCACTTTTACCCGCCCGGAAAACGACGGTTTAAACCGGGTTTGTCTGTACAGTCTGGAAACCGGCCGGGAAACAGCGGTAACTGCTTCCTGGTATGCCTCGGGCAGTCCGGTCTTCAGCTCCGATGGAAAATATTTGTTCTTTACCTCGGCCCGTGATTTTAATCCGATTTACAGTTGGACCGAGTGGAACCATGCCTATCAGGACATGCTGCGCATTTATTTTGTAACCCTTGCCGCCCAAACTCCGTCGCCCTTTAGCCCGGAGAATGATCATTTCAAACCGGCTGAGCCCGAAAAACCAAAGGATGAAAAAAAGGATAAAAAAAGTTCCGCCACAGCGGAAACGGTGAAGATTGATCTGAACGGCATCGAAAACCGCATTATCAGCCTGCCGCTGAAATCTTCCAGCTATTTTAATATTTCAGCGGTCGGGCAAAAAGTTTATTACCTGCGCAAAGGCAGCAGCGATGAAAATACAAAACTCATCCTGTTCAATCTGGAAGACAAAAAAGAAACCGAACTCGGCCAGGTTGACGGTTATGAAATCTCCGCTGATCAGAAAAAAATGCTGCTCAGCTCCGGTCAGAAATATTTTATCATCGATCTTCCGGCAGCCGCGCTGACCCTTGAGAACCCGCTGGTCACGGATAATATGGAATACCTGGCTGATTATAAAACCGAATGGCAGCAGATTTTTAATGAATCCTGGCGCCAGATGCGTGAATTTTTCTACGTTGAAAACATGCATGGTGTGGACTGGCCGGGCATCCGTGAAAAATACGCAGCGCTTGTGCCATACGTCCGCCACCGTTCCGATCTGACCTATCTGATCGGTGAGATGATTGGTGAGCTGAATGCCGGTCATGCTTATACCGGCGGGGGCGACCGGGTTGAACCCGAGCGTTTCCAACTGGGTCTGCTTGGTGCAGAACTGGAAAAAGATGTTTCCGGTTATTTCCGAATCAAAAATATTCAGAAAGGGGAAAACTGGGTTGCTTCGCGCATTTCGCCCCTGACACAGGTTGGCGTCGGGGCAAAAGAGGGCGATTTTATCCTGGCCATCAATGGCCGGGCCACCAATAAAATGATAAACCCTTTTTCAGCGCTGATTAATCAGGCCGGCAAAACGGTTGAGCTGGTACTGAATGAAAAGCCGTTGTCTGAAGGCAGCCGGACCGTACTGGTTACACCAGTCGCCGATGAATCCGATCTGTATTATTTCAACTGGGTGGAAAACAATATTGCCAAAGTCGAACAGGCCACCGGCGGCAAAGTCGGCTATATCCATATCCCGGATATGGGGCAGGAAGGTCTGAATGAATTCGTCAAGCATTTTTATCCGCAGCTGCGGAAGAAAGCACTGATTGTTGATGTGCGTGGCAATGGCGGCGGCAATGTTTCACCGATGATTATCGAGCGACTGCGGCGTGAAGCGGTTATGATCAATGTGGCCCGCAATGCCGCCCCGAGCATAAACCCGGAGGGTATGATTTTCGGCCCGATGATCGCCCTGGCCGATGAATTTTCCGCCTCGGATGGTGATATTTTCTCTTACCGCTTTAAGCAGCACAAACTGGGCAAGCTGATTGGTAAACGAACCTGGGGCGGTGTGGTCGGCATCCGCGGCTCGTTGCCTTTTATCGATGGCGGCAGTCTGAACAAGCCGGAGTTTTCGCGTTACGATCTGGCCGGTAAAGAATGGCTTATGGAAGGTTATGGTGTCGAGCCGGACATTTATGTGGATAACGATCCTTTTAAGGAATTCAGCGGGGAAGACCAGCAGCTTAAGCGGGCGATTGAGGAAATTTTAAAGGAATTGGAAACTCAGACGAAGAACATTCCGCCATTGCCGGCAGCACCGGATAAAAAATAATCAATACCGGTTGGTTGTGATAAAGGAAATAAACGTTTAAAAAGGTTGGAGGTTTTTTGGCTCTGAAAAGCAAAATATTGGTTACCGGAGGTGCCGGATATATCGGCAGCCATACCGTTAAAGAATTATGCAACGCCGGCCATGAGGTGACCGTGTTCGACAATTTTTCCTTAGGCCGGCGGGAGAATATTGATCCCCGTGTTAAATCAGTTATCGAAGGCGATGTGCGCCAGTCTGCCGATCTGGCCAAAGCCCTGCCGGGGATGGATGTGGTTTTCCATTTTGCTGCCTGGAAGGCTGCCGGCGAATCAATGGATGACCCCTATAAATACACAGAAAATAATATTTTTGGCACCCTGAATCTGATAAAAAATATGATTGATCATGGTGTGCTTCATTTTGTTTTTTCTTCTTCCGCAGCGGTCTACGGCAATCCCCAATACCTGCCCATTGATGAACAGCATCCAACCAATCCCGAGAATTATTATGGCTATACCAAGCTGGCCATTGAAGAAAACCTGCGCTGGTTCAGTCAGCTTAAAGGGTTGAAATATGCCGCGTTGCGTTATTTCAACGCCACCGGCTACGATGTCAACGGTCAGATTCGGGGTAAAGAAAAAAATCCGGCCAATTTATCGCCGATTGTCATGGAAACCATTGCCGGCATTCGCCCTAAAATGGTCGTCTTTGGTAATGATTATAATACGCCGGACGGTACCTGCATCCGCGATTATATTCATGTCAACGATCTGGCTTCTGCCCATTTAAAAGCAATGACCTATCTTTTTGAAAAAGGTGAAAATCTTGTGGTAAACCTGGGCACGGGGCAGGGCAGTAGTGTACTTGAAGTAATCCATACGGCGCAAAAAGTTACCGGCCGGGAAGTTAATTTCGAAATAGTCGGGCGTCGGGCCGGTGATCCGGATAATCTTTATGCTGGTACAGCCCTGGCCGAAAAACTGCTGGGCTGGAAGGCGCAGCATTCGGATCTGGAATCCATTTTCCGGTCAATGATGAAGGTGTACCTGGATTAATCAGAGCATCTTAATTTATGTTTATCTATGCTGTGGACGAATATTGCAGAGCAGTAAAATGAACATAGTCAGGAGAAATAATGGGCAAGAAGAACAGCGACGGGAAAAAAGACAAAAAACAGCACAATCACCATCATGGACACGGGAAAAAACAAATTGAGCCCGAGGTCCGGGATGAGCGGACTATCGATAAAAAACTATATGAAAAAGAATTGCGTCGTCTGCAGATCGAGCTGGTTAAACTTCAGAACTGGATCAAAAAACAGGGCTTAAAAGTCGTCGTTATTTTCGAGGGACGGGATGCGGCCGGAAAAGGCGGGGTCATCAAGCGCATTACCGATTCACTCAATCCCCGCATCTGCCGGGTGGTTGCTTTGGCCACACCGACCGAAAAGGAAAAAACACAATGGTATTTTCAACGCTATGTACCGCATCTGCCGGCTGCCGGTGAAATGGTTTTGTTCGACCGCAGCTGGTACAACCGGGCCGGGGTTGAACAGGTAATGGGTTTCTGCACCAATGAAGAATACACCGAGTTTCTGCGCTCCTGTCCCGAGTTTGAACGGATGCTGATCCATTCCGGAATCATCCTTGTCAAATACTGGTTTTCCGTTTCGGATGAGGAGCAGGAAAAACGTTTTCAGGAGCGGATCGAAGACCCGACCAAACGCTGGAAGCTCAGTCCGATGGATCTGGAATCCCGTTCCCGCTGGGTAGAGTATTCGCAGGCCAAGGATAATATGTTCAAATTCACCGACATTCCGCAGGCACCCTGGTTTGTGGTTCCGGCGGATAATAAAAAACGAGCCCGGCTCAACTGCATCTCACATTTACTAAGTCTGGTTTCTTACAAAGACCTGACCCCCGAACCGATCAAACTACCGCCACGGCAGGAAAATAAAGACTATATCCGGCCGCCCTACACCGATCAGCATTTCGTCCCGGAAATATATTAAGCCGGGCATTTGGGAGAATTTATAAGTGCTACTGAGCCGGAAAATCTGGATCAGCCTGTTTCTTCTTATTCTGATCTGGTCATTAATACAGCCGAAGGATTATCTGACCTGGCTGCTGGAAACATTTCCGGCGCTGATCGGATTTTTTGTTACCCTTTATTTTGACCGCAAAACCGGAATTACCATATTTTTACTTTGGCTAATTCTGATTCACTCGGCGATACTCATGATTGGCGGTCATTATACCTACAGCGAGGTTCCGCTGTTTGAAATCTCCGGCGGCCGAAACAATTTTGATAAGATCGGACATTTTATACAGGGATTCACACCGGTGATCATCAGCAGGGAAATTCTTATCCGGCAGAAGGCTGTTTCAGACGACTGGATCAGTTTTGTCTGTGTCAGTATGGCCATCTTTGTCAGCGCCATGTATGAATTGATAGAGATGTTTGCGGCCCTGCTTTTAGGTTCGTCCGCCGACCAGTTTCTCGGTACACAGGGCTATGTCTGGGATACACAGACCGATATTCTGATGGCGCTGATCGGGGCGATGATGGCGGCTTTTATCTTTAAAACCCTGCATAATAAACAATTGAGTAAATTTATCTTACAGAATTAAAACATATCTTTTTTTGCAAAATCCGGTCAGGACAAATATTTTAATCTGAATAATAACAGTGCTCATTGTTGCAGAATACCTTAATACTGCTGAGTGGAGCGAAGCATCCCCTCGGCAATGAAGAAGGAACACTGAGGGGATTCCTCGTCGCAGGCT
>DYOS01000011.1:21731-41924 GCA_020720405.1 Caldithrix sp. | reverse complement strand
CCATCTTCGGTTTTAACACGAATTTTCATTTTAAACCAATAATCCCGGGGATTGAAGCTGTCCGTCAATGCGGCCACCACATCGATTACGGAGAAATACCAGATTTCGAGCTTCTCATCATAATATCTGCGGATTTTATATTTCTCAAAAGCAACCAGTGATTTTTCATTTTCCATATTATTTCTCACGGTTTATTTTTTGGGTTAAATTCTACCACCGACTGTTTTCCACCGGCAACTGATGATATTGTGCTCCCACTGCATTAATTGGAATTCTTCATCTATCAGCTTCTTACCTCTCATTTTCTGAGGGCTACCATATTAATGTGATCCAAAACCCGGTCAATCAATCCTTTAACAGATCTCAGGCGGCCTGCTCGGCAGCAAGAATGCGGAATACCTTTTCCGAAATGGCCTCATAATCCTGATTTCCCGGGAAAACCGGCTGATGAAATTTCACATCAATTTTCTTCCACGGGCGGGGCAAAATCTTACCCTTGGGCAAGGCTTCAAAGGCGCCTTTTATCGAAACCGGGACGATCGGCACATTTAGTTCGCGGCTGAGAATGGCAAAGGCTTTTTTGAAAGAGCCTATTTTCCCATCCCGGCTTCTGGTGCCCTCCGGGAAAATAATGATGTTCTTCCCTTTGCGCAGAATCTCGGCCAGTTTCTGCAGCGATTCTTTCAGGTCCTTATTCAGATCCATAATAATCACATTATTGCGGCTGGCCAGCGCTTTTAGCCACGGCGCCCGGATATGTTTTTCCTTGGCATAGAAATAAGTCCGTTTCATGATCTTATTCCTGATAAAGGCCGAGACAAACAAGCCGTCAAAAAAACTCTGATGGTTCGGAGCCAGAATGCACGGTCCGTCCGGTATATTTTCCACACCTTCGCCGCGCAGGCGGAAATAAAATCGAAAGGCAAAGCGTGAAGTGTTCTTGAACAGGTTTTGGGTGAACCAGCTTTTGGGTAAATGAATATCCACTTTTTCCCGGAAAATTTCGGCCCAGCGCACCGCCTCAACCGTAATCTTCTGCTTCTTCTCCTTCATGAAATTAGCAATTTTCTCCACCGTCGGATGATGCAGAAGCGTATCATCACCAATTTCCACACCAAAGGTCGATTGCAAAAAGGTCTGAAAACTGATCTTATCCAGTGAATCCAAACCGAGATCAATTTCCAGATGGTCATCAGGATAGATTTCGGTTTGCTTCTGCTCCATTAAAAACTGACGGATAACCTGGTATTCCTCATACTCGGGGTGGGCAACCGGTTTTTTGCCGCGGGCGGAATCCATGCTATCCATCAGGGCCAGTTTAAACCGTTGAATTTTACCCAGACGGGTACGCGGCAGCTCTTCACGGATCAGAAAATATTTCTGTATTTTTTTATAGGAAGCGGCAGCAGCATTGTATTTATCGATAATTTCCCAGCGGAACCACTCATCCAGATTCAGAACGCCTTCGTCGGTCAGTTTGCGGAAATTGGGCAGAATGGCGGCATGAATAGCATCGTTCTTCAGAAAAACACCAACCTCGGTAATCCGTTCCGACATGCTGATCAGCTTGGTTTCAATTTCCTCGGGATTAATATTTTTGCCATTGGACAAGACCATAATTTCTTTGCGCCGCCCGGTAATATGAATAAAACCATCCTTGTCCACATAACCAAGGTCACCGGTATGCAGCCAGCCATCCTTCAACACCTCAGCCGTTTCGCCAGGCCGGTTGTAATATCCTTTCATCACATTCCGGCCGCGGGCGGTAATTTCTCCGTCAACAACCCGGATTTCCATTCCCGGCAGGGCCTCGCCGGCTGAGCCTATTTTCCAGCGTCCGGGTCGGGTAAAAGTGATCATCGGTGCGGCTTCGGTCATACCGAATCCTTCAAGCATTTCAAAACCTAAAGTTTTAAATCCCTGGGCTACGGTTTCATCTAATTTGGCTCCGCCGCAAACCATGTATTCAACATGACCGCCAAAGCGATCGTGCACTTTTTTAAAAATCTTTCTGGAAAATCCCCGGGATTGTAACGCCGAGGCCAGCTTGAAAATCAGACGGGTCAGGCCGTGAGCGTTAATTTTATCCATAACACCTTTATGGATTGCCGCATATAATCGCGGCACACCAATCATAATAGCTACTTTATTAGCCTGCAGGGTCTGGATAATATCTTCGGAAACCATCGACGGAGCCATGGCAATCGTGGTTCCGGCATAAAGCGGAGCGATCATGCTGCCCATCAGCGGAAAAATATGGTGATAGGGCAACAGGGCCAGGACATTGCGTTCCCCGTTAAAAATTGGTACGCCGGCTGTTACCGCTTCAATATTGGCCAGCAGATTATCAAAGCTGAGCATTACCCCCTTCGGACTGCCGGTGGTACCGCTGGTGTAAATTATAACTGCGGTGTCATCAACATTACTACAGGGTATTGCAGCTATCTCAACTTGGTCCGGTAAATGCTGATCTGCTTCAACCCGGAACAGAAATACCTGGTAATCAACCTTTGGCAGGGCGTCATTCAGTGTTTTCGCCGTCTCCGCCGAATAAAAAATCACCTCCGGCCGGCAGTCGTTCAGGATATAGGCGACATCATCCGCCGGGGCCAGGTAATCGATGGGGACAACCGTGGCCGAATTGGCCCAGCCGGCATAAAACGCATAAATCCAGCCGGGCTGGTTTTCCCCAAAAATGGCGATTTTAGTGGCATTTACTGAATTGAAAAGCCTGGCATAGCCGGAAATATATTTTTTAAGGTCGCTATAACTGATCTGCTCATCCCGGCGGATGATGGCAGGTTTCAAACCGGATTTAATAAACACAATAGCTCCTCTCAGATTTGAATTGGGTGAATATAATAAAAATCGACAACAGAATTGATGAATTCAGGGCTGATGCTGGCAGAATCAACCCTTTGGGAAGCAATCCACCACGACACTTTTAATTTGGCGTTCTTGTCATAAAAATAAAAAAAAGCTATACTTTGTCAGCCCATAAAAACGGATGAATTATGCCAAACCTGATTCTGATTATATTGCTGAGCACCGTTTCTGTGTTCGGTCAGAGCTTTAAATTCCAGTTCGATACCCGTTTACCCGGCACACCGCAGGAAGTTTTTGACCAGGCGACCGGAGATATCAGTGCCTGGTGGGATCATACCTTTTCCGAAAAACCGGTACGTTTGTACGTAGAGCCGAAACCGGGCGGCGGTTTCTATGAAATTTTCGATGCCCATGGCAATGGTGTTCTTCATGCCACAGTAACCGGTGCCGAGCGCGGTAAAATGCTGCGCATGGATGGCCCGCTTGGCCTGGCCGGACGCGCCCTGCACATGGTCACAACCTATACTTTTCAAGCGATTGGCTCTGATTCAACCCTGATGCAGGTCGAAGTTCACGCTGCCGGCGAATTTGAAGAAGGCATACCGGCTATGGTCGAATCTGTTTGGAAACATTTTATTCTGGATCGTTTCACACCATATATGCAAACCCGGGTAAATCACAAATGATAAAATTCAGCATATTATCAGTAGTATTTTTACTGATGGCACCGGCCTGTATGTCAGAGCGTTCTGCGGCGGAGGAAATACGGAATATTTTAGAACTGCAGGAAACGGCCTGGAATAAGGGTGATCTTTCCGGTTACATGCAGGGTTACTGGCAATCGGACAGTCTGCGCTTTGCCTCCGGTGGAAGCATTACATACGGCTGGCGCGAGACCCTGGCCAGGTATCAAAGCGCCTATGCAGAACGCAGCAAAATGGGTCTGCTCAGATTTTCAATTTTGGAAATCCGGGTCAGCGATAAGAAAAATGCCCTGGTTTTTGGACGCTGGTCTCTGCAGCGGGCAGCAGATCAGCCCGGCGGGTTATTTACACTTTTTCTGAGAAATATAAACGGTGAATGGCTTATTGTTGCGGATCATACTTCGAGTGATTCCGAAAACTGATCAAGGGAGATAAAATGAATCTTGTCGATATTGCCGTCCACGATTTTCACGCAAAAATTCATGAATTGTTTGACAAACGCTGGTTTCTGGTCAGTGCCGGGAATTTTGAGGCAAATGATTTCAATACAATGACCATTTCCTGGGGATTTCTGGGAATTATGTGGAGCCGGCCGGTGGTCGTTGTTGCGGTTCGCCCAACCCGGCATACCTATAAATTCATGGAAGGAAACGACACTTTTTCATTGTGCAGTTTCCCGGAACAATTCAGGAATGATTTGCAGATTTTAGGCACCCGCTCCGGACGGGACGGGGACAAAATTGCCTTGACCAAACTCCATCCTGAACCGGCCCGGATCATTCCGGCGCCCGTTTTCAGGGAAGCTGATCTGCGCTTGGAATGCCGTAAAATCTATTATCATGATTACAATCCCGAAATGTTTTTGGATCAGACCATTCACGAAAAATATCCTTTAAAGGATTATCACCGGGTTTACTACGGACAAATTCTTTCCATCACCGGCGAGGCCGGGCTATTCCTGGCGCCAGAAAAATAATTTTTACTTAAGCAGAATCATCTTCCGCACTTCGCTTCGGCTCTCCCCGCTCAACCGGATAAGATATATTCCTGCCGCCAGATTATCTGCCCGGAACAAATGCCGATGGGCCCCGGCCTGCTGTTTTCCGCTAAACACCAGCGCCACCGGCTGCCCGAGAAGATCAACAATCTCAAGCTGAATTATCATTGGTTTTTCCAGCTCGTAAACAATGGTGGTCTGCGGATTAAACGGGTTTGGATAATTTTGCTCAAGCACAAAACCGGGCTGAATTGGTTCAGGCCCGGTCAGGGCCGAAGCATTCTGAACATCGATAACAAGGTTTGCAGTTGTCTGTAATTGCGGCACACTGGCATCACTTAACTGAACGGTAAAAGTAAAATGACCGGCGCTTTGCGGATTACCGGAAATGATTCCGCTGGCCGGATTCAGAGTCAACCCGCCGGGCAATACACCACTACTGATTTTCCAGAGCCAGGGAGTTGTTCCGCCTTCAGCGGAAAGCTGCTGCTGATATGTCTGGCCAACCGTGGCCGTTGGTAATGCAGCGCTTAAAATGGCCAGAGCCTTGCTGATAAAGGTCAAAGTATCGGGATTGGCGGCGGGTTTGTACCAGTATGCCGCTTTAGATGTGCTGAAATACCCGGTTACATGAAGGGCCGGCAGGGCGAAAACACCGGGGGTTTGGGTAGAAATATGATAGTTAAGTTTCAGAACATCGCCATTATTCAGCAGATGTCCTTCCTGAAAACCGGGCGGGGTTTCCAGCACCATCCGCCAGCAGAACAGCCCGGAATAAACCTGGCCAACCGAGCCGGATTCGGTCAGCAAATTGCTGATTACAGCAGAATTGATTTTAGCGCTGCTCATCGTCGGGGTCCATCCAGCCGGCAGAAAATCAGAGACAAAAAGACCGTGCAGAATTTCAGCGCTCTGGCTGGTAACCGTAATTTCCACATCGGCACCTGCGCTGAGCAGAACTGGTTGGGCGGGCAGTGCATAACTAACCTGCCAGCTTTGACCGGACAAAGAGCCGGTCAGAACAAGAAGCGCCCAGGGGAGGAAGAATATTTTATTCTTCATCTCAATTCTCCATGTATTCATTGATTGTATTCTTTAGTTCGGTTTCGGACACTTTCCCATCTTTGAAATCCCTCAGTTTCCGGTCCACATCCAGCCTGTTTACTTTGGGATTAAGAAAATCATAGGTAATCACTTCTATTTCAGCCGGGGTCATCGTGCCGATTCCGGATCGGACACAGCCTTCAATCTGTTTGCGGGTGTTATTTTCGAGATCAGGATTCAAAAAGGAAGCATACGGTGAAATAACATCGCGGCAGGCGATATAATCCAGCGTTGCCGGATCGTCACAGGCCAGTACGGTTTTGGTTTCTGCGGCACCGGTAGAAGATGTACGCGAAACATAACCGGAGAACATGGCCGCGGTGATATACAAATTGGGCCGGAACATAGTATTGATGTAGCGGGCCACCAGTTCACCGGCATAATCGGCCCGGCCGCGGCTGAAAGACGAGCCATGAATATTGTAATGTCCCTGGAACTGGGCACCCATTCCATCATGGATTTCTGTAACGCCGTAAAAGCTTTTAATGGCGCTGGTTATCCCCGAGTAATCTTCTTCCCCATTGCCATGATTGTTCAATGTTGGGATGACGATAGTTTTTACCTTGCGGCCGGTATAGCTGCCGCTTTCCCAGACGCCGTTTTTTATATCAATCATCCGCCCGGAGTTTAGCGGCGATTCAAAAATGGGATAAGAGAGATAGGTTTTCCGTCCGTCGAAGGTGAAAAAATCACGGATATTCCCTTCACCATCCTGCGGACCGCTGATCGTGCCGGTTGAGCTGTACCAGCGTTTGACCGAAACAGGTTTACCGTTGGACTGATATTCGGCGGCCAGGGTCGTCCAGTTATGATCGGGCCAGTTGTTTTTACGACGATCCGAAGCAACATCAAAAGCATATTTACCTTCAGACCCATAAGCCTGGACATTATCGGCAATTACAACCTCGCCGTTAAAACCCGGAATTTCCAAGATCTTATCGATTACGCCTTTAATCACACCGGTATGGGTATAGCCTTGATTCTGCCATTGGGCATTGCCCTTGATGACCACAACATCGGTAGCTGAGATATAATTGGCGATGCCCAGCATGTCCCAGAGTTTTTCCGTATTCTGAAAACAGTCACCGTTCAGCACCTTGTACACCTTTATCTGATTGCCAGCGCTCAGTGCCGCCAATAATTTGTCAACAAAAGCCGGGGTCAACATCAATCCGGAAGCGGCCAAACCGGTAGTTTTCAGGAATTCTCTGCGCTCCATATTTTCTCCTGTTAATATTATCCAACCTGAAGAGTGCAACGATATACTTTTTTAATCAGTCCGGACAATGTCAAAAATCAAATTTAGAAAATTACTGCAGCTGGCAGGAATTGTCCGGCTCAGAAGGCTGGTGCAGATTCAAAGATTTCCCGTCAGCTCCGCCTGGCAGTCAAAAAATGTCATACCAGGCATGTCACCCGAAACCGGATTCCGATCCCGCACCTGCGGGACGGAATGTCAGCCTGACTTGTTTCAGGGTCTTTTCTTGTTCCGGCATCGCTTTCAGGCGTGCTGTGGCAGAATTCCATAAAACTGTCACTTCGATCCCGTCTCAATCAGGTGAGGAATCTTCTTTAAAAGGTGGAGATTTCTCAGTCGCTGCGCTCCTTCGAAATGACGGGTCTGCGCGGTTCACAAAGTGATCCCTATGAGAAAATAGCGGCAATAGTATCGTCAATGAAACAGTCTGACCGGCAAAACTCTCGACCATAATCGTCTGAATGTGTTATTTCAGTTGAGGCAAAAAAAAAGGTCAATTGCAATGTATACAGTTGACCAAATTTTATTTTTCCGCTGCCGGGAGAACAAGGATATTTACTATTTCAGGAGCGAAGCCAGAATAATTCCTAGAACCAGCCAGACCGGGATGGAAATAAGCAATGCCCAGACCAGACCGTTGGCCATGCGGAGCGAGGAAGACAGGCCGCGTTTTTCAAGAGCACGGTTTATTTTCAGACGAATTTCTTCAATATGAAATGGTTTGGTCAGATAATCATAGGCGCCTTTTTTTATGGCCTCAACGGCAGTTTCAATTGTCGGATGAGCCGTAATCATCAAAAACAAAACATTCCGGTCCTCGGTACGGACCCGTTTCAGCAATTCAATACCATCCATTTCCGGCATGTACAGATCTGACAGAACTACATCAATCTTATTGTTGCGGATGATTTCCAGGGCTTCGGCCCCGCCGGCTGCAACAAAAGGATTATAATTCAGGCTGGATAATACATTCTTCAGTGTCTCACGTACTTCGACTTCATCATCCACAACGAGTACGTTTTTCGTTTTTTCCATTTTGACCTCCGCTTGTCCGAGTGAGTTATTCGGCATTCCCGTGATTAAATTTAGTTCAATTTGTTAATTTCCAGATAGTCACGAAAACTTATCCATGTTCCGATCCGTAAAAGTACATCCAGTCTGTTTAAATTCTCTTTTATATTATGATAATGGCGGAATTTCTGGACAAAACCCATGTCCAGTTTTGGCTGATCCGCATCAAACTCCCAGGGATGCATATACAGAATAGCAGCCTGACCGGTTTTGTTATAGCGGCGGATACCAGCCGCAGTATAGAATAGGGGAAACAGCCGCATATAACCACCACCGCCAAACGGAATGTTTTTGCCGAAAATCCGCAAGGTAGGCATCGGAAACTCGGTCAACCGTTTATCCCCTGTGCTAAAAACCGGGTATGGCTGACGCGGCGCATTAGGAACACCGTAGCGATCGTGCATGATGGGATAAATGGACGAATCGTAAACCAGGTTTTCCGCGGCCAATATATCCAGAGCCCAGAATGTTTCTTTGACTACTGAAAAAGTAGGTGCCCGGAAACCAATCACTTTTTGCCCGCTGATCTGCTCTAAAATATCAATGGATTGCCGCAGATCGGAGCGGAAGGAATCCGGTGTCAGCGTGGTAATCATACGGTGTAAATGGCTGTGGGAGGCTATTTCGTGGCCGCGCCGGACGATCTCCCGGATCATTTCCGGCTCCTGCCCGGCGACCCAGCCTAAAGTAAAAAACGTTGCTTTGGCCTGATGCCGGTCAAATAAATCGAGCAGTTTAATGACATTTCCGGCCACCCGCCGGGGCTGCTCCGGCCAGGATTCAAAGGGAAAGCGATGACGCACGGCTTCCGGATGAAACCATTCTTCAACGTCAACAGAAAGGATATTAAAATTCAAATCAGTTCCGGTTTAGTAAGAATAAGGTAATTTAATCAGTAATGATTAAACTTTCACAAGTTTTTTATATTGAGTTGGCGAAAGACCTTTGCGTTGTTTGAAAGATCGGCTGAAACTGGACAGTTCACTATATCCCAGCAACCGTGAAATCTCGCGGGCCGGTAAATTCAGCCGGTCGAGAATAATTTCTTCATAATGGGCCAGCACTTGCTGCATAAAATCCCGGAAAGACAAGCCAAGTTCTCTCTTGAATTTCTGACTGAAATAACCCGGACTCATTCCGATATATTCCGAAATGTGGTTAATATTGCACTCCGATATGCTTGATTGCTCAATAAACTGTAAGGCTTCCCGCATTTGGGGCGAAGCGTGGGTCAGATCGATCTGGAATTGCTTATATGGTATCCGCCGCCAGTGGTATTTCTTGGTATCGCGCAGCAGGGCGCTGAGCATCTGTTTTCGCTCATCGCCAATAATCAACTGAACCTGGTCGGATAAATTCAGCAGAGAAATATCAGATAGCTGGAGGGAGTGGTTGTACAGAACAACGGCAATATCCGGGATATAGCGTTGGATTTTTAGAAGGTATTCAATTTCATTACGGTTGAACTCGGTGATAATAAAAACCAGACAATTCAGGCAGTAATCATCGGGTTGAAATTCAACGATTGAATCCAAAATCTGCGGTAGAATCTCTCCATCCTGGCGCAGGATATTTTCACATTCCTGGCGCATGTTCTGATCGTGACTGGCAATGATAGCTCGGTACATTATTCCCCGTTCTGGTTATCAAACTGGATTGATTTTAAAGAACGGGCAGAAACTGCTTTGTGACCTTATTAACGATTCTCATTCAATTTTTACCGAATGACAATCAATTTTCCGCCGGATTTCTTTTTGCCCTGGCCATCTTTGATGATGTAGAAATAAATGCCGGAACTGACTTTTTTCCCGGAGTCATTTTGAACCGGCCAGCGGACGACCGGCTGGGTCACTTCGCTTTGATAGACTTTTTCACCAAGAAAATCAAAAATTATTATTTTATCTCCGTCGGCCACATTGCTAAAAACAATGCCATCGGTATGCTTTGGATCGGACGCCCGGTACGGCACCGGGAAAACACGGACATCAGATTCTCCGGAGCCGGTAATGAAAACCGAATCTGCACTGAAGCTAAGCCGGCCATCCTGGGTTTGGGAGACAATCCGGAAATGATAAGTTCCGGCTTCATCAAGCGCATCGATCAATTGCTGATGGGTATTTCCGAACACTGCATCCGTTTGAGTTATATCGGTATAAGCGGTTGTTTTTCCAAACTGGATATGATCTTTTGAAGACCGCCGGGTCTGCCATTGCAGAAGAATATTGGTTCCCGAGCCATAAAAGCTGGTTATCACCCGGCCATCAATATTCTGATCGATGACTTCCACAGTTATAGCCGTGAAAACATCAACACCCGCTTTATCACGAACCTGCAAAAGACGCGTTTCACGGGCCTCAATACCGGTCGGGCTAAAAACCCGCAGGAAACCGCCGTCGCGGTCAATCATGTAACCGATATAACCGCTGGTTTCACCTAACAGCTCTATTTTCACCACATCCGCCCAGCCATCGGCATCACTGATCACCGTTTGCAGATCAAGCTGGTAAATTGTGCCGGATAACATTTCGATCGTTGGCAGAATCTGAATTTGGGGTGCATCATTAACCGCGGTTACCGTGACCAGCATGGTGTCCAGATCGAAATGACCATCCGGATCGGTCAGGCGCAGGTAAACCCGGGCTGTACCAAACCTGTTTTCCAGCGGCACGATAGTCAGAAGATCACCGGCCAGAGAAAGATTCAGCCAGCTATCGGCCGCGGCTTGCCAGCTCAGGGTATTGACCTGATTATCGGGATCCGATTTCCAGGTCGAAAGGTTCACTGTTTTTTGGTTGTCTTCCTGAAACTGCTCATTTTGCAGATTTATGATGACCGGCGCTGTGTTGATATTCTGGCTGTAAACGAGGCTGCTTTCAGAATCCTGTCCGCCAAGCGGATCCTGGCTTTTTATGGTGATATTTTCTTCTCCGCTCCAACCCTGCGGCCGGGTAAAGGTAGCCACACCCTGGGCGCTGATTGAGACCGTGATTGATGAATTTCCGGAGTAAGACCAGGTTAACTGAGCATCCGTATGGTCAGCATCGCTGACATAGCCGGCCAGATTAATGCTGGCTGAAGTCGATGTGGTCAGATTCACCGAAGGCAGTTTTTCCATCAGCGGCGGATCATTAACCGCTGTAACCTGAACCGAAACCTGACTGCTGTCTTTTTGCTGATCAGGATCGGTGACTACCAGCCAGATATTTTCCGTTCCATTCCAGTTCGCTGCGGCGGAAAATAAAGCCGTATTGGTCACCGGATTTATAGTTACAGTAACCTGAGTATTACCGCTGGCTGACCAGATCAGGTTCTGATCCGGGTCGTCACCATCTGAAACATAATTATTAAGGGATAGATTACTGGAACCGTCTTCGGCAAACTGAACCGCCGGAATCTGCCCGATGACCGGCGGCTGGGCCTGGGCGGTAACCGTGACCTTCCAACTGCTTTGGTCGGTTGACCCGGAATCGTCTGCGGCTGTTGCCGTAATGGTTTCAGAACCGGACCAATCCAGAGGACTGCTTAAAGTCAGAACACGGGTGGTGCTGTTAAAACTCAAACCAATTTTCTGCAGACCGCTGAAAGTCCAACCGATCTGGGCATCCGAATGATCGACATCGCTGACATAAGTATCCATTTCATAAATCTGACTAAAACCCTGGCCCATGGTCAAATCGGGAACTGCAGCCACAACCGGCGCATCGTTGCGTGAACCGATCTGAACCGGTACCACGCTTTGGTCTGAATAGCCCTGGCCGTCGCTGACATCGAGTAAAAAATCAGCCGAGCCAAACCAGTTTTGCTGCGGGGTCAGGGTCAGAATTCCGTTTTGAATGGTTTCTGTAAAATGTTCTTCATCGGATATCGAATAATTCAGTTGATTATCGGGTGTATCGGCATCACTGACCAGGTCGTAGAGATTGATTTGCAGGGCATGATCTTCAGCGCCCTTGTACACCGGAACGGTTCCGATGACCGGTGGTTGACCGCTTTGCTGTCCGCTGGCGCTGAATTTCAGGCTGGCTGTGTCTCTGAGTTGATCGGGGTCAAGCGCAGTCAGGGTTATCGTTTCTGATCCACTCCAGGTTGATGGTGTGGTGACAGAGAGAATTCTGGTTTGGGGATTAATGCTGACCTGCAGTTTTACCGCGCCGCTAACCGACCAGGTTAACTGGTTATCGGTATGATCCGGATCGGCCACAAAATTATCAAGGCTGAACTGGGCGGTTGAATCGGGCTTCATCGTATAATTTTCCTGAAACCCGGATATTTTCGGGATACCGGCGCTGACTTCAGCGGTGAAGCCGCTGGCATTCAGCGAATAATCCACGGCCTGCAGTTTGTAGCGGTAGCGCACGCCTTTGGTCACTTGTCTGTCGGTGTAAGTAACAACAGGATGGTTTACTTTTGTGTAGAGCTGCTCAGGTGCGGCATCCACACCGCGGAATACCCAGTACTGATACACATCAGATTCCGGGTTAATCTGCCATTCGAGAACAACTTCGGTGGTTTGGGAAAATAAAAGGACAGGAATAACTGCTAAGAGCAGTAAAAATCTATTCTTCATGGAAGGTTACCTCGGTCGAACGCCCGCTTTCAACAATCCCGATAACCGCAGAAACTGAGATCTGAGTACCGTTGCTGATTGCCGCACGGTCCATATGAGTCCAGTTATTATCGATCGGTTTGGCATTTAAAAGTATCCAGGGCTGATCTTCCGCCTGGCGGGTATAAATATTGAACTGCGCCTGCTCAATCCGCGACCAGTAGATAATTACCTTATCATTTTTAACCGTGAAGCGTACTTTTTCAGGAGTTTTAATAGTTACCGCTTGCGCTGGTTTGCCTGGGATATTCCTGCTTTCACCAGAGCCGGGCATATTAAACTGAAAGGAAACACCAAAACGATGAACGGCACCAAGATCGGCATGATTATTAAAGGCATAATCAATAACGTATTGGTTATAAAGGCGTAATCCGCCGCCAAAGGTTGGATTAAACATATTCTGACTGCTGAAAGTGTTTCCGGATCGCAGGATAAAAGACTGGGCAATAATAAATTCCACGGCACCGGAAAAATACAACGGCCGATCCTTGGCTGAAACCATATCTGCGGCCAGACGCAGTCCTTTACCCCACGGCTTGTAAGCAAGTCCGGCACGCAGGGTAAGCGGCAGCTCTTCTTCGGCAACATCATAGCGGATTCCGCTGCCAAAATTCTGAATCACTGCACCGAAAGTGAGACCACGCAGCATGGTATGGACAAAAATTCCGGCATCCATAGCCAGGGCATTAGCCGAGTAGCCGGCCAGGTCATCCTGAACATATTTAAGACCGAGACCAACATAAAAAGCCGGCTGAATTTTGTAGGCCAAACCAAGATGGACCACGCTGCTGGAAACCTTTAGCGCTGAAGTTTCCGCGCCCAGGTAGTCATAGCCCTGAATATCCGGCATCCAGATATGAGTCATACCAATGGCGAAACCAAGGCGGCGCTCAAAATTGTAAGCCAGCAAAATGTTCTCAATATTGGTGTCTTCGAAATAACTGGCGTGGTTAAGGGCAAAACCAGCCCGGCTCAGATTGGCCAGACCAGCCGGATTGTAAAGCAGGGCACTTTCATCATTGGCTATGGCGGCATAGGTTCCGGATAAACCGGCCACCCTGGTGCTGACATCCGTGCGCAGGAACAGGGCGCTTACCGTACCGGCATTTTTCCCGGATTCCTGGGCCACAATGAAAACAGGTATAATGAAAAGGAAAAATGTCCAGCGCATGTTCTTCTTCTATTTGTTCGATTGCTTTCAAAAATGCAATAGGTATGCCAGCCAGCCATCACAACGGCCAACCGCCAGGCCCGGGCTTTCTCTGTATATTAATTTTACAGGTGATCAGTCAAGCAGGCTTTTTGAAATTTTAAACATAGACCCCGCATCCACCAGGAGATTAGTGTAACTGGCATTGGCCAGCGGGCAGGCGCATTCCCTGTTCTTTATGCTTTTGCGGATTCTTCTGGCCTGGATGGAGTTCCATATTTCAGGGAAATTATAGTTGTTGCGGCGCAGATTACCCATCACATCAGCCCGGATGCAGCAGGGCCAGACATTTCCATCCGGGGCGATCTGACAGGAAACTATACCGGCGTAGCAGGGAATGATCTGTTTTTGTTCGGCTAAAAACCGCAGAACCATCTGGTAGTATTCGAAACGGAAGGATTGAGCAATTTTGCCGAGACCATGCAGCCTGGTTTTGCGCATCTCAGACATTAAAAATTCAATGGCCGAGGCATATTTTTCCACCTCTGGCGAAATGCCCTCGCGCATGGTGCCAAGCTCCACCCGCTCCTCGGCGTACTCGGTGATATAAGAATCCGGCTGAAGCAAATTCAACTCGCGGTAAATTTCCGGGAACCGGTCCACATTAAACCGTGAAATCACCGTATGAATACCCAGTGTGAAATTGGGATAGTCACGCAACTCTGACAGAGCCTGATAGGTTTTCATAGCCCGCTCCCAGTTTCCCGGGTAACCGCGCAGTTCATCATGCTTTTCACCAATTTCATCAAGAGAAAGGTTGATAATCAGGTCAGAATCCGGGCAGCTCTTCAAAATAGCCTCGACCCGTTCCGGGATAATATGGTACAGGCTGCCGTTGGTTGGAATATTGATGATTCCCGGTTTACTGTTTTTGTACAGCACCTGACAGATTTCGACAATATCCTTACGCAGAAACGGCTCGCCTCCGCTCAGGGTAAACCAGTAAGGTGACTGTCCGAGGGAGCGGGATGTTTTATCGTATTCGTCAACGGTGAAATTATTGACTTTCTTTTCATAGACATTACAGGTATTACAACGCGAATTGCAGGAGTAAAGCAGGCTGAAGGTATAATTTACCGGCAGAGGCGGTGTACCTTTTTCCAGCATATAAAAGGTCTTAAAACGAGGGATGCGGGAAAGCAGTTGAATTTTCTTCCGGGTACGCTGGGCAATCATTTGTGGGCCATCACTTCCTTGTTTTCTTTAACCATAGGTTTACCAAGTAACGGATAAAACAGGATTTTTATTTTGTTCCAGCGTGAATATTTCAGACCGAAGGCAAATATGGCCAGAATTTTAATCGGCAGAGATTTATGCCAGTTAAGGCTGCGGATAATAATTCCGGCCAGCTTGATCTGTTTCTGCAAATCTTTAAGAAACCTGTTTTCCAGAGCCAGATCATACTGGTTTAAGAAACCGGCCTCCCAGCGGTTCAATTTCAGAGCTTCAAGCAGGACACCGGCTGCCGCTTCCGCCGATTCGATGGCATAGTCTATTCCGGCTCCAAACAAGGGGCTGACCATACCGGCAGCATCGCCAAGAATTAGCTGGCTGTCATCGGAAAAATGATCCTGCAGCCACATCGGAATAAACCCGCCTTTTTTATCCGTGATTTTCTGATGCGCCAGAAGCGGTGCCGAAGCCGGGTATTCTGTGATAAATTCGATCAGCTTTTCCTTGACCGCTATGCCTTTATCCATCTCAGACTGGATGGTACCAACACCGATATTACATTCATTGCGGTTGGGGAAAATCCAACCATAGCCCCAGGGAAACAACCGGCCGTCAAGATAAATTCTGATTTCCTGCGGATTAAAGGGTATTTCGCTGGTTTCGTAGGCGTAGGCGTAAGCCCAGTATTTTCGGTATTTCTCATTGTAAAAACGGGGATTCCGGCGGGCCAGCGATTTTGGTCCGTCAGCAAAGGCAATACAACGTCCGGAAGCTTTTTGCGGAGAATCCTGAGCGGCGGATTTATATTCCACTTCCACCTGCCCCGGAGCGGTTACACGCCAGTCCAGAGCTTTGGTTTTATTGAGAAGAAAAGCACCGGTCTGTTGCGCCTGTTCAGCCAGATAGCGGTCGAAACGGCGTCGTTTTACCGTAACCTGATTGCAATCAAAACGGACCTCACCCCAGGGCATGATAAAAACATTGCTGCTGATGTGTTGTTCGATTAAGTCGTGGTTATCCGCATAGCGGTCAAAATAGGGTCTATCAAAAAGTCCGCCGCAGGCGCTGGTCTGTCCGGAGAATTCATCCTTCTCAAGCAAGAGCGTTTTTGCC
The DNA here is from genome assembly GCA_020720405.1 of Caldithrix sp. GTDB lineage: Bacteria > Calditrichota > Calditrichia > Calditrichales > Calditrichaceae > DYOS01. Next base: position 25,862 of record DYOS01000011.1, on the reverse strand, counting down.
CCGCCCTCGGCCAGCAGCCGGGCTAATACAGATCCGGCAATGCCGGCGCCGATGATAATAACATCATAATCAGGCATTATTTTATCAGGGTAAGTCGCTTGTACGATCGGTAATTCTCAGTTTCAATTCCATAAATATAATCACCGGAGGAAACCAGACTACCCTGCTGATTCGTCCCATCCCATGAAATCTGGTAGGTCCCTTCGAGCAGCGGGGCTGACCAAAGTACTTTAATCAGCCGGCCATTCAGGTCATAAACCGCAATCCTTGCCGGAATCTCCCCGCCTCCGGAAATACTGAAACGGATGGTCGTCCGGTTATTGAACGGATTCGGATAATTTTGGGTCAGGTTATACCCGGCCACTGTTTTGGATTCATCAAGTACAGATATGCCGGCATCCTGATGCAGAACCAGAACCGGCGCATGCCCGGTGCGCTGACCGCTTACACTAACATCGACCAGGGTATATTCGTAATAAAGACCGACCTGTACGTCGCTATCAAAATGTTGATAAAGTGCGCCCTGCGAACGGTTACCCTGACCGAGTAAAGCGGGGTTTTCTTCAAAACCGGTTATATACATTTTTTCGCCATTCCGGCCGGTACTGCGCCAGATTTCAAATCCAAGATGATCCAACTCGGCTGCGGTACGCCACTCAAGTCTGACGCTCTGCTTTTCACTGACCGCAATAAAACTGACCAGTTCAACCGGTAAAGGATTATCCACAGAAACCGAGCCAAGTGTGAATAGTGAGTAGGGTGCAAGGCCGGAAGTGAGACCCGGAACGGTAATTGTATTCAGGTTTTGATCAATTTGCTGGGCTGTACTGCCGGCAATTTCCCAGGCTCCGTTTGGCCCGGCTGCGGGATTCCAGAGGCAAATGCGCAAATCGGTTTCATTCGTGATTGCCGACCATTCGGCAACTGTACTGTAATCAAAAACCAGGTCGGCAGTATAGGTTTGTGCGGCTGTGACTATAGTAAAAAAGCCGCGGGCCGCAACATGATGCAGCCCGGATCCAATCAGCAGACGGTTGCTGACCTGGCCGGCATTATAAAAAGCACTGGTTTGGCCGCCGTCGCCGGAAGCAAAATCGACCGATACTTTTCCGCTAAGGAAAGATTGAGCCGGGGCATTCCCGGAGGCAATGGTAATTTCTTCAGCCAGATCACTTTCCCACCAGTTAAACTGATTAAGATTCTGGGCAGTCCCAAACAGGTCTGTATCACCATCGCCATCGCCGTCGTAAGGGTGAACAAAATAGGCATAGGTAAAACTGGTTATTACATCATGACGGGTAAAATTCTGACTGCCTTCATTTTCAAACCAGGCAATGGTGTTATCATCATCCGCGGCAGCGGCAATATCCATGTCGCCGTCGCCGTCCATATCAACCGCCAGTATTGAGCGTCCGTTAGTAAAGCCAGTAATAATGATGTGGGCTGTAAAAGAGGCACCATTATTAATATTTTCCCACCACATCAGTCTGTTCGTCGAAGGGGAGTAAGTATAGGTGGCCAGAAGAATATCTGCATCGCCGTCGTTATCCATATCGGCTGTTGATGCGAACCAGGGGCCGTCGGTAGTGGTGGAAATGGTATGTTTGGTGAAAGACTCTGCCCCATTATTGGACCACCATGACAAATCAGTCTCCGAGGTGATCAGGCCTTCAGCGGTGGTCAGTATATCCCATTCGCCGTCATTATTAAAATCATCAACATATACAGAACCGGCGGATTCATAATTGGAAACAAGAATATTTTCTGTAGTTTGCAGGTTGCCGCCTGACATACCATCGTTTCTGAACCAGCGCACCTTATCACCGCCAAGGTCTGTATCAAAATTAAAGTACGTACACAGAATATCCTGATCACCGTCTTTATCAATGTCTTTGGTGTGAATCGAATAAATAATGCTGTCAGTATTACCAATGGCTTGTGTAGCCCAATTCAGATCATCATTGGCGGGAGTACTGTCATTTTTATACAGAGTCAGCGGGTAATCACCATTTGCACCGGCTAAAATATCCGGATATCCGTCACCGGTCACATCAGCCGCCCAGACTGAGCGGGCACCTGCTAAGGTATTGGAGATGTGATGAAATGTATAATTATTTGAACCGTCATTTTCGAACCAGGCCACGTTGGCTTCACTGGTCGATGTATTACTGGCTGCCGCCAACCAGTCGATGTCACCATCCTGATCGAGATCAACAGGAAATACTTTTTTGGCAGAAACCAGATTGGATGTAATCGTATGCGTTGTCCAGCTCACCGGATCCTGGGCATACAGGGAAACAGCCAACAAACTAAGATTTAAAATTTTGGTTACCCGGGACATGCATCCTCTTCATGAGTATAATTATTCCTTATTGAAACAAAAGAGCCTGAGTTTAAACGATTTCGCCAGGAATGACAAGCGATGAAAATCACAGAGAAATCAGGCAGGTGAAGAAAAATAACTTTTCTGAGGGTAGAAATCCAGGCTCCTGTTTGGCCGGCCGAACAACTTGTCCGCTCAGGATACTTTAAGAAAGCGGATCAGGCGGGAAAAGATAGACCGGTCGGCCAGATAAACTACACCAGCATAAATCAGCATGCTTTGCAGTATCATTTGCAACAGACGAAAAAGCGGTGTATCCGGATAGCCCTGCCGGAAAAGCAGCAGATAATGCACCGCCATAAATGCTGCAGTGGCCCCCATCGGGATGCGGATAGTTTTTATCCAGTCCAGAAAACTCAGACCACTCAGACGCAGCGCCAATACCTGACCGGCTATCCAGATTACTGCAAAAACCATAATCATATAGGGAACCAGTTTTTCAACACCCTGACGGACAAACAGGTAAAGCACCAGACCAAGTGCCAGGCCGTAAATAATATTCAGAATAAATTCCCAGTGCGGCCGGGCTTTGGACAGAAAAACCACACTGCACATGGTCCACAGCGAACGAAGCAGACCAATGCCGGTCAGCATCTGTAAAATCAGCACCGCCGGCAACCACTTGCTGCCATAAATCAGCAGTACCAAATCCGGCGCGGTAATCATCAGTCCGGCAAAAAGTGGTGTGACCAGCAGCAGGATATAATACAAGGTATTTCTGTACAGATGCAGATATTCCTCATTGTTTTCCTGCAATTTGGAGAGAGCCGGGAACATCACCTTGAGAATATTCTTGGAAATACGCTGCACAGGAAATTCAATGACCTGGTAAGCCAGGGCATAATAGCCAAGGGCTGTCGCCCCAAGATATTTACCGATCAGTATATTGGGCAGGTTGAGATTAAAATAACCGGTCAGGCGGGAACCCTGAATACTTCCGCCGTAACCAAAAAAAGTTTTCAGTGCACCAAGCTGCCTGGTAAAGGAGAACGGCACAGCGCTGCGCCGGGTAACAAGAAGGGTCAGAACCACCTGTTCAGCTAGTAGCCCGGTTAAAAAACTATAAATGCCCCAGCCAAAAAAAGCCAGCAAAATGGTTAAGACCGCATAAAAAATTGTGGCGATAATCTGCAGTCCGGCCAGCTCGGTGAAGCGCATAGCGCGGATCAGTTGCACCTGAGGCAGGGCGCTGAAGGCATAGATAATAAAAATAAAGCTGAGCAGGCGCAGGGCGGTGACGAAATCCGGTTGATTCAGCCAACCGGCCAGCGGTCGGGCCAATACCTGCATCAACAGGAAAAAAAGAAGGCCAAGTATAAGATAAAATGTAGCCGCGGCCGGCCAAACGCGGCTGTCGATCTCCTTTTTTTGGATCAGCGCCGAGCTGAGGCCGAAATCAAAGAGGACAAAGGCTAACTGGACAAAAATCATGGCGATATTGATCAGACCAAACTCAGCGGTGAGCAGCAGCCGGGCCAGAACAATGGTGGTCGTTAACTGCAAAATACGGGTGGCAATTTCGACTATGCCCTGCCATTTCACACCAATGGCCGCTTGTTTTTGAATGTCCTGCATCATTTTTATTACGGTCGCTTTCCCTGTTATTTGGAATTAAAAACTTTTCTCCAAGCCTATCGACTCAACGTGAATTATGCAGAGTAGGCTGTCGCAGATTCATAGATTTCTCGTCAACCCTGCATGGCAAGTAAAAATTGTCATGCCGTCCCGCATGGGCGGGATTAGCATCT
>DYOS01000011.1:0-21631 GCA_020720405.1 Caldithrix sp. | reverse complement strand
GATTCCGATCCCGCACCTGCGGGACGGAATGACATCTTCGTATTATTCACAATCCAGCCTCAGGAGTGCAGCAGCCCGGCGAGCCATGGGCGCTTCCGTCAACTACTTTGAATTTTCAGAATCGCTTAAAAATCAAGACATTGCTCCATATTAAAATTCTCGCGTTGCTCCCTGAATTTCGCTGAAAAATCGCGCACCGCCTGCAAAGTGCTGCCATAAATCAACTCGTGGACATGGTGCAGAATCTCGTCCCTGTTCAGATCAAATTCGAAGGCTGCCTTCATCTGATAGGTTCCGTACGGCCATTCAAAGGTCAGTGCTTCCAGCGGCTCGCGGTATATCCGGGCCAGACGGCCGCAGCCAACACTTTTCAGACGCTGCCCGTTACCTTCTTGTTCGGTGTGCGATGGTAAAACCAGAGCCGGCTTGCCCAGTTGCAGCACTTCCATCATGGTCGCATAACCACCATGAAAAATGACCAGATCGCTGGAGCGGATCGCCGAGACGCCATGCACCCAGTTTTCAAAATGGATATTACCCGATCTGTTTTTGTATTTTTCTGCCGGAACCGTATTGCCGGTTGAAACCAGAACCCTGTAATCGGACTGATGAAAAATAGCGATCAGTTTATCAAAAAATTCTGCCATCCGGCCCCGGGAAGCACCGCCGCCGACCGTAATGAAAATTTTGGGATATTCATTATTCTCAGAAAGAAAGGGGATATTCTGATTGGCCCGCTCCATTTCCACCAACGGACCTGAGTAAAACACTTTTTCCAGGTCAGCATCTACCGGCTCCATCTCCCGAATGGACGGAATCAGGTAACGGTCGCCCCGCAGCAGATCCTCAATTTTTTCAATACCCGGCAATTTGAGGTGGTCAATCAGCGGACGGAAAGGGGCCAGGGCGTCCGGGGCGGAAACATCCGCTACCTGCTCACGCCACCATAAAAACCTGGGCTGTGGCGGAAAACCGACTTGCCGGGTAATCTGGATGACCGGCAGATTATGTTTTTTGGCCAGGGCATAGGCCAGAAAATGGGTATCGCCAATGATGGCATCCGGCTGTGTTTCGCGGACCAGCCGGGATAGCTTGTTCAGACGGTAACGGACCAGCCGCGGTGTAAGGTAAAAATCGCGGGGAATCTGGTAAGCCAGGGAATAAAAATCATAAAAAACCGGAGCCTGCTTTATTTTATCCAGCAAGCGAACGGCCGGTTTAAAAGGCCTGGTCAGCTGATATTTTACAAACCGTTCAGCCCGGGTTGAAAGCAGCCGGGTCTGGACACCGGCATTGGCACCCTGATAATAATGTTTTTTCTCCAAAACCAGAAAAGGCATGTGTCCCAGTTGCTGGAGACGTTTCCCGATATGAATGGCCCGGGAAACATGTCCCCGGCCTCCGCCATGATCGCTTGGTAATACTAAGATGCGTTTCATATATCCTTTAATTTACTCCAAAATTTCAATAACACCGCGGTAGCCGTCAAGCCGGATGCGGTTGCCGGTCTTCAGAATTTTCGTGATCTGCGGGATAGCCGTAATCATGGGTAAGCGGTATTCGCGGGCGATTATCGCACCGTGGGAGAGTGCCCCGCCAACCTCGGTAATTACTCCGGCGACCCGGGCAAACAACGGTGTCCAGCCGGGATTGGTGGATGGTGCAACCAGAATTTCGCCGGGTTGCAGATCAGCAGCTTTCTCGGCATCGGTAATAACCCTGACCAGCCCGGTTACAATTCCGGGGCTGCAGGCGATACCGCGCAATTCCCCCGTAAATTCTTCCCGGAATACCGGCTGCCGGCTGCCCTGGTATTCCAGAATTTTCAGTGCGGCCGGTTTTGCACATTGCGCTTCATAAACCAGCCTGCGTTGCCGGGCGGCGGGAATGTAGCCGTCTGAAGCCGGGCTTTTTGTGACCATAGTTGAAAGCTCTGAAAAGTGCAGAAAAAAAATATCGCTGGTTTCACCGATCACGCCGGCACTTTGCAGTTCTTTGGCCAATGCTGTCAATTCCGTCTTCAGGCGGTAATGACGGTGCACAAACTGCTGTTTAAGATTTTCCCGGTGCAGGCTGAAAAAAACGGTCTGCCGGTACAGATACCGGAAAACCAGCCTCTTTAACAAAGGCAGATTTCGCTCAGCGCCGGGTTGCTGACTTAAAGGCGCAGCTTTTCCCTGAGTTTCAGGTGCGGCGATAAGCAACAGCAGGTTTGAAATTACATAAGCGGGATTTTCCGCCCAGCGCGGCTGATATAATTCGAATTCATGCAAAGCATTGTGGCCGAATTGCTCAAAGAACTGGTCCAGTTTTCCTGCCAAATCCGCATCAGCCAATTTCAGAACGGCCAGGTCGGACCGGCGCAGATTTTCCGCCGGCAGATCACGCAGGGCCCGGACAAAGGCCGGATTGTTTTTTATTTCGGAAGCTAGTTTGAGCAGGTGATAGGCGGGCCGGGCGCTCTCGGCGCTCAGTGTGCCGCTTAGTAATCCGGCGGCTGTGGTCTGCATTTCCTGCCGGGCAAACTGATCGAGCAACTGATAATAAATTTCAGCAAAGAAGGTTCCGGCCACATGCAGGTTCATATTATGTTTTTCACTATTCAGAACCGCGCCGATCAGCTCTATCCGGTTGCGCCCGGCAAACTTTTCTTTAGTCCGGCTGAAAAAACGAATTTTCCTTTTGAGAGTGAAAATTGTCCACAGCAGGTGAAAAACTATTTTAAAAGAACGCAGCAATACCTGCACAACCCTCAGAACAGACCGGCTGCGGAGAGCGGTCTGCAGATTTTTACGCAGGTAGATTTTGGAAAGCGTTTCATTGAATAAGGTATGATTAAAAAAAACATAGCCCTCATGCAGTGAAACCAGGTTCAGATCACCACTGGTTAAGCCAAGGCTTTTCAACACATAAACAAAACTGCTGTTGACCTGGTCCGACATCAGCGACCAGGTCAGCGGTGTGACAACATCGGGTATTACCTCGCCGACATTCTCCCGGGTCCAGACCGTTACCGGGTTTACCTCAGCGCCGGCAGTTACCGGCCGGAGCTGAAGAAAATACAGATTATCCCCATCCCAGGCCCATTCCACATCAACCGGAAAGCCGTATTTTTTCTCAATAACTTGTGCGGCCCGGGCCAATTCGCTGAACGGTTCCGGTTGTTCTGCCCCGTTTGCCCCCTGCGCGATGAGCAGAACGCGGGGCACTTGCTCCCCTTCAACCAGCTTTTCGGCGGTGCCTTCGACATATTCGATGCGGATTTGCCGCTCGCTGCTTTGCGCCGGATCCTGTGAAAAAAGAACACCAGCCAGGCGGGCCGGAACCATTTCCTGCAGTAAAACCGCCAACCCGTCGCCGCGAATATCAATTTTTTCCTGACGCACATAGGCCAGGCGGACGCTGCCCCAGAGAGAAGTCCAGACTTCGATCAGAGCCCGGGCAATATTTTCCGCCTGCGGTATAATGTGCAGCGCCGAATAATACTGACCGGCAAAAGAATGCCGGCCGAGGTCCTCCAGAACACCGGAGGAACGCAGAGCCATTGTCTCAACAGAGTTGGACCGGAAAATATCGGCAATCGGCCGGGCAATTTCTCTGCTGATGTAAGTAATCCCGGAGTTCAAACCCGCTGTTAATTCCTGACTAAGGGCATTGGTTTTATCCTCCGGCAGACGGTGAACAGAAGTTTGCAGACGCTTATTTATTTCCAGCAGTCCAAGGTAAGACAATGTATCATCCAGCACCGACGCGGGTAAAACCAACGAAAACGGAATGCGAAAACCGGCGTTTTGAAGAGCGGCCAGATTGTAGGCTTTGCGGCCGATCTGTCCGGCTTTTAATCCGGCAGCTAATGCAATAGGATGGATTTTACTCAAAACTGAATTTCTTCCCTGAAGATGGAAATTTCCCTGCCGCTTTCATCTCTGGCCTGCTGCCGGAAGCGGCGGTAAACCACATTGCTCAGTCCATGATGGATAAAGGCCGGCATTTTTTTAGTGGCGCTGAGTACGGCCCCAACCTCGCGCAGCTTTTGCCACGGCAGCCATGCGGAACGGGAAGCGGCCATATAAAAGCGGACGCTATCCAACTCAACAGACCGCTCAATCTGAATGGTAGAAGAACCGGCCGCAGTTGTAATCTGGATATTCTGTTCGTTCTCGCGGAAAGATGAAACCGTTTCGCTTGCACTGCTGACCGCAACCTGGCGGCGGTTATGTTTCCGGTCCACTACTTCACCTAAAACCAGAATGTGATCAGAATAGAGCAATTTTGACCAGTGCCAGTGACTGAGAACTTTTTTAAGGTTGATATTTCCACCATTGTAATCATGATAACCTTGTCCGCTAAAATTGTATTTCCGGCCTTCCGTTTCCAGCTCGCATCCGGCCGGCTGAAGGGCTTCAAATAATTTCCAGTGGAAGGAGTCTGCGCCGGTAACCGGCAATAATTCAAAATGCCTTTCCGTTGCAGCCAGATTCCGCTTCAAACGGAAATTCAGCCGGAAACCGGGCTGATCCGCAGCTACGGAATATTGTTCCGCCTCCATTTTATAGACCAGACCCGGTGCTGAGATTATGGTTTTCTGACTATCACTGACCACGCTTCCAAGCGGTTGGGAGACAAATTTATGAAAAAGTTTCTGCCCCTTGTGGTAAACAAACAGATCGAAGATGGTGATCGGAAAAACCGTTTGAAACGGTTGGACATGCCAGGTCAGAATCAGGTCATAGCCATCAGAGCAGTGCAAATCAAAATAATACCAGGCAAAATTCATAGCTGCGGTTCCTGTTATCCGTGAAAATTCAAACAGCGGATGCTGCCGGGGAAAAATTACTTCTCAATTTCGTCGAGCAGGTCAGCGGCTTTTTTCTGAAAATAGTTTTCCTCAAAATTTTTTAAAAGAAACTGGATATCGGACTTTGCCTCATCCTTGCGGTTCAGGGCAATATAAACCTCGGCCCGCAGGTAGCGCGCCGCCTGATTAAGGCCATCCCGGGTCAGAATCTCGGTGCATATTTTTAAGGCCGGCTGGAAGTCTTTATTTTTAAAATACCAATCGGCCATGGCCCGTTTTGTATTCGACCGTTCCGGGTCTTTGGCCAATGCCGACCGGTACAGGTCACCAGCCTCCTTCTGCCGGTCTGTACGGTTAAAGAGACTGGCCAGGGCCAGATCGGGCTGGGCGCTTTCAGGAAATTCAGTCTGCGCCTGGCGGAAAAATTTCTCGGCCCCCGGATTATCCTTATTTTTCTGAGCCTGCCGGCCGCGCACCAGCATGGCTTGCAAAGGTTCACTTTTTTGCAGGCGAACGATGAGCCGGCCGGCCTCCTCTTCATTTCCGCCCATAATGCCCGGGGCGAAAAGATGAAACATGATCAGTTTCTCAAGGGTCGCTTCTCGTCCCGGTTCTTTCTCCAAACAGGTTTCCCAGGCTTTTTTCATCTTCTTCACGGCGAAGGGCGCGGAGAGCAGCGAACCGGTCTGGGCTTTTATAGCATAAGCATCACCCAACAGGTCGAGAAATTCGACCGGGGCACCCGGAGCATCGGCAATTTTGGACAGGTGTCCGATGGCCTGTTCAATCCGGTTCAAGCGCAGGTCAAAAATAGCATCGAAATACCCGGTATAGGGGTTTGACGGGTTGAGGCGTTTAAAATTCCGGGCCTCCTGTTCAGCTTCAGCATAACGTTCCTGTTCAAAAAGTGTTTTGATTTGTTCGACCTGTTCCGGGACCGTGCCGGCCAGGGTAAAAGAGGCACTGATTAAAAACAAAATCAGAAGTAGTCGGAATGGTAACATAAAAAAAGTCCTGCTGTTTAATGGACTATTTTACAGCAGGACTAATTCGAATCCCAATAAAAATTACAGCCTGGTGCGCAGCGATTTTGCCCTGTTCAGGATAGGCCCGGCAGCATTGTTCTGCATGGCAAAATCTAAATCGGCTGTGGCTGCAGCAGAATTGCCATTTTCGATAAATGCTTCGGCCCGTTCGATACGGGCGGGCAAAAAGTACGGGTTGATTTCGATAGCCCGGGTATACATGCCAATGGCCTCCGGCCAGTTTTTCCCGGCACTGTAAACACGGCCCAAACCATTGACAGCGCCCGGATTTTCCGGCTGCATTTCAACCAATTTCTGAAAGACATCTTTAGCCCGGCTGACATGATTGGTGGTCAGGTAAAAACGACCGATTTTGAGCAGAAGCTCCGCATCATTGATTCCCTTATTCAAAGCCTGGTCATATTCCTGCAGTGCTTCATTTTCCTGATTTCTTTTGGTTAAATAAAGTGCCCTGGCCACATGACCGCGGGCCGGATTCAGGGCGCTGATCTCATCGATCATGGCTTCGGCTTTAGCTTCATCGCCGCCGGCCATACCCGGTACAAAAAGGTAAAACATGTATAGCCCTTCATGGGCACGGAGCGAATCCGGAGCCAGAGTCAGGGCCTTCTGAAACGAACTCTTGATCTTGGGCATCAGCATGGCACCTTTAATCAATCCGGCATGCTGCGCCTTCAGCCCGTAAACTTCGCCGAGCAGTTCGAAGACACGGTGATCTTCACTGCGGGTTTTGGCCAAAGGTTCAAGCAAATCCATAGCCCGGTCAAAATCATCGAGCATAATGGCGGTCCGGCCGAGAAGTATTTTTGCCTCATCGTCAACCGGGTTTTGGCCAAAGGCGGCAACCAGTTCACTTTCAGCCTGTTTGGCATTGCCGTTATCCAGTAACCGGGCTGCTTTTTCCAAAGCGTTCAAACTCATATAGCCTCCTTTTTTGATAGTTAGGTCTTACGCTTCAAATTTATCAGCACGGTCTGGTAAGTCGATTGATCTATGTAACCATATTTCAAAAATTTTCCGAGAATCCAGCGCGATTTCCACAAAAGCCAGCCATTAGCGGAGGCTGGACTCTGACGCAAGGGCCGGGGAATTACGGCGGCCAGCCGGATACATTCTTCAAGGCTGAGCTGGCGCACGCTTTTGTGGAAATAAAAGCGGCTGGCCGCTTCCACCCCGAAAATACCGGGTCCAAATTCAATCACGTTCAGATAAATATGGAAAATACGGTCTTTGGATATCATTTTTTCCATGCGCAGGGTTAGAAAAAATTCAATTAACTTGCGGGTCAGCGAGCGTTTCGGGGATAAGTAGAGATTTTTTATCAACTGCTGACTGATGGTGCTGCCGCCCCGCGAAATTTCACCTTTCTCCAGGTTCTTGCGGAAAGACTCGTTGAACTCGAACCAGTCGATACCCCTGTGGCTGTAAAACCCGCCGTCTTCTGAGACCAGTATAGCTTTTTTTAAATTGGCCGGGATGTATGAAAAACCGACCCAATTCTGACGGATAACAAATTTTTCACCCTTGGCAGCAGCCTGTTCCCGGCGCAGCTCAATCAACGCCGTCGTCTCCGGATTTTTATCAGCCAAAACAGAAATATCCGGCAGCCACAGGGCAAACCAGGCTGTATAACCGACCGCCCAAAGCAAAAGCAGCAGCCCGGAATATTTTAGTATTCTAAGGAGCATTATTTAATCCGCAAACTGGTGCCAGGCCGGGAACAGGCCAAAAGAACCGCCGGTGTGAATAAATAAAACCGGTCCCTTCGGCAGCACCTGCCGGTCGAGTAAATGTAAAAGACCAAGAAAAGCCTTGGATGTATAAGCCGGGTCCAGAATCAAACCTTCTTCCCGGGCCATGCGGCGGATAATTTCGATTTCAGCCGGACCAATCTCGGCGTATCCGGGGCCGATAAAACCGTCCTGAATGTGAATATCATTTTCATTGATATTTAACTGATAATGATAACGCTGGCTGAAGGATTGACAAATGCCATGAATACGCCGGACAAATTCCGGTGCGGTATCAGCCACATTTACTGACCAGATTTCAGTCGGAGCCCGGTGAATATTCCGGCCAAGCAGCAGACCGGCATGCGTGCCGCCGCTTCCGGTTGCCGTGACCACAGCGCCGAATTCGAGGCCGAGATCGGTTTGCTGACTAAGAATTTCGTCAAAGGCGCTGATATAACCCCAGCAACCAATCTCATTCGATCCGCCCTCGGGAATAACATAGGTTTGTTCCGCCGATTTTGCTGCCTGCTCCTCCATTAACTCAAGATTGTTTTTGTATTGTTCCGGCGTGATAAAAATGATTTCCGTGCCGAGCAGGCGGTAAAGAAAGAAATTGCCTTCCAGAGCCGGGGGGTTTTCACCGCGCAGAAGCAGGGTACATTTGAGCCCGGTTTTCGCCGCATAAAAAGCAGTCGCCCGGCAATGATTTGATTGCAAACCACCGCAGGTAATAACCCGGCCGGCGCCGCTTAAAACAGCATCACGGATCAGAAAATCGAGCTTGCGGGCTTTGTTACCGGTCAGTTCCAGACCGGTCAAATCATCCCTTTTGACCCAGATTCTGTAGCCTTTGTACTCATGGTTCTTATTCAGCTTTTGAACCGGGGTTGGCAGGTGCGCCATTCGGAAGCGTGGCGGGTATTCCATATATTCCTTTGCAATCGGTTAACATTTCTTTAAAATATTAGCAATTTCAGAAACTTAATACAACGAAATATTAGCGGGGTGCACCTTGGCCGAAAGCAGCTCACGGCTGGAACTTTATCTGAAAAATCTGGGATTGTTCGATGTCGAACCGGCGGTTTCCATTTATCTTGACCTGAGTTCAGGTTTCAGCCAGAAGCAAATACGGGAACTGTTCACCCTTTTTGAAACCTGGGCCGTAAACCGGGTGTTTTTGTTTGGCGCAATGAACAACCAGAGCACTGCCCAGGCATTTCTGGAAATTTCCAGACAGCATTCGACGCCCCTTTTTCAGAAAAAACATCTCTCTCCGGGGCCGGAAATTGTCATTCAGTTTGAAACCAATCCAACCCGTTTTTTCAGCGCTCACCGCGAACTGGTCAACTCGGATTTGTTGCCCCAGTTTTTTTGCAGCAGTGAATTCAGTACCAGCGGCGATGCCTGGGGCCAGCCGGTTTTTATCGTACCACTGCAGAATCCGGAAGTTTATGAGGTTAATATCCAAAACGGCACAATCCGTTTTCAGCCCTCAAATGCGAAAAGCATCGAGGCATTATTTCTGGGTCCGTCCCCGGTTCCCGGCGATCAAACCGTGGAAGTCACAGCCGGGTTTGACCGGAAAAAAGGGTTGATCCGCCTCGATCAGAAATCGTCCGGGCAAGCCTGGCTTCATGTTCTGCGTGCCGCCCGGGTCAGCGCCGGCCAGACCCTGCAGTTTTATCTTAATTATGGAAATCTGCAAACGCTGGGCAGCCTTGTCGATGATTTTTACTCCGCTCTGGAAAAAATGCACATCGAAAACCCGGCTGTTTTTTACGATCTGAATATGCTCATTCCGGACCTGTCCGGTCAGCCCCTGTTGCCGATGCCGGCTGATACCGGAATTCTGAGCACGGCTCAGTTCAATGGCAATCTGAAACTTGAAATACTAAAATTTCTGATTGACCACGATAATCACCGGGCGGCTAAAACGGTACTTGATGTGTTTACCGGGTTTTTAAATGAGCGATTTGAGCCGGCCATCCATAAAAAAGACATTCCGACCTATTATTTTTTAAATATTGGCCACCGCTTCCTGCACGACAGTGTCTTTGTCCGCCATTCCGTTCTGAAAATAAATGAGCTGCGCTATTACCCGGGAACCTCCTATTTTACACACACCAACCTGCATCTCCGTCAGGCGGCACGGCATAATTTGAGCAGTGAAAGCGGTCAGGTCTGCGTAGCTCTGCACCAGCTCTTTAATACCCGCCGCTCATTCAGCGAGAAAAAATACCAGTTCGACCATCTCATTATGCGCGGTGCCAGCCATTTCTTTTTTGGCATTGAGAATGAACTGATCGAAACAGAGTCTGATCTGCTGTCGCAACTGCCGGAGGTGGATCCAAATTTTCCGGTTTATCATGAATGGCTGGCCTACCTGCACCAGGTCAGTCATTTTCTGAAAAAGTCTCACCCGGCACCGCCCTTTCTTATTCTTGAAGCAGATTCGCACGAAGAAAACACCGAGTATTTCGCCTCCATCCGCTTTCTGGACAGCCAGGGCTACGACTTTTTCCTGATCCAGGACCGGCAATTTTTAGATGATGCCTATTGCGCCATTGAAGAGTCACAAATTTCAATTAAAGTGATGCGCTTCCGGATTTTGATTATTGCCGGCAAAAAACTGCTGACCCACGATGTACTGCAAAGGGTTTATGAATTTTATGAGGCCGGCGGAATCATCATCACCCTGCGCTACATCCCCGAGGTGGAACAGTTTAAAAACCGAACCATCCGACAGTATCATAATGAATTATGGTTTAGCTCGCCCCGCCCGACCGGAATTAGTTTTAAGCAGAGTAAAAAAATGGGTATTTCTTATTTTTGTCCGGATTTTAACGAGTTTACTACCTTGCAGGAACAGCTCAGTTCAGTTATACAGTTCTCGATCGCAGATAAACCGGCAGCAGCAGCCCTGCATATGCAGGAAGATCACAAGCTCTTTTACGCCTTCGTCTTTAACCCGGATGCGCACCGGCCGGTGCGGATGAACCTGCGTGGCAGCAGGGCCGGACGGCCTTTTCTCTGGGATTTCAGCAAAGCGGAGTCAGTGGAATACCTGGACTACTATCTCGATGGACAGCAACTCGATCTGCGCATTAATCTTGAACCGGCCGAGCTGAAATTATTTGTTATCGATAAACACAGTCAGCCGCCGGTCTGGCAGATACGGCGCAGCTCCCTGGACGGTGTAGATTTAATGACAGCAAATGAAAACCACCTGACTCTTGAAGGCTGGCAAAGAGAATCCGGACCGTTCACACTGGAACTGGCAACAAAAAATGAAATAAGGCAAATCTCTTATGAAATTAAAGAAAAATTGCCGGTTCTGAATATCCGTCCCCAAAACTGGTTTGCCGAATCTGCTGATTTCCAGGGTCAGGTAAATCTTGGTGATTTCAGCCTGTATGATAAAATCCCCCGCTCACCGGTTATTTTTCACAAAGTGATCATCATTCCCAGGGCTTACATCGAGCAGCGTTTGTTTCTGGATATCGGACTGGTAAAAGACTGGTGTTCGGTTTTTATCAATGACCAATTGGTGACAAAAAAGTTATATGCACCCTGGTATGTTGATACAAAAGATCTGCTGAAGAGCGGTGAAAATAAAATCAGTATAAAGGTCAACACCTCTTTGTCCAACCTTTTATCCGGCCGCAGGCCGGAGCGGTACACGGTGCGCGAATTCGGTCTGTGGGGACCGGTTCGGCTGATACCTTTTAGCAAAGTTAAGATTTCGATCTGATTAACTGCGGCCCGGCTTATATTCCTAAAGAGAAAAAAAATGAATATGCTGAAAAGGCCTCTTAAAATAAACAGCAGCTTACGGACAAACCATATTTGGATTGACTTCGGAAACCGGGTGCAATGGCGCAGTGAAAAGCAGAAACCTGTTTAATCCGGGCAGCCTTCCTTAATCCATTGCCGGATACCGTTCAGATTATTTTCATTCAGTTTTTTCTTGCCGAAAGTCGCCGGCGGCATGCGTTCGATGGGATGCCCTTTTACCGTGATGCCCTCCAGCAACAGCAGATAAAGCGGCGCCTGACCGGGATCGAGCGGGTCATTCTGGATATCAATTAAAGGTTTGGCCGGGTCATTGATAAAGCGGTAATCGAGCAGGTTTTCTTTCGAGTTGAAATACAGACCGTTATCAATCAGACCGGTATTGTCCCCGCTATGGCAATGGGAATCCGAGCCGCATTTACCAGCCAGCAGGGGCTGGATGTTCTCATAATAGCTCAGATTCTGTTCGGGAAGAACATAGTTGACATCTTCCGGATGTGTACCCTGATCGCAGGTTTGGGCAAAAATAATAAACATTCCGGCTGTAATCAGGCTGAAATTCCAGTTATTTAATTTGAACATTTCCAACACCTTTAAATTTCGCTAAAGATTGCCCGAATAACCGATTGAATTAAAACGGACAAATTACTAATTTAACTTAATTCTTTACCCGGGGTGTTTCAAATGGACGAACAAGGACAGAAAAAAATTCTGATCATCGAAGACCACAGGGATATGCTGGCAGTGCTGACAAAGTTCCTTGAGGAGCAGAATTATATAATACTTGGTGCGGAGAGTGCTGAAACCGGGCTGGAAATTTACAGCCAGAACCAGCCCGACCTGGTCTTGATGGATATTATGCTCCCGGGTATGTCCGGTTTTGAAGCGCTGCAACTGATCAAAGAAAGCCAGAACGGGAGCGGTAAATATATACCAGTTATTATGATCACCGCCCGGCGCGATGTCAGCGATATTGTTTCCGGTCTTAAAAATGGCGCCGATGACTACCTTGTTAAGCCTTTTAACTTTGAAGAACTCGATGCCCGGATCACCGCCGCCCTGCGCCTGAAAGACCTGAACGAACTCCTGCTCAACCAGTCACAGGCCCTGGAAGATGCCAACAATAAAATCAGTTCGCTGAACGACACCCTGGTGAACCGCAACAACGAACTGAGAAAAAATATTTTCTCATTACATTCTCTGTTCGAAATCTCCATGGAACTGAGTTCTATTCTCGAACTGGAACAATTGATCAACGCCATTTTGCTGACCCTGGTCGGTCAGTATTCCTGCAACAGCGCCCTGTTTTTCTTTTCCAAAAAAGAAAGAGAAAACCGGTTCGAGGTCATCCATTTTAAAGGCTTCAGTAACGAGGATATTACTGCCCTGAACATCAATAAAGGTGACGGCCTGATTAAATTTCTGGATGGTAAACCGTCACCGGTTCTGCTGCGGGATATGGTAACCGAAACCGGGACCACCCCAGGCATAGAAATGCTGGAAAAGAACCAGCTCGAAATGGTCACCCCGGTTAAAATAAAAGGTCAGATCAAAGGTGTTATCGGGATGGGGCCAAGAGTGCGCAAAGAAGCGTATTCCGAACAGGATTTTGAGCATATTTCCATTCTGAGTAATTTTATTTCCATTGCCATCACCAATGCCAGTCTGTACCGGGAAGTGGAACAGCTTTCCTACACCGACGGTATGACCGATCTGCATAATTACCGCTACTTCGAATTCCGCCTGCGGGAAGAAGTAATCCGCCATAACCGTACCGGCAATGACCTTTCCCTGCTTATTCTGGATGTTGACCATTTTAAAAATTACAATGATACCATGGGCCATCAGTCCGGTGATAAGGTATTGATAAAGCTCGGCCAGATTTTACGGGACACGGTGCGCGAGAACGATATTGTGGCCCGCTACGGCGGTGAAGAATTTGCCATTATCCTGCCCAATGTTGATGCCGGCGGCGCCTTGATTTTGGCCGAACGTATCCGGGAAAAAGTTGAATCTCACCCTTTCGAGCATGGCGAGGTTCAGCCCCTTGGCCGGCTAACCATCAGCCTTGGTATCGCCGGAATGACCGGGACTACAGACAGCCATGCTGACTTAATCCGTAAGGCCGATACGGCTCTTTATGCCTCAAAACGCCATGGCCGGAACCAGGTGAGAATTTTTGAGCCCGGCATGAGCATGGAGGCGGATAAGTAGAGCCGCTTCTCCGGTTTTGCGATTCCGGATTCCCAATCAGGACTCCCGGTATCTGCTGTTAATCAAATTCTAAAAAATTCTCGGGAAAACTGATCCTGCCTTGATTATCTTGTTTATTATTTTTAGAAGCGGTTTATTATGTTGATTGTTTCGCATCGTGGTAACGGTAATCTGTATCCCGAAAATACCATCGAAGCCTGTGAAGAGGCGATACAGCAAGGTGCCCAGGCCTTGGAAGTTGATATCCGTCTGACAGCCGACCGCCAGATCGTTGTCTTTCATGATTTTCGTCTGGAACGGATGTTGGGTTATAACAAGGCGATGAACGAAGTTGCCCTTAAAGAAATAAAAGATCAGTCCTTCAAAAATTTCCCGCTGGGCACATCGGTGCGTGTGCCGGCCCTTTTCGAATTCATGGAGCATTTCAAGAACCGGGTGCCGGTTAACCTTGATGTAAAATCGCCTTTTTCAGTTGACCCGCGCTATCCCCGGGATATTACCCGGGCTATCTCCCGGTTTCAGGGTTACGACCAATTCTGGGTTTCGGCCTTCAATCCGCTGCTGCTCAAGGCCGTAAAAGTATTTGATCCGAAAGTAAAGGCCGGCTATCTGTTCGAACGCTATCCAATGGTACACCGCTTTATCGACCGTCTGTTCTGGCTGGATGCCTGGCATCCGCATTATGGAGTTGCCGATGACCAGCTGGTTATGAAAGCACGGAAGCTGGGTAAAGAAATATATTTGTGGACCGTGAATGATCCGGCCAGTCTTAAATGCCGCCAGTCAGCAGGATATGTCAACGGGATCATCACGGATAATCCGGCAATTCCGGTTCGCACCCTGGCTGAAAACAATGGAGAAATTACGGTTCCGGTTTTTGCCCGCTAAGTTGTCCGCCATTGCCAAACAGATGGTTCACGGCCTTTATGCATTAAGCAAAATTATCACGAAGCCAAATTGGATGATGAAAAAATCTGCTTTGAAAACTGTTTGAATGATACGAGCCATTGATACAATCTTCCTCTGCCGGTCGGCCTGGTATTCCGGCTGGAGCTGAGGAGACTTTTCTAAACCACTGCTATCTCATTTCCAGTTTTAAGCCCGGGCTTAGAAAAATTATACACCGGCCTCAAAAATGATTTGACCATTTTTGATGGTTTTAATTACATGGTTTACTCCGTAATGGTACGGCAGATAATTCAGATTCGGGCAATCGAGTATAATCAGATCAGCCCTGGCTCCGGGAGCGATAAAACCACGGTCGTGGTGCAGATTTAGACTGCGCGCCGCTGTATAGGTAGTTGCCCACAGAATTTCCGACGGCAGCATTTTCAATTTCAGGGCAGCAATGGTCCACATCAGCTGCATATTCTGGGTCGCTGAACTACCGGGATTAAAATCGGTGGCCACGGCAACCTGACAGCCGGCTGCAATCATTTTCCGGGCCGGTGCATAGCTATCCTTGCCCAGAAAAAAGGTGGTGCCGGGCAATAAAACAGGAATAACTCCGGCTTTGGCCAGTTCACCGATAGCGCTGTCCGAAATAGTAATCAGATGATCAGCCGTTACTGCTCCCATCTCGGCTGCCAGTTCAGCCCCGCCAAAACCAGACTGAAGCTCATCGGCATGAATCCGGAACTTCAATCCGTACTTCCCGGCTGCTTTAAGAATTTGCCTTGTTTCATCAATGGAGAAAACACCTTTTTCACAGAACACATCGCAATAGCCGGCCAGGTTACGGCGGCTGACTTCCGGAAGCATTTCATCGATCAGCAGCCGGAGGTAACCACTGCGGTCGTCCTGATATTCATCCGGAATTTCATGGGCGCCTAAAAAAGTGGGAATCAGGTCTAAATCTTCGCTGTCATTCAGTTCCTGTATAATTTCCAGTGTTCGTATTTCATCCCGCAAGGACAGGCCGTAGCCGCTTTTCGCTTCAATGGTGGTTGTGCCGCAGGCTGGAAATTTTTTTAATCTCTGCCGGGTAACCTGAAGCAGTTCTGTGGTGGAAGCCTCCCGGAAACGGCGGACAGAGTTGCGGATACCGCCACCGGCGGCGGCAATCTGCTCATAGGTTTTGCCCTCTATACGCATAACGAATTCATCTTCCCGTGTTTTCCAGAAAACCGGGTGGGTATGAGCATCAATAAAACCCGGTAAAACCATTCCGCCGCCGGCATCGATAATCGTTGTGCAGGATGGCGCCGCTCCGGTTCCGATTTCGGCAATGCGTTCTCCCTCGATCATCAGCCAAACCTGCGGCCAGTGTTTTATGGTGCCATAAGCTGCGGCAGTATCCGGGGAGTAGATATTGCCAATATTCGTGATCAGGGTGGTATTCATTTTGCCCCGGCTATTTTATTAAAACCGTCAGATATTTTTTGCCAGGAGGCGTCCAGCGCTTCAGACATTACTTTGGTTCCTGTTAAAACGGGCATAAAATTGGTGTCTCCGTTCCAGCGCGGCACAATATGATAATGGATGTGCTCGTCGATCCCGGCGCCGGCGATACGCCCCAGATTCATTCCGATATTCATGGCATGGGGATTTAAAACATGACGCAATACAATGATCGATTGGTTGATTATCTGTTGCATTTCGGTCAAAACCGGCAAGGATACCGTGGTTAAATCAGCCGTATGCTCAAAAGGAACCACCATCAGGTGCCCGTTATTATAGGGATAACGATTTAAAATGACGAAGCAATGCTCAGCCCGCCAGCAGATAAGATTTTTCCGGTCGTCATTTTCAGCCGGCAGATTACAAAAAATACAGCCATTATGGGGCTTATCCAGATCATTTTCAATATAAGCCATGCGCCATGGCGCCCACAATCGGTCCATACCCCTCCCTTTATTAATAAAATAGCCCAATACCAGAAGCTGATATTGGGCTAAACGAAAAATCACCAAAAATCAATTTTCTTCTTCGTGCTGCTTTTTTGCTGTTTCGATAATTTTCTGAGCCTGGTCGGACGGCACCTCCTCATAATGGGAAAAACTCCGTTTGTGCAAACCACGTCCGGCAGTCATCGAGCGTAAGGTTGTTGAGTACTTATACAATTCAGCCAAAGGCACCTGGGCATTGATCACCTGAAAACGACCTTCGCCATCCATGCCCATAATTTTACCGCGCCGCGAGCTGATGTCGCCCATTACATCACCCATAAATTCTTCGGGAACTTTGACCATCAGATTCATAATCGGCTCAAGCAGGACCGGGCTGGCATCTTCAAAAGCCTTTTTGAAACCCATTGATGCGGCCACCTTAAAAGCCATTTCGGAAGAGTCCACATTGTGGTAGCTGCCGTCAAAAACAGACACCCGCACACTAACCACAGGGTAACCGGCCATCACGCCGCGCTCCATGGTTTCGATCACGCCTTTTTCGACCGCCGGAATAAATTTTCCCGGGATAACCCCGCCGACAACGGCATCAACAAATTCAAAGCGCTGCTCACGGGGCATGGGTTCAAGCCGGAGATGGCAGTCGCCATACTGACCGCGGCCGCCCGATTGCTTCTTGAATTTCCCCTGTGCCTCGGCCTTTTTGCGGATCGTTTCACGGTACGGGATATGCGGCTCCTCTTCAATTACATCAACGCCATAGCGGTCTTTGAGCCGTTTCAGAATAATGGCCAGATGCAGCTCGCCCTGACCGGAAATGATCGTTTGTTTCAATTCGCCGTCATTCACATAAACAAAAGTTGGATCTTCCTCATGCAAAGTATGCAGACCATGACTGATTTTGTCCTCATCGCCTTTTGTCTTCGGCCGGATGGCTGAGCGGATACTCGGCTCGGGAAAATCAATTTTCGGATAAGTAATTTCTTTGCCCTTAACACAAAGGGTATTACCGGTGTGGGTACTTTTCAGTTTGACCACGGCGCCAATATCACCGGCATGCAAAATTTCCGGATTTTCCTTGTTCTTGCCGCTCATAACCGAAATCTGCCCGATCCGTTCAAAATTGCCGCTGCTGGTATTAACCATATCCATGCCGGTTTTTAAAGTACCGGACATAATTTTGAAATAGGAAAGTTCACCCACATGCATTTGGGAAGAGGTTTTAAAAATAAAGGCTGAGGCCGATTCGCTGTCCTGTGTTTTCCGTTCCTCATGATTTTCACCGTGTTTTTCATGTAAATCGCACGGGGCCGGTGCAAAATTGATGACCACATCGAGCAGACGTTTTATGCCGATGTTGGCCGTGGCTGATGCACAAAAAACAGGGAAAACCACATCTTCAGCAATGGCGTGTTTAAAACCGGCTCTGAATTCATCTTCACTCAGGGTTCCGGCTTCAAAGTATTTTTCCATCAGGCTTTCATCGCTCTCGGCAACTGCTTCAACCAGTTTTAAATGCAGTGCCTCAGACTTTTCATTCAGTGCAGCCGGAATATCCTCTTCGCTGTAATCGCCGCTGCCGTCTGTTTTAAAAACCAGCATTTTCATGCGGAACAGATCAATTATTTTATGAAAATTTGGTCCTGTTTCAACCGGGAACTGAGCCAATACAACCTGTGCTCCAAAAGTCTCAACCAAACCTTCAAAAACATGGTTAAAATCAATATTTTCACGATCCAGTTTATTGATGATAAAAAACCGCGGCACATTATTTTTTACGGCTTCCTGCCAAACCACTTCGGTACCAACTTCCACCCCGCCGGCTGCTGAAACAATGAGCAGCACCGTGTCAATAACCCGCATGGCTCCGGCTACTTCACCAAAGAAATCCGAATAACCGGGCGTATCAATTATGTTGATCTTATGGTCGCGCCAGACACCGTATGAAAGCGATGAATTGATCGAAATCTGCCGTTCAATTTCATCATCAAGATAGTCGGAAACGGTGTTGCCCTGCTCAACCGTACCTAAACGGTTTATCTGTCCGAGGTCATACAGGGCTGCTTCCACCAATGAAGTTTTTCCAACACCGCCATGTCCGGCGAAACCTACATTTCGTAAATGTTCCGTTAAAAAAGTTTTCACTCCGCCTCCTTCGGGAAATTGGATTTGTTAGAATCCGGTAAAAATTAAGCTTGGAAATTAACGAATGGCTACAGGCTTTTCAAGATCAATTCCCGTTTCTGACAGCTTCGGCGAAATGGATTAAATACGATGCAGGTTTTTTTGTAACCAGGTTTCAGCAAAATCATAAAAAGGGTGGCTTCGTTCCGCCCGGCGGAATTCCCGGCTGTGGACAATCCGTCTGGAACGGCCTTTTTCCGAGGGAAAAACAATATGCAGCATTTCATGAAAGACAATAAATTCAACGACCTGAGGCGGGACATTCTTCTGGTCAAAAATCCGGCTGATCACCATTAAATTGCGCTGCTGGTCGTAGAAGCCAAGTCTGCGCCGGCTGACATATTTGCTCCAGCCCAGCGTAGGGCAGGATAACGAACCCCGGAACCAGTCCAGATTCAGCCGCTCAAATATTTCCTTTAAATCGAAGTACCGGCCGGCCGGTGTATAATGCTCCACAGTCCGGGTTGGTTTGGTTCTGCCCGTTTCCGGAAATTCCAGACCGATCAATTCAGTCATTCTTTTATTCAAACCCAGGTCGGCCTCAAGGCGGCAGATGCGGCGCAGAATACGCTCCAAAATCAAACTGAGTAATTCGGGAGAAGCGATGACAAACAGGTTGCCGAGGCTGATTGTTACGGTATTCAGGCGAATGGAAAAGCGGATAGCCAGGCTGTTCCGGCCGGAATAATCCAGCCGGAAATGGTATTTCCCGGCGCAGGGATAAATCATCAGTTTCTGGTTTAGCAGCCCGGTAAGTGTATGCACGGCAGTACTTGGTATTTAGAAATCATAAGACTGATTTATCTGCAGAAGGCTGGCCCTGAATTTTTTCTGGTGCAGTTTGCCTACAAATTCCCCGGCATCCACATCAATCAGACCAAAAGTTTTATAATGCATGGGTATAGTCAATTTAGGCTTGACAAGCTCGACGGCTTTAACCGCGTCATCAATGCCCATCGTAAAATTATCACCGATACAAACCAGAAAAATATCCACCGGATTCATTTCACCGATCAACTGCATATCCATAAACAACCCGGTATCACCGCTGTGATAAATTGTCTTTCCTTCAACGGTCAGTAAAATACCGGCCGGGCTTCCGCCGTAACTGCCGTCGGGAAAGGATGAACCGTGCCAGGCCGGTGTCAGCTTTACCCGGCCAAAGGGAAAAGAATGGGCGCCGCCGATATGCAGGGCATGTGTTTGTGCACCATGCGCCTGGCAATAATTGGCGATTTCAAAATTGGCGATAATCTGTCCGCCGGAAGCCCGGGCAATGGGAATAGCATCGCCGAGATGATCGCCATGGGCATGGCTGACGATAATAAAATCGGCTTTAACCTCTTTTGCTGAAACCGGCGCCAACGGGTTTCCATCGAGGAACGGATCAATACAGATCTTATAACCGGCACTTTCAATCAGCCAGCCGGAATGACTAAGATAGGTCAGTCTGGCCATATTGCCTCCTGTAAAATGGTGTGACTATTTAAGATATTGAGCTGAAACCTTAAAAACCAGGACCATCGGAATGGCCCCGGCCTATCGGCCGGGCTTAAGAAGAGCCTGCTGCCCCGGGCTTTAGTCTGAATTGATGAATGAAGCCGGTCGGAGCCCGGCTGATATTTTTAATATCTGATTTGAAGTCATGACCTTCGTATAAATTTAAAAAAGCCGGGTCCAAAAACCCGGCTCAACCTCAGGCAAAAACAAATCCGGTCTATTTGGTCATGGCAATCACTTCATCCGCAGTTTTTTTGACCGCATCAATAGAAACGGCAAAGGCGGCCTTTTCTGCAGCGGTAAGATCCATTTCAATAATTTTTTCGACACCATTTTTCCCGATCACCGCCGGCACACCGACGAACAAACCATCCACGCCGTACTCACCTTTGAGCAGGGCACTGACGGCCAGAATCTTCTTCTTATCAAAAATTATCGCTTCAACCATTTGCAGTGCGCTCCAGGCCGGGGAAACAAAAGCAGAACCAACACCAAGCAATTTTACCACTTCACCGCCGGCATTGCGGGTGCGGTTTTCAATAGCTTCCAGTTTATCCGCGGCTATAAATTTTTCAACCGGCATACCAGCCACACGGCAGGCCGAACGGATGGGAATCATGGTATCGCCATGACCGCCAAGAACCATAGCTTCCACATTTTCCACACTGACCCCGGCTTCTTCAGCAATAAAATAACGGTAGCGGGCTGAATCGAGAACACCGGCCATACCCATCAGGTGCTCACGCGGTGTACCAAGATTCATATAAAGACGATAGACGATGGCATCGAGCGGATTGGCGATGGAGATAATTTTCGCCTTTGGGGCGAATTTGCCTATACCTTCACTAACCGCATCGGTGATTTTCAGATTGGTGGCTAAAAGTTCTTCCCGGGTCGGCAGCGTACCATCCGGTTTTGGTGTTCTGGGCACGCCAGCCGTGTTGATAATCAGATCGGCGCCCTCGATAACAGCATATTCCTTTGAACCTTCAACCCGGATATCACAACCGATAACCGGAGAACCCTCGGCAATATCCAGGGCTTTGCCTTTGGAAAGATCCGGACCTTTTACATCAACCAAAGCAACATTTTTGGCCAGACGCCGCTGAACCAGTTCCTGAACCAGAACACCCCCGATGTTTCCGCCGCCGATAATTGCAATTTTGTTTAACATGCCATTCTCCTTTTTTAAAATGTCCATAAAGCACGGATTTGTTCAGCCCTAAAATAACCATTGTCTTAATTTATTAAAAGCATTTTTATTTTTCTTTTAGCCCTTATTATGAATTATCTGGCGGAGAGAACACCGCCGGCAAAGCAAAGCAGGCTTCCGATAGCAGACAGAAAATGCCCGGCCGGACAAAAAAAAACCCGCTCCGGTTTTCCACAAAATACAGGAAAACCAGAGCGGGGTTTTTATAAAAACTCAGACTAATGTTTATAAACTACTTTAAAGCTGTGACCTTAATCCCCTATGAATAACGGAGACATTCTCACGGTAGACAGTATTTAGGTTTG
>DYOS01000108.1:3658-9337 GCA_020720405.1 Caldithrix sp. | reverse complement strand
AGCGGCTCTCGTCAAACAGCGTGATCGGAATGTTATCCACAAATGCACAAAAGAAACAAAAAAAGAAGCAAAAAAAGAAAGAAAATTACGACAACCACTACACCTTAATTTACACTAACTCTGGTCTTGACAATGGGATCCACAATACTCTTTTATTTTTGCAGTTTTATTTTTATTTTCACGTGAAAGGTGCTCCTGTTTTTTGTTATTATATTGTTGTAACGAACATAATTTACAAAAACTATAGGGTCCCTTCCTCTTTTTAAGTTTAGAATTTTAGGAAACATATGGACGCTACAACTGCAATGTTTCGAGTAGATAAAACGGCTTTCACTATTGCCTCATTATTTGATGAGTCTGATGAGAAAGCTTATTGGCATTCTAAAAGTCCTTATGAACGTTTGCAAGCCGTAGAACTTATGCGACAGGTCATTTATGGGTACAAGCCTGCTACCATCCGATTTCAAAGACTTTTTGAGGTTGCTGAACTCAAATCACGTTGAGTATTTGCTTATCGGTGGTTACGCTGTCGGATATTATGGGTATTCCCGTGCTACCGCTGATATGGACATCTGGATAGGGATTAACCCTGATAATGCTCGAAAAGTAACGGAAGTTATCTCAGAATTTTTTGGTTTTAAAGTTGAGGGCGCGACGCCCGAACTATTTTTGCAGGAAAACAAAGTGGCACGTATGGGGGTTCCGCCTTTCAGAATAGAAGTGCTAACGACAATTACAGGGGTGCGCTTTGCCGAATGCTACGCGGAGCGCGTTGTGGACATATTCGACGACATTGAAGTTAATCTAATCAGCCTGAAACACTTGAAAATCAACAAGAAAGAAAGCGGTAGACTTAAAGACCTGAACGACTTAGAACATTTGGAATAACTATTTCAGAAGTGTATCCGTCCCAGGAAGTACATCTTTTCTAGTATACGGAGTGCTTTGTATTTTTTGTAATAAACCATTTACAGGTGATACGCTAATGACTAGTCAAACCAGAACCTTACACAGCATTACCGATATGTACCCGCTTATCGGAAACTACCTGAAATCGGGCTTAACCCAGCAATAATTATACAAACAACAACAAATCTCTTTCAGTGTGTTTATATACTGGCTGCGTCATCATTTGAAAAGCAGGGAACAAACAGCAGGTCATTTTTTACCCCTGACTATCAAAGGCGGTGTCTCCTGCACGCTAAATGTTCCGTGCGACCGGGAATCTTCAATCGGCCTGCCCTGACCAGGGATGTTTGACGCTCCAAAAATTCCGAAAGAAGCGCTAAGGTGGTTTGCAGCAAAAGATTTTTACAATTCTTTGATGACATTCGAATGCTTTCCCCTTAATATACATAAAGGACAAGTATATATGGTAGTGAGAGCCTATGCGGGCTCTCTTAATCGTTTAATCACTGATGTAATATTATGCTTGAAGTGCAGCATCTCAGTTTCGGATATACCGATCAACTCTTATTCTCCGATCTCAGTTTTAGCCTGCAGCCCGGTGAAATGGTTGGAATTATCGGGCCGAATGGCGCCGGGAAAACAACCCTGCTTAAAAATCTGACCGGTTTATTTCAGCACAATTGGGATGGCCAGATTCTGCTGGATAATCGTCCGCTGACTGATTATCCGCCGCGGGAGCGGGCCAAAAAAATTGGTTATGTACCGCAGGAGAGTGATATTCCTGATTTTTTTACGGTAGAAGAAGTTGTGGCACTGGGGCGCTTCCCCTATCGGAGTTCCTTTTTTCATCCCGATCGTTCCGGTTTGGATATTATGAATCAGGCTATGGCAACCATGGAGTTAACCGATCTGCGTCAGCGTCCGTTTGGAAAACTAAGTGGCGGCGAAAAGCAGCGGGCCATTATCGCCTCGGTTCTGGCTCAACAGGCCAACCTGATTTTTTTAGATGAACCGACCTCAGCCCTGGATTTGAAACATCAACAAAGCATTTACAAGGCACTGCAGACTTTAACCAGAGACTTTAATAAAACCATGGTCATTGTAACGCACGATATAAATCTGGCCAGCCAATATTGCTCCCGGCTGATGCTGATGGCCGAGGGCCGGGTGATCCGGGACGGGGCGCCCGCTGAAGTCCTGCAGTTTCCTCTGATCCAGCAAACCTATGGTGTCCAGGTTTACATTGATATTAATCCTTTTAATCAGGCTCTGTACATTATTCCGTATGACACCATTGAGCAGGTTCCGGTTAATAAAATATAAACGGGTTGTAACATCGTGAATTCAATTTCATCTGAGCAAAAAGATTTAGTTCCGTTTACGGAACAGGAAATCGTTGAACAGGCCAGGGCAGGAAACCGCCAGGCCATGACTTTGCTGGTCAACCAGTACAGCGAAAGAATTTATAATCTGGCGCTGCGCATTCTGCGCCGGAAGGAAGACGCCGAAGATGTATTGCAGGAGACGTTTATTACCGTCTTTGAAAAACTGCACACCTTTGATGGTCGCTCCGGTTTCTTTACCTGGATCTACCGTATTGCGACCAACGCCAGCCTGATGCGTCTGCGTAAAAAGCGGGTGGTTTTCCAGGAAATGTCAGATAACCCGGACTATCAGGACACCATTGAGAGCCGGGTTTTTATAGACTGGTCGGAGGATCCTTCGGCGAATATTTACAACACCGAAGTTAAGACGCAGATTGATCAGGCTATTGGTAAACTGTCGGAAATCTACCGGAGCGTGTTTATTCTCCGGGATATTGAAGGACTTTCCATAAAAGAAACCAGCAGCATTCTCAATATTACCGAAGAGAATGTAAAAATCCGGCTGCGCCGGGCCCGGCAATACCTGCGGGACAGCCTTTCCGTATATTTTGACGAAAGGGTGGTATCATGAAATTCTTAAATGATGATCATCGTAAGCATATCCACCTGATCTGCGATTTTATGGGTGAAAACCTTGAAGATATGTTCTGCCGTGAAGTGAAGGAACATATTGAGGCCTGCCCAAACTGCAAGGTATATTTTGATACCGTACAAAAAGCGGTGATTCTGTGCCGGGAAAACGAATGCCCTGAAACGTTGCCGGAGGAAGTCAATAACCGACTGCTCAAGGTTCTCAATCTTGATGCAATAGCTCTAAAGCTGAAAACCGACTCCGAGAATCCGGATCCAGCCACCGATTGAAACCGATAACACGATAGGAATTCGGAACTGGTAATTAAAGACCCCTAATTCGTCATTTCGAAGGAGCGCAGCGACTGAGAAATCTTTGTGTATCTGTAACAACCTGACCTGTAGAAAGCGTGGCGATCTTCTTTTCTGAGATTGCGTCATCTCCCGCCTGGGCGGTAGACTCGCAATGACAATTGATGCTTTTTCCCATCCGGTTATCCTGTCATAAATTTTCAGCCACCGGGAACACCGAAACCACCGAAGATATTAACCAATGGGAACACAGAGAACGTCGGGAGTACGAAGACAATCAAAGCTGGAGGCGGATTTCTCGTATGGCTTCTATCTTTTCTCTTTTTATTTACCAGCTACCGATGTGCTTCCGGGATAACTCTCCAACTTCACCAAAATTCTGAAAACCTGTATCTTCTGATCCGGACAGTGCATCGAAAACGGCATTCTATTTTTGAGGTAGTTATGGCTTTTCTACAGGATCGGGACCGTGAATATATCCGTGGGCTGTTAGTAAATCTGAAACATCAGGTAAAACTGTTTTTTTTTATGCAGGAACTGGATTGTGCCTATTGCGGTGAAACCCGGCTAATACTTGAAGAGTTAGTGGAAATCAGTCCGGCTGTTTTAAGCCTTCAAATTTATAATATCAGGACCGATACAGAAATGGCTGAAAAATACAATATCAGCAAAGTTCCGGCGACGGTTATTGAAGGTGAAATGGATTATGGAATCCGCTTTTACGGTTTGCCATCTGGGTATGAGTTTTCTACCCTGCTGGAGGATATTGTTGATGTCGGCCGCGCTGACTCTGGTTTGTCTGAGGCTACCCGGCAAGCCTTGCAGGCGATAGATAAACCGCTTCATGTGCAGGTGTTTGTAACACCGACGTGTCCGCATTGCCCGGGCGCAGTAAGGCTTGCTCATAAAATGGCCATTGAAAATCCGTACATAACCGCCGATATGATTGAGGCCACCGAATTTCCGCAATTATCAATGCAGTATAATGTGCGGGGTGTACCGCGGACCATTGTTGACGGTCGTATGTCCATTGAAGGCAATGTGCCTGAGTCAGAATTTGTAGGCCGGATTATCCGGGGATTTAAGGAAAACTTTCAATAAGGGGAATATATGTCTGAATCAAAGAAGATGAATTATACCGGCCTGGTGGTCGGAATTTTGGTTGTTTTTGCCATCGGTTATGCCTTTATCAGCGCTGGTGAGCAGAGCGATCCCAAAGCACAGATTAAAAATACCCAGTCGGCCGGCGGTGCCGGA
This sequence comes from Caldithrix sp., assembly GCA_020720405.1. Taxonomy (GTDB): domain Bacteria; phylum Calditrichota; class Calditrichia; order Calditrichales; family Calditrichaceae; genus DYOS01. The sequence continues at coordinate 4,904 of DYOS01000108.1, read as the reverse complement.
AAAGAGGCGCCGGGTGATCCTCGTACCGATGTGGTAATGGCTCCCGATTTCACATTGGTCGATCTGGCCGGTGACCAGCAGACCCTGAGCGAGTATAAGGGAAAGGTTGTTTTTGTCAATTTCTGGGCGACCTGGTGTGGCCCCTGCCGGCAGGAAATTCCGTATTTTATTGAGCTGACCACCAAGTACAAAGACCAGGGTTTTGAGGTGCTGGGTATTGCCCTCGATCCGCGTGAATTTGACAAAGTGCCCGGTTTTGTTGACCAGATCGGTATCAATTACCCGGTCATGACTGATGTTAAAGGTGTTTCGAATATGTACGGTGGCATCCGCAGTATTCCAACTACCTTTGTCGTCGATCGGGAAGGTTACGTGGTTGAGATGATCGTTGGCTCACGCCCGAAAGATGAGTTTGAGAGAATTATTAAACAGAATTTGGAATAATATAGAATATTATAAAAAGGCCTACCGACGGATCGCGGTGGGCTTTTTTTTTACACAATATTCAGCACAGCAAAAAAATGCAGAATGCTCCCGCCAAGTACAAATAAGTGCCAGATAGCATGGTTGAAGGGCAGTGAGCGCCAGCCGTAAAAAATAGTACCCACCGTGTAAACCACACCACCACTAACCAGCAGAATCAGGCTGTCCGCCGGGACATTGTCCATCATTTCTCGGAAAGCGATCACACAGAGCCAGCCCATTAAAATATAGATGGCTACATCTATTTTACGGAAGCGGTTGATAAACAGAATTTCCAGTATAACCCCAATCAGGGCTAAGCCCCAGATCGTACCAAAAATGGTCCAGCCCCATGGGCCGCGCAGGTTGATCAGCATAAAGGGTGTGTAAGTCCCGGCGATCAGCAGAAAAATAGCGGAATGGTCGATCTTGTTGAAAAAATGCTTTACCCTTTCCTGTGGAAAACTGTGATAGAGAGTTGAGGCCAGGTACAAAATAATAAGAGATGAACCGTAAATTATAAAACTGACCATATGCCAGCTATCGCCGTAAATTGAAGCCATTATAATAAGAATAACGAGTCCGGCAATACTAAGCAGTGTGCCGATACCGTGACTTATACTGTTAGCCAGCTCTTCGGCCAGAGAATATTTGGGGCGATTGACAGGTTGGTTCATTTTGAAACCCTTATGTTTTGGGAAGTGAACTTCAGTCATCAAGGCGGATTCTCCAAAAAAAATTTCTGTTTTTATGAACACTGTTCATTTCATAAAGACAAAAGAAA
>DYOS01000108.1:0-3558 GCA_020720405.1 Caldithrix sp. | reverse complement strand
TAAGACATAAGAAAAATCCATCCATGGTTTATTGCTTGCTCACAACATTAATGTGGTTAATCTCTGATTGGTTCTAATCTGTGTAATTTGTGGTCAAAGAATTTTTGACAGGATATGAATGCAATGAAGCCACGACATATTATGATCAGGATGAAAAATCTGAATGTTTAAGTAGAGAGACAGTCCGGTTGACTATTCCCGTTTTTTCCTTAATTTTCAAAGCTTTACGAACATGAACAGAGGTTTTTTTTGGATATTTCATTTCAGGAATACAAGCTTAATAACGGGTTGAGTGTTATATTGCATGAAGATCATCACGTACCCATCGTTGCCGTAAATGTCTGGTATCATGTCGGTTCCAAAAATGAGGTTACGGGGAAAACCGGCTTCGCCCATTTGTTTGAACACATGATGTTTCAGGGCAGCGCCAATGTCGGTCCGGATATGCACTTCAAGCTGATTCAGTCGGTCGGCGGCCAATTAAACGGTTCTACTTTTTTTGACCGCACCAATTATTTTGAAACCCTGCCATCTCATTATCTTGAATTGGGTTTATGGCTGGAGTCTGACCGGATGGGATTTCTTCTGCCGGCCATGACCACAGAAAAACTCAATAATCAGCGTGATGTGGTTAAAAATGAGCGCCGGCAGCGCTATGATAATCAGCCATATGGCCTGTGGTTTGAACATATTCTGGCCCTGGCTTACCCCCGGGAATTTCCCTATCACTGGCCGGTTATCGGGTATATGGAGGATATTGACCGGGCCGGTACGGAAGATATCAACCAGTTTTTCCGTGAATATTATCAGCCGGCCAATGCCTCATTGGTTTTGTGCGGTGATTTTGACAGTGAACGGGCTCTTAAACTGGTCCGCCGTTATTTTGAGGATATTCCCAATCTGGCAGCAAAACCTGTTTTCGACAAAGCCTTTATCCCGGAACGGCTGGCCGAAAAACGACGGGTAATCCGGGATCATGTTCAACTGGCCCGGCTGCACTGGGCCTATCATGTGCCGGCCTATGGTCACTCTGATTTTTACGCTCTGGATATTTTAACCGATATTTTATCTGATGGACGCAGTTCCCGGCTTTACCATGAGCTGATTGTCCGCCGGGAACTGGTACAGGATGCTCAGGCTTTTTTACTCGGTATGGAAGACACATCGCTGTTGTTTTTTATCAGTACACCCCGTCCGGGAACTTCGCTGGAGATAGTCGAAGAAGCGCTTGAGGCACAGATTGAAGCCCTCAAAAAGGATGGACCTTCCACTTTTGAAATGGAAAAGAGCATAAACCAACTGGTCTCGCGTAAACTGCGCAGCCTGCAAACCATGGCCGGCCGGGCTGATCAGCTCAATTCTTTTAAAACTTTTTTCAATGATGCCGGGTTGATCAATCGTGAAATCGACCACTACGAACGGGTAACGGCGGACGATATCCGCCGGGCGGCCCAATACTATCTGATACCTGAAAACCGGGTCACTGTAAACTATGTTCCGGAGTCCGGAGAAAAATGACAACTACATTCAATCGTTTGAATATGCCCACCCCGGCTGAGCAGCGCCCCTTTCACTTTCCAAACTATGCCGAACACCAGTTGAGCAACGGCATGCGGTTGATGATTGCTGAGCACCGGCAATTTCCTTTGGTTGGTATGCATTTCGGTTTCCGTTTTGGCGCAGCGCTCGATCCGCCCGGCAAAGAGGGGCTGGCTGCCCTGATGTCGGAAATGCTGATCGAAGGCATCCCAGGGAAAAATGCCCACGACATTGCCTCCTTCCTGGAAAAGACGGGTGTCCACTACTCGGTTTACTCCGATTTTGATGGGGTTTTCTGCAGTTTCAATGCGCTGCGCAAGCACTGGAAACCGGTGGCAGACCTGTTTCTCGCCCTGCTCAGAAAATCGATTTTTCCGGAAACCGAATTCAACCGTATCCGGCGTGAGCTGGTTATCGAACGGATGCGCGTGCTGGATATGGCCGACCATGTGAATTCAGAAATGTTTTCTCACTACCTGTATGAGGGGCAACGGTTTGCCCGGCCGATCGACGGTTTGACCGCCTCGATTGAAAATATTGTCCGCCAGGATCTGCTGGAAATTTTCGGTAAAATAATCCAGCCGCTAAATGCATATTTAGTTGTCTCCGGTGATGTTCAGGCCGCGGAAATCATCCGCTATTTTGAAGAGGAAACTGCTGATTGGGCCGGTCAGGAGGTTGATCAGCCGGCTGCACCGGTTGTCCGGCCATCGGTTTTTGGGAAATTGCTGCTGGTACCGAAGGAAAATGCCCGGCAGTCTGAAATGCTGTTGGGACATGAGGGCTTCGACCGTCATCATCCGGACTTTTATCCGGCTTACCTGATGAATGAGATTTTCGGTGGATATTTTCTTTCCCGGCTGAACCAGAAAATCCGCGAGGAAAAAGGTTTTACCTATAGTATCAATTCCAGATTTTCCTTTCGCAGCCTGTCCTCGGTTTTCCGGGTCTCGGCAGCAATTGAGACGGATCATACCGCGGAAACACTGCATTTGATCCGGGATGAAATGGAAAGAATGCAGCAGGATCTGGTTTCTTCGGAAGAACTTAATCAGGCTCAGGGCTATATTTCGGGCATGTTTCCTTCGGCTTTTGAAACGGCCGCCCAGATAGCCTCAGGTTTGTCAACAATAGCTTTGTACCACCTGCCGGTGGATTACTACAGTACTTTCCGCGGTAAAATAGCTGCCGTCAGCCGGGAAGACATCCGGACGGTGGCCCAAAAGCGCCTGCATCCGGAACGGTTGTTAACCATTATAAACAATAATTTGGATACTATAGCCGGGCAATTCAGCGCATTTAGCGGCATTGAAAAAATCAGCCAGACTTTTCTTGAGAATCGTGGTTAATGGCAGAGCAACCCAAACAGGTTTTTAATACCAGGGGTAATGTTGAACTTCTAAGCTGCAGGCGGCTGCTGGTTATGGCCTCGCGCCAGGCGCCGGATGATCTGTTGACCGAAGCGCAAAGTTTTTTTGAGCAGTTGACCCACCTCGATATAACCTTGTGTGGCGGCTGGCAGGCGCCGCTGGAAAAAGCCTTGCTGGCAAAATATAACCCGCATTTACCGGCCGGTATTATTTATTACCTGGCGCGGGATATAAACCATTTCCAGCCCCCACGGCCTCTGGAATTGTTACTTGAAGCGGGTAAAATACTCTTTGCTGCGCCGGAACTGAGCGGTTTGAGAATTGGCCGGTCTCAGGTTAAAAAACGCGATGCACTGATGCTGGCCCAGAATAATAATATTCTGTTCATTTATCTCCGGCCTGCCGGGCTGCTGGAAAAAAACCTTCAGTATTGTCTGGAACGGAACTATAATATTTTTATTTTTGATCACCCGGCCAACCGGCACATTTCCGGTGAACAAATCAACCGGGTCAGCCGGGCTGCGGATCTTGGCATAATTCTGTAAACCTTAATAGAACCCTATAAACTCTGAAAAGAAATTGAATACCTTCTGTCCCCGAATGACAGGAATATAAACTTGAATTGGGAATTGAATAACATAATCAGCCA
>DYOS01000241.1 GCA_020720405.1 Caldithrix sp. | reverse complement strand
GTATGAGCTTCGACAATACTTAAAGCCGGATGAACATTGATGTGCATATCAATGGCTACGTGCTGACCGATTCTTCGGGTGCGTAAATCATGTGGATGATGCACGTCCGGTACCGCCTGAACCATTTCCAGAATTTCATCAAGTTCATCTTTCCCCAGTGCAGCTTCCATCAGCTCATTCAGATTTTCCAGCAGCAGGCGGAAACCAATGGCAATCAAAAAAACGCCGACCAGAATCGCCGCGATAGCGTCCAGGACAATCCATTGCCGGCCCAGAAAGCTGGCTGCGCCAATACCAAAAAAAGCGGCCACGGACGACATGGCATCAGAGCGGTGGTGCCAGGCATTGGCCAGAAGGGCATTACTATGATTTTCCCGCGCCACCTGAACAGTTTTTTGATAAAGAAATTCTTTAAGTAAGATAGAAAGCAGCGCACCAATCAGGGCGATTTTTTTGGGTTGCGGAGGAAGATGACCGTGAACAGCCTCAAACAAAGCAGCAGAAGCAGTGAACATGATAAACAGCGCTAACAGTAGCAATACAACACTGATCAGGACTGAAGTAAGAGTTTCAAATTTGCCATGGCCATAACTGTGGGTTTCATCGATAGGCCGGCCGGCGGTTTTTAAACCGATGAGCACGGCAATATCCGTCCCGGCATCAGACAACGAGTGTATAGCGTCGGCAACCAGAGCCTGACTGTACCCGGTTATGCCGAGAAAGAGCTTAAGAATAACCAGCAGGATATTGATGATCAGGCCAAGAATAGTGATTTGCTGCCCGGATGAAATACGATCGGTATTCATCTGCCGGCCTCTCTGAAAATAAAAGCACTGAACGAAAAAATCTGTGTTTCCTTATCCTGCCAGCTTTGTTTGGGTAGTCCGGCTTTGCGGCAGGTTTGTTCAAGAAAGGTCTGGCGGTCCCAGCTGTATTCGCCGGCTACCTGTGGCAGAAGGAGACCGGAGCGGGGTGGTTTGCGGATCAGTAACCCATCCCTGCCAACCTCAATCTCAGAAATATCAGTGACCACCCGCAGCGGACTGAGGACAGATATCTCGATCTGAATATCCTCCAGCTCATCTGCCCTGACCGGGTTAAACCGCGGATCGTTGAAGGCGGCAGCCTGGGCTAATTGGTGGATGGCCACCTGTAAAGCGATGAATCCTTCAACATAGCCGATACAGCCGCGCAGTTCCTGATTTCCGGTATGGAGGGTCACAAAAGCACCGTTTTTAACGGACAGTTTATCAGAAAAATATCCGCTCTCCCTATAATCAGATTTATTCTGCAGGTAATCGCTGATCGATTTGCGGGCCAGCGTAAGAAGAAAATTCTGTTCGTCAGGGTTAAGTGAAAATTCCATGGTAATCATTATCTCCAGGTGATAAAATAATTTAAGACCTGAGCCGCTCAGTGCAAATCTACTCAGAATATAGCGGCAAAAATTAAACCGGTCAGGCCTTGCAGCCGGTTGATTTTCAAAGCGCCCGATTTATATTGGTCGTCTGCCGGAAGGGGAGAAAAAATATGGATTCGATTTCACAAAATCTACATCGGACACTGCAAAATGCCTTTGGCTATGGAAGCTTTCGCGGGGTACAGGAAAATATTATCACCGACCTGCTCAAGGGCCAGCACATTCTGGTTATCATGCCGACCGGATCAGGAAAATCACTTCTCTACCAATTG
>DYOS01000240.1 GCA_020720405.1 Caldithrix sp. | reverse complement strand
GAAAAGATTCTACTGTTTTTACCCTGAACACCGGACTGGATATACGGATATTGGTTCTGTTTACGTTCTTAATTTCAGTAGTTCCTTGATTTTTTCTTGTTTCTGCGGAAGGGTCATGTTGCCAAAGAGATAATCATTATCTTGGCTGGTGGAACCTGATCCGATGATCGCGCCTATAAATCCGCCTACAGTAAAACCTATAAAACCCAATACTGTACCACTGGCTCTTCTAAGTTCAGGATTTTGTTCCATCGAATATCCGTAATAATATCCTGCGCCCCACCCACCAATCATCCCGATAATTATACCTGGGCCAATATAAGATTGTGGTTTTTTATGTAAGTGCATAAGGTAAATACTTTTTAATGGAATCGGGAAGGTCTGACCCATACCATTAACATACAATGTGTCGCCGGAGAATCGGTCCAACATAACATTTGTATAGGGCTGGTTGTCGGTCGTCTGGATGTTCCATAATGTAGGCTGGGCCTTCAGTGGAGCAAGGATAAAAAGCATGAAAACGGGTACCAATTTAAAATTCTGCATAAGTAACTCCTCATTTAAAGCAGATTGTCTTTTTGTTTTGATCGGTTTCAGATCTGCCTGGGCTTGTTCAGCTCTGTCGATCGCTGGTTGGCCGGGCAGATGATTTATCATCGAGCAATTGCCGGATCAATTCAATTTTCTGGTGCCCTTTTCTGGTGGTCAGGTCATAATATTTGTCAGAATTCAGTGAGGCGCCAATGGCTGTGCCGGCAATTCCACCAATGGTAATACCAAGTAAAGTACCAAAGAAAATGTTCACACCATCCGGGACATCGTCGTACAATCCGTCCTGACCTCTGGCAAGTGACCGACTGATGACATTACTAATAATTCCGCCGCCAAAAAGACCAATCATCATGCCGGGCAAGGCCCGGGATCGGCCGCTCCCTTTGCGGATCATCAGGGATATGTTGTTTACAAAGATGGGGAGAGTCTGACCCTGTGAGTTAACAAAAAGAGTATCAGCGCTTAGCCGGTTCAATATGACATTCGCATAGGGCTGATCATCAATTGTTCTGATTTCCCATAAATTGGACAGAGTAAAAGAAACGGAACTGAGAAGAATAAACAGCAAAAGTATTTTCCCTGTTTGCATAGAATCTCCTTTATTGTCATTGAACGATAGTTCCAAAATAATTTTGGAAACCACCCGGCTCCGCTTCGAAGATTAAAATGAGAAACAGACAAATATAAAAGGTGAAAAAATATTATTTCAGTTTTTAACGGGAATTTTTATGTAAAGGAATGGCCGTCTCTCATATTCAGACCAACCGCCATTCCTTCGAAATACATGATTTATTGCGGATTACTGAAAGCAATCATCCACTGAATACCAAACCGGTCACGGAAACTGCCGAAATAATCACCCCAGAACATATCAGACATGGGCATTTCAATAGTTCCTCCGGCAGATAAGCCCTGGAAAAACCGGTCTGCCTCCTCTTTACTTTCAGCTTGAACCATGATATATGAATTGTTCCCGGCCTGCACCTTCTGCCCCGTGGATTCGAGCGCATCCGAAGCCATAAGTAAATGATTAGCAGCGAGTGGTAGAGCAATGTGCATGATTTTTCCCTGCTCAGCAGCCGAAAGCTTGTCACTTTCCGGCATATCCTTAAAGCGGATGAGCGATTTGAATTCGCCGCC
>DYOS01000239.1 GCA_020720405.1 Caldithrix sp. | reverse complement strand
GTGGTTAATTTCTTTGTTCGTGTTAATTCGTGGACCGTATTCTGCGGTTTAATAATTGGAAAAGCATAAAAGCCTACCGCTAAATCCGGGATTATTTTTGCGGTGCTGATCCCTTTCCGGAATTCACTTTGTGCAGGGCATACAGGCTGCTGACCATACAATTCTGCCAGAACTCACTAAAACCCGGTACCCAGAAAGTCGGAATCCTTCCATTTTCATCCTGAGCAGTAACAATACTGTTGGCCAGGGTCAGCGCTTTTTCCCGGTAAATTCCCTGCCCCGTCTGTTCCCAGGCCTCAAAAAAAGTAACCGCCATTTCAGCGCTGCTGGCATCAATCGGCACATAACATTGATATTGTTCAAGCACGGCGGGCGTCTGCCAGCGCCCGGAATAATTATTCCAGTTGTCATAAATCCCGGGATTTTCCCAGACCACAAACTGATCTTCACAAAAGGCCATCAATTCAACGGCTAAAGGCTGATACGATTGATCCTGTTGTTTGTGAGCGAGCAGGTAGCGGGCAAACCAGGCCGCCTCATATTTGGTCAGATTCTGATAGGGTGCCGCTGCCGCCACATCTTCAAACTGCCCGGTCCAGTCAAAAGTCTGCACCGGATTTTGCCAGATCCAATTCAGGGCAGATTTTGCCGCTAAGCGGAACTGAGGCTGGTCATATTTCTCGGCAAGCAGATTCAGAAATTCATAAATCCCGGTTGGGATACAGAGGACATCCGTGACCGGCTGCCCTTTTTCTCTGTTCAATCGCAAAGGCCAGGTTCCGGTGGTGAGCTGGGTGCGGCGGTAGGTTTCGGCAATCCGCCCGGCAGCCTGCAGGTATTTTTCAAGACCAGTCCTGTCGTAAAGCCGGAGCAGGGTTTTCCCGGTTACCGCCGGTTCAACCATAATCATTTCTGACCCGAATCGCCCGGCCTGAAGGTTTGTCCCCTCATAAATCTGCGGAAAGAATTCCAAAGCTGCTCCGGCCGGTTCGGCCGTAGCCAGAATATAATCCGCCGCCCGGCGGGCGATAACCAGCGCCGAATCGTTGCCCGGAAAATACGTTTCGTAAAGCAGCATTCCGTCAATCACGCTGCCGATTTCCTTGGCCGGGTAGCAATACAAAGGATGCGTTTTGTGGTCGGGTAAACCCTGCTCATACCAATGACGGATATGCGGCTGAAGGATTAAAAAACGCAAACCCTTAACCAATGCTTCAGAATAGGAATGACGGGCCGGTGGGTAGGGCGGACAAAAAGCGGCGGTTTTGGTAAAACTGTGCTGACCGGCCAGAACCCGGTCCAAACCATCAGCGCTGACCGCTTCCACTTTCAGGTCAATCCGGCCGGCCGGCAGATTTTCCCAGATGGGCGACAAAGCCTCGAACGGTGTTTGGGCGGTAAAGACATATTCTTTTTTGTCTGAATAGGAGAAGGCGGTGTAACGGTAAAAATCCGGGTCGGCCACAATCCAACTGCTTACCGGGTTGTCAAAAGCCGGGGCATATTTGAACATGATGGCTTTTTCGTTCCAGAATGGCCGTACACCGGGCCGCCCGGGGCGGATCGGATGAAGTGTTTCTTGCCGCGCCTGCCGGCAGAGCGCATCATCCGTTTCGCTCACCTGCCCGAAAACAAAGGCGGAATAAAGCAGGACAAAAAGCAGAGGTTTCATAAATATTTCCTTTTAAACCTGAAT
>DYOS01000238.1 GCA_020720405.1 Caldithrix sp. | reverse complement strand
CCTAAAGCTCTATCGAGGGTTCGAATCCCTCTCTCTCCGCAATCGAAGCCCGGGTTAGTTCCAAACCTGCGTTTCAATAATCCCTATTTTTTTACAGACAGATAATTAACAACTGCACCGGAATCCCGGAATGGTGTTCGCCTGAGTTACCGATTTCGGTAAATTTATCTAATAATAATTTTATGCTAAATTAGCCGCACCATTAAAAACAAGGTTTGCTATTCATCTTTAAAACGAGGCTTAAAATGAAAAATATTCTTATTGCCGTATCCGGTTCGACACCATCGATTATTACTGAAACGCTGTACCATTACCTGGTAATTGACCAAATAAAAATTGATGAGATTCATGTTATCACCACGGCCGCCGGTAAGCGCATGATGCATGATAAATTAACACAAAATGCGGTTATTTATAAATTGTACAAAGACTATCAGATCGATCCGTCCTTTATGCCCACTCCGCAGGTTCATGTCATTCAGGATAAAAATAATAACCTGCTCGAAGATGTCCGCACCCGCCAGGATAATGAGGACGCAGCCCGGACCATTATCAATTTTATCCGTGACAAAGCTTCCATCCCTTCAAACCGGCTTCTTTGCACACTTTCCGGGGGCCGTAAAACCATGAGCAGCCATATTGGTTTAGCCATGAATATTTTTGGCCGCAGGCAGGATGAGCTTACTCATGTTCTGGTCAGTCCGGAAACGGTTGAACGTGATATTAACTTTTATTATCCCTTGCCGGGAGAGACTGAAGCCCGGGTCGAACTGGCCAAAATCCCCTTCTTCCGCCTGCGCGATAAGCTGGAAAATGTTGTCGGAAATCTCAATACCATGGGTTATGATGACCTGATAACCATTATTAATGGTGATATGAAGGATCTTGAGGAATCCATCACGGCCACCTTAAACACGGAAACGCGGGTCTTAAGTATCAGCCTGAACAATACGGATGTTAAAGTAAAAATTCCGCCCAAACTGATTTGTAGCTACCGCCTGCTTTTTGAAGATGCCGGCCCGGTTGATCTTTATGACAACCCCAGGCTGGATAGGCTTTACGAAGAATATGGGCATGGCAAAGATGGAAAATTCGATGCCGAAAATATTGGCAAGGAAGTCTCAGAATTCAACACAAAAATACTGCCTAAACTGAAATTGTCTGAAGGTGTGAATTTTCTTTTACAAATCCGTAAAACGGATGAATTTAAAATCCGCTATCAGATTCATCTGCCGTTCAGCAAACGGAAATTCAGTAAAGTAGTCGCCGGTTAGGTAAACGTCGACAGATCCCAGTTTTTTAATTTCATAAAGCAGACATTCTAAAAATGGTCCGTTTTACGGCCGGTCTTTTTTCCGTTTTGCCCTTTGACGCCGTTGATATTCAAAAACCAAAAATTCTGATTTCGGTAAATACAATACTGAAATTACTTCTGAATCGGATCGACCAGATATTGTTAAATTGGTGGCGAATACAAAATAAAAACAACCCAGATAAGGAAATGAGGATCATCTTATGGACAAGAACATGAAGCCAACAGAACTTACCAGTCTGGCCACGGATGAGGGTGATAACCACAAACAACAAACTGCCCCGGCAAACCCGGGTTTTTACACCCAGGCCAACGGCTTTTTTGAAGCCAGCAAAGCAATCGGCAACACGCATAGCCTGAAAGTATGTCTGAACCGCATCTACCGTGAATAC
>DYOS01000107.1 GCA_020720405.1 Caldithrix sp. | reverse complement strand
CATCTCCCATTCGTACCGGAGGAGGGACTCGAACCCTCACCAGGTGTCATCCTGACCGGATTTTGAGTCCGGCGCGTCTACCAATTCCACCACTCCGGCTTGTTCGGCTTTATCAAAATAAGCGTCGAATATAAACCCCTGAGACTGTGTAGTCAATCATTAATGCATGTGCATTTTCCCGGCCAGCTTCTTGATTAAAGCAATATCGACATCCTTAAAACGGATGATCTGCATTCCTTTATGGTCCTTAAAAAATTCTTTGGCCGCTGCCTCGGTCTTAAAAGGTATCAGTTCATTTCCCATCGGGCCAAGCACATCCGAACCGGTAACATAATACGCCTCCCGGGCATCGAAATACTCCAGTGTGTAATAATCCTTAACCAGAATCTGATCAAGATTGGCCGGTGTTTTTGTTGAATCAAGCAGAATTCTGAACATACAGCGGGCGCCGTCAAAATAGAAATTATGGCCATCGGTAGTGGTGATCTTTTGTTCCCAGTTTGGTGCCTGATCGGTTTTCATGCCACAATTAAGACACACATGCTTATCTTCAAATTTTAGTTTTGGTGATTCCTGGGCACTTAGCATTTGAATGCCAAACAGCAGGAAAATTATCAAAAAAAATCTTTTCATTTTTTTTCTCCTGATAAATATTGTTGAATATGTTTTTCATCGATCCAGCCAATCAGCATCCGTCCGACTTTTCCATCCCCGGTAATAAAAAAATTGGTTGGTAAGCCGCGGATGCCGAACTGTTTACTGACTTCCATATCCGGGTCAAGCAGGAGCGGAAAGGTTAAATTAAATTCATCCCGAAAGGACTCGACATGCTCACGGCTCTGGCCGGCATTAACAGCCAGAATTTCAAAACCAGCGGCCCGGAATTTGCGGTAAGCGGCTTCCATTTTGGGAAACTCAGCCCGGCATTCCGAACAGTAATCCGCCCAGAAATGCAGCAGCACCGTTTTACCGGAGTAATCCGCAAGCCGGACCACCCGGCCTGATAAATCGGTCAAGGCAATAGCCGGAGCCTTTTGGCCGGGGATAATCTCAACTGTTTTTTTCTCTGAGCAACCAGCCAGCAAAAGCAGCAATGCCACAGGGATAAAACCAGTGGCCATTAAGTATGATCTGAATTTTATAAACCTGTTTGGCATGTAAAAATCATTGCTCCTAAAAATAGAAGTATTCACTGAATTCTATCGGACTGGGCCAGTTTGAAATTTCAGTAAATTCACTCCGTTTGCTGTTCATCCAGTGTTCGATCAGACTCTCGCTGAGAATGCCGTCACGGGTCAGAAAATCATGATCCTTCTCCAGTGCGTCGAGTGCCTGCACCAGACTGAAGGGAAGGTATTTTATTTTAATCTTCGGATCAAAATCATTAGCCTCATAAGGTCCGAAGCCTTCTTTAACCGGATCAATTCGATTAATAATACCATCCAGCCCGGCCATCATAATTGCCGTCAGCATCAGATAGGGATTGGCAGTGGCATCGGGCGGACGATATTCGAAGCGCGTTTTATGCGGGTCACGCACATAGCGCGGAATTCGCACACAGGAAGCCCGGTTGGCCTGACCAAAATTAATGGCCGTAGGCGCCTCAACACCCGGAACCAGCCGTTTATAAGAGTTTGTGGTCGGATTGGTAAAGGCACAAAGCGCCGGCGCATGCTTAAGGACACCGCCAATATAATACAATGCGTTCTGATTCAGATTAGCATACCCGCCCTTCTCATAAAAAGCATTCTCCGAATTGCGGGTCAGGTAATGGTGAACATGCAAACCGGAACCGGCCTGTTTGTAAACCGGCTTAGGCATAAAAGTAAGAGCAAGGCCCTCACGGGCAGCAAGATTATGAAGGATATACTTGGTTAAAATGATTTTGTCAGCCGTGGGAAGCAGACGGTCAAAATAGGTCTCAATCTCCTGTTGCCCAAGATTGCCAACCTCATGATGGTGATATTTAACATCTATACCGGCCTGTTGCAGCAATTTAACAGCCTCATCCCGGAAATCATCATACAAGTCCAGCGGATTGGCGATATGATAGCCATTTCCAGAAAATTTTTGCCCCGATTCGATCTGATAAAAAGCATGAATATTGCGGGAGCTGAACTGAACATTTTTAAAGATATAGAACTCAAATTCCGGGCCCCACATCGTAGCATCGGCAATTTCATATTTTTTCAGCAACGATTCCGCCCGCTCGGCAATATGACGAAGATCGAACGGATAGGGTGAATTTTGGGCATCGGTATTATAAACGCGGGTAAAAAAACTAAGTGTCCGGGCCTGTCGGAACTGATCAATCAGGGCGGTGTCCAGGTCGGGCTTCATAATCATGTCGCTGTTTTCAACCTTTTGAAAACCATAACTCGAGCCGTCAAAACCGACCCCTTCGGTCATTAGCTTGTCCAGAAGCCCTTCCCGGTAGGGCAGGGTCAGGTGGTGCAGACGGCCATTAAGATCGGTCACTTTTAAGTCTATAAATTCAATTTCTCCACTGCGCAGCAAATCAGCCATTCTATTTTCCCATTTTTCCATATCCACCTCTGAAATTCTAAATGTAGAACAACAATTTATCATATTTTCCGGAATAGGTTCAACAAAGAAATTATTAATCTGATCTACTTATTCCTCCACTCTCTGTTAAATACTGTCCGGAAAAATGATTTTATTTTATTTCACAGCGGAATTAGATTAACTTTTTTTCTGTCAACTATCTAAAAAACAACAGGAGTTTATACATGAAAAAAGACTTTATATCTATTGCCGATTATTCAAGAAATGAACTTGAAGAAATTTTCGATATTACCAAAGAGCTGAAGGACAAAACCAAACGCGGTGAAGAGCATCATGTCTGTAAGGGTAAAACCATGTCGATGATCTTTGCCAAACCGTCCGCCCGGACGCGGATTTCTTTTGAAACCGGCATGTACCAGCTTGGCGGCTACGCCCTTTACCTGTCACCCAACGACATTGGGATCGGCAAACGCGAGGCTGTAAAAGATATCGCCCAGGTTATTTCCCGTTACAACGATATTATTATGGCCCGTCTTTTTGCCCACAACCATATGGAAGAGCTGGCCCGATACGCCACTGTTCCGGTGATCAACGGTCTGACCGATTACAACCATCCCTGCCAGATTATGGCCGATATTTACACGGTAAAAGAACATAAAGGCCGCCATACCGATCTGAAAATTACCTATATCGGCGACGGCAATAACATCGCCAACAGCTGGATTAATCTCGCTGCCAAATTTCCGCTGCATCTGGTTATTTGTTCCCCCTCTGGGTATGAACCAGACCCCAAAACGCTCGAATATGCCCGCTCCCAAAAGGTCAGCACCATCGAGGTACTGAGTGATCCGGCTGCTGCGGTGAAAGGTGCCGATGTTATTTACACCGATGTCTGGGCCAGCATGGGTCAGGAGGCCGAGACCGAAGCCCGCAAAAAAATATTTATGCCTTACCAGATCAATAGCGAACTGATGAGACAGGCCGATAAAAAAGCTTTGGTCATGCACTGTCTGCCGGCCCACCGCGGCGATGAAATTACCGATGAAGTTATTGACGGACCACAATCCATCGTTTTTGACGAAGCCGAAAACCGGATGCATGTCCAGAAAGCGATTATTGCCAAACTGCTCAACGGATAATAACGATTGGTAGCGAGGCGGCGATTATTGAATCATCTGATCGTCCATAACTATATATTTTAAAATATATTAGGTGCCAATTATTTGCCGCCTGGCGAAGGTCATAAAGGGAAGCAAAAAAGGATGCTGAAACAGGGTGAATATGATAGCTTTATAAGGTTAATTGTAAAAAAATAGAATTATAAAAATGGCCGGCTATTCAAAGGATCTTTATATATATATTGTCTTATTCAACAAAACAGAATTGATAAAAGTAAAATTAATATAGCATTGGATGAAGTGGTAAGCGATGAAAAATACTATAAATTTCATGAGGGCTTTGCTTTGATGAATAGATAGGAGTGTAAATAGTTTTGTGAAATGGTTAATTAATTTTTAGTCGCCTCTGCAGCGTTGTTATTTTTGTTTTTCTTTTAACCATTGGAGAAAAATATCATGGAACTTACACCCGATGTCCTTGAACAATTCAAAGCCGATCTTTCCAAAGCAAAAAATTATGGCGACCTGCTGTGTCCCGACGGATCCAATAAAAAAACTGATCAAATCGGGTCTGGAAGCCATGCCTGAAACCAGGCTGTATGAATCCCGCACGGGCGGGATGCAAAGTGCGTATAGGGCCAGAAGCTCTGTCGATGGTTCGAATCCTTCTCTCCGCAATCGAAGCCAGGGTATAAATACCCGGGCTTTTTTTATTCCGGGTTTCCTTTCCGATCAGCGAAGCAGCAGCATTTTACGCTGCAGACTGGTTTTCCCGTTTCGCAGCACATAAATGTAAACCCCGCTGGCCACGGTCTGACCGACCCGGTTATTCCCGTTCCAGATCACTTTATGCCGGCCCCGGTGCTGCTCTCCGTTTACCAAAACAGCAATTTCCTGTCCGCTCAGATTGTAGATTTTCAGACTAACCAGGTCTGTCCCGGCCAGCTCGTATTCGATAGTGGTTGCCGGGTTAAAAGGGTTGGGATAATTGGGGAATAACAATGATCCGGTCCGTGCACTCCGGCCGGGTTCAACCGGGTTGGCGCCCGTGGTGTCGGTCAGATCGAAAACTTCGAACTCGTAAAGCGAGTAACCCCATTCCGTGCCGCGCTCCAGACCGTACATCATCACGTAGCGTGCCTCGGCACTGTAATCGAAACGGTCAATTCCGCCGTCGCCGTTCATTACTTCCTGCAGAGTAGTCCAGTCACTGCCATCGCCGGAATATTGCAGCCGGTAATGTTTGCCGTAGGCATTTTCCCAAACCAGGTTGATGCGGTCAAAATGTCGAATTTCGCCGAAATCCATAAAAATCCATTGTGGATCACTAAACTGCGAAGACCAGCGCGTCGTACGCAGCCCGTCCACGGCATAAATTGCCTCCAGCCCGTCCCGTTCTTTTGATGAGGCATAAATCAAAGCACTGACCGCGATATTTTTGGGAATTGTGCTGATCGCGGAAAAGATTTTTGAAGATGAATTATTGTCATCGCGCCATTCGGCGATGAAGTTGGCCTCATCGAATGCAGCGCTTAACTCAAAATCGCCGGATTCGCTGACCGGCCAGCAGGCATCTGCACTGATCAGGGTCATCCCGCCGGGCGGAATGGATTGCAGGTGGCCGGTTGACTGGCTGGCAAATTTTTCGTTGATCCGGAAGGTGAGTGAATGGATGACCCCCTGCGGCGATGGGGCATTGCCCAGATTTTTAACAGTGGCCAGGAAGAGCACACTGTCGCCTTTTACAGGGTAGGGCGGGTAAGCGTAAACCGATGCGATGGCCAGGTCTGGCTTGCCTATATTGGCCGTCAGGGTAAATTCTGTAACCAGGTCAATTTTATCTGAGGCGCCGCCAATCCGGGCGCTAAAGAGGCCCTCAGGAACATCATAAGTGTCAGAATATTCGTCAAACGAGTAAAAATCTTCGGCCTGAAGCAGGAACGAAACACGTTTCGACTCGCCCGGCTCCAAAAATATTTTACGGAAACCTTTCAATTCCTTTACCGGGTCAGCCTGGGCCATGTTTGAAGAAATATAAAGCTGAACCACTTCGGCGCCGGGCAAATTGCCGCTGTTGGTCAGATTGGCTTCGATGGTTATTGGCTGACCGGCCTCTGCGGCATCCGGCCAGATTGAAATATTGCTGTAGGTAAAGTCGGTGTAGCTGAGTCCGTGACCAAAGGCGAATTGCGGCTGAATATCCTGATAATCAAACCAGCGGTAGCCGCAGCCATGGTCATCATTGAAATTATCGTTGCGGAGCGGGAGCTGTCCGTCATTTTTAGGCATGGTAACCGGCAGCTTGCCGCTGGGATTTACATCGCCGAAAATAATATTGGCCAAAGCACTGCCGCCTTCCTGCCCGGGATAAAAGGCATAGAGCAGGGTATGGATGTTTTCAATGCAATTCTGCAAACCGACAATGCCGCCGCTTTCCATAACCACGATCAGGTTGTCATTGACCAGGCTGAGCTGATTGATCAGGTCGGCCTGTTTTCCGGGCAGATCGATTGAACCCGTTACCCGGTCCAGACCTTCACCTTCCTGCGTTTCATCCAGACCGCCGAAAAAAATAACCACATCCGCGGCAGCGGCCAGACTAAGTGCTTCGCTGAAACCAGCAGTATTAGATGAATTGATATCACAGCCTTTGGCCCAGCTTACCCGCTCCGAGCCGAGCCGGTCGGAAAAAGCCTGAAGTGGTGAAACCGAAAAATAGGGTGTGACATAACTGCTGCCGGTGCCGTCCAGACGAGCCACATCAGCACTCGGACCAATCAGTGCGACGTTTCCGGTCAGGAATTCATCCAGCGGGAGCAGGTTTTGTGCATTGCGCAGCAGAACCACCGATTCTTCGGCTGCTTCGAGAGCGAGGCTGCGATTTTCCTGTTCGCCCCATGTATTCTGATTCCCGCCGGGAAAATAATCGGCCAGACCAGTCAGATATTTGGTGCGCAGAACCCGTAACACCGCATCATCAATCACTGCTTCGCTGACGGTGCCGGATCTGACCAGATTGAGCAGCTCATTCTGGTAGTGATCGTCACCCATATCCACATTGCAGCCGGCCTCAATTGCTTTTTCGCTGCTCCAGATCGAACCCCAGTCCGAAACAACATAAAAGGGAAAACCCCAGTGCTGACGCAGAATCCCGGTCAGCAGCAACGTATTTTCGGCGCTTTTTTCACCGTTGATCAGGTTGTAGGCGTTCATGACACTAAAGGCGCCGCCGTTCTGCACGGCTGAGCGGAAATTTAATCCGTATTGATCCATCAGCCGTTTTTTGGAAATGATTACATTATTATTGGTCCGGTTGGTCTGGCGGTTGACGGCATTAAAATGCTTGGCTGTGGCGATAACGCCGGTCGATTGAAGGCCTTTGACCAGGGCGGTGGTAATGGCGGCATTGAGTACCGGGTCTTCACCGCCCGACTCCGGGCTGCGCCCGTTGCGCGGATCGCGGGTCAGATCCATACAGGGGCCAAGCGCCTGGTTTTTTCCTTTCTCCAGGAATTCCCGGCCCATACCGGCACCGACCCGGTAAATCAGCTCCGTATCCCAGCTGGCAGCCATGGTTATGCCGACCGGGAAAGCCGTGGCCAGACCGTCGCGTACACCATGCGGGCCGTCGGCCATGATAAATCCGCCAAGCCCTAAACGCTGGTTATCGGCTGTATTGAAGCCGCCTTCGTGATGTAATTGCAGAATTTTTTCCTCAAGAGTCATGGATTTAATGACCAGTTCAAGGCGCTGATCGAGGGTCTGAGCAATCGTGGCCGGGGCGCTAAGCAGAATTGAAAACAAACAAAGATATCTGAGCATAATTACCGCCTTCCGTTTTTGGCGTTGAAGTATGACCCGCTTCAGTGGTAATTCCGGATTTGATGGAAATTTTAAAATGCATCCGGCAGCATTTTACGGGTTAGTCCTGGTAAATCGTATAGAAAAAACCGAGCATCGAGGCGGTGGAAATTCCTAAAAACACATTCGAGACGCCGTCCAGGGTTTGGCTCAGTTCATATTCACGGTTCATGTCGTTGATTTTTCCACTTTGCTGGTAGGCGTCGTAAGCCTGATCGGCCTGCCGCTTCAGGTAAAAGGCCAGCCAGTTGCTGGAAACTGTGGCCACCAGCAGCAGCGGGCGGCGGTGTTTGCGCCAGAAATTATTTGTTTTATCCAAAGCAGCAGAGGAGGCCTCCAAACGGATCAGCACCTGAGGCTGACTGCCATCGAGTAGAATTTCCTGCCTGGTAAACCCGGTTTTAGAAAGGCTGACCAGCAGTTGCCCGGAAAAATTCAAGACCAGTGGTGTTTTGCCCTGCAGAGAATCACCAACCCGGACAAAAGCATCACCGGGCAGTGTGTTGAGCAGAGTCTGCCGCTGCAGCGGAAATTCGACCCGGGTTGTATCGCCGGGATGTAATTGTAAAAATTCCCGGTGGATCGGATTCTGCCAGTATTGCCAGCCATTGGGACGGGCGAGCATGCGGTATTCACCCGCGGGCAGATTTAGCAATGTGTCGCCGCGGATTTCCATGGTGCGGTCATTCAGCGCCACCTGCCAGGCTGCGGATGTTTTTAGCCTGAGGTAAGCGGTCTGAGCCGGAGCGAGATTTAGTAAAAGTAGAAACAGAAAGAGAATCCTGCTCATCGGGTTTGTTTCCTGAATTGGATTAACCGGTTGTACTCCATGCCGAAAAGTAGATCGTTGCCGTGGAAAACCGGGCCGGTGCGCACCCGGCCGTCCACAGGCAGACTTTTGACCAGACGGCCTTGTTCAGGATCAATAAACAACAGATTTGCCGCGGCATCGGCGGTCAGCAGGTAGTCGGAAAAACAATAAACCGGCAGGGTGCAGGGTGCTTTTAATTCGCTCATCCAAAGCGTGCGCAGCGTTTGCCGGTCGAGCCGGTACAGTCTGGAATCGGCCGTCGTCGCATAAACAGCTTCGCCGCAGATACTGACCGGCTGATGAAAAGCAGCGGGAAAGTGCGCTGTGTTCAGGATTCTTCCGCTCTGCACATCAAAGCGCTGCAGACTGCCGTCGTAGGCCGCCAGGTAGAGATCATTCCCGGAGACGGAAAGCCGGGTGAGTATACTTTTTTTAAGGTCAATTTCCCAGAGCAACCTGCCCTGCAGCGGTTCAAATGCCCGCATCCGGCCGTTGCCGGAAACCGCGATAATCCGGTCGGGGAGAACAAGCAGAGGCTGACTGATTTTTTGGCCAAGATCGGTTTGCCATTGTTTCTGACCCGGGCCGGCAGTAAACGCGGAAATCCGGCCATCCCGGTGAGCAGAAATCACCAGTCCGGAATGATAAACAACCGAGACCACCGGAGACCCGGTATAGGTCCAGCGGGTTTTCCCTTTGACCAGATCGTAGGCCAGCAGGTTGTGTTTTCCAATCTCGATGCCGCAGTACAGAGTGTTATCGAAAACAGCCGGGGGACAGGTAAGGCCATCGGCGAGTTTTTTGGAGTGCTTATGGTTCAGTCCGGGCAGGCGGACAGCGGTCAGAAATCCGTTAAAGGTTGTGGTGAAAATCTGGTCCCCGCTTAGTAAAAGATCACCGGCCGGCATCCCAACCAGATTGGTCTGGTCAAAAATGGCCCAGGCAGTGTCAATTGTCCGGTCTGAACAAAATTCGTTTCGGCTGCTGACAGGATAAGAAATATCCTGGCCGGGAGAAGAAATACGCGGCGGCTGACAAGCCGTCAGCAAAATCACTGCAAGAAGGATCAGCACTACTAAGCGCGGAATCGGGAACCTGTTATTTTTCAATCCTGTTTATCCTGTTCCCGCCCGAGCGGGACAAAGTATCCTGTAAAATTTTTTCAGCCACCGATAAGCACCGATACACACCGAAGGAATTCGGAATTGAAGAGCTGACCAGGCTTGTCATCCCGCCTGAGCGGGACAAGTTTGCGAGCGAGGCACGAGCGTGGCAATCT
>DYOS01000106.1 GCA_020720405.1 Caldithrix sp. | reverse complement strand
TCATGCTGAACTCGTTTCAGCATCTAATAAAAATGTCAGACCCAGAAAGAGATGCTGATCCCGCATGGGCGGGATTAGGGTGCCATCGGTGGCTAAAAGTTTTTTTATGAGATTGCCACGCTCGTGCCTCGCCCGCAAACTTGTCCCGTTCAGACGGGATGACAGTACTGAGGAATTCTTCAATTCCAAATTCCGTAATGCTTTGCTGGCAATTTTTCTCACAAATATTCGCCGCTCCATTGGAAACATATTACTTATTGCTCCCGTAGGATTTTGCTTCTATTTTTGATAATTCAATCACAAACGTTGGCAGGTCTTTTATGCCCAGGTTTTTACAATTCTTAAACCGCTTTTTTGTCCTCCTTTTGCTGTTTCATATAACCGCCGTGGCCGGAGAAAACAGAGTTTTAAATCTGGAACAGGCTCTGAATCTCGCTCTGCAGGAGAACAACCAGCTCAAATCCAGCCAGTTCGGTATTCAAAAAGCCCGGTGGAATCGTCTGCAGGCCTGGTCCCTTCTCTTCCCAGCGGTCAGCTTCAACACCCGCTACATGTGGATCGATGACGAAACCTACCGCCAGCGCGACTTCAGCCGGTATTTCGATGATCCGAATCTTGGATTTACAATTCCAAAAACGGTTTTTCAGAATTCCTACAATTCCAGCATTGATCTTTCCACACCCTTATTCAACGGTACCATTCTGAATGGATTGCGCATCGCCAGTGCAGCGGTAACTCAGGCCGACAAATCCAATCAGTCGGTGCGTGACAACCTGATTTATGAGGTCATCGCCAGCTATCTCAATCTGCTTCGCAGCAAAGCCCTGCTAGGCCTGCAGGAAGAATACCTTAATCTATCCGCCATGAATCTGCAGAAAGCAGAACGACTGCATGAGGCCGGACGGTATTCGCGTTCGGAGGTGCTGCGCTGGAAAGTGGATTATCAGCAGCAGAAAAGTAATATGGAAAATAGTAAAGCAGCCTTACGCAGCAGTGAAGCCGTGCTGCGGAAAAACCTTAGGCTGCCGGCAGATGAAAGCCTTATCCCGGAAGAGCTTTTGCCCGAAAAATTAAGATCTGCCGTGGATCAGTTTAGCCGGCAGGAAGATAAAAGCATCCTGTCTATGCTGGATATCCCGGATGAAGACCTGACCAGAATCAACACCGCTCTGGCTGCGGCCAGCTCGGGCGATCGGATCAACCGCCTGCTCTACCGCAATCAGTACACCTCGTTTCTGCCAAATATATCATTGGACTATTCTTATGGCTGGCGTGAAAATAATACACTGGCGCTTGATGAGTATTCACCAAAGACAGTCATCGTCAATTTTTCCATTCCGCTGTTCACCAGCGGGCAGAACCTGACCAAGGTCCGGGCGGCCTATTACGAATACAAACAAAGCCAGGCTCTGTACGATGATCAGCTTCAGAATACCCGGCTTCTGCTGACCGAAGCTGTTAACCGGTTTCTGAATGTGCGCAGCCAGCATGAACTGGCCGCCGCTGCCCTTGAACTGGCTGAAATCAATTACCAGATCATCGAACAGCAGAAGGAGCAGGGCCTGGTCTCCAATCTTGATTTTATTGACGCCAAGCTGAATATGCAGAACAGTGCTATTACCAAAATCAGTTCGGAATACGATCTGATTTCCAGCGTGGTGGAATTATTTTACCTGACCGGTCGGATGAATGAAATCGCTCCGGATAGCAAGTAACCTGAAATCGGAGAAAATATGCGAACCATCTTTATTATGATTCTGTTCACCGGCCTGCTGCTCAGCGCCTGTTCCAAACCGGCGGAAACGGCGGCCAATACCACACCGGCTGCCGCAGCGGTGAAGCGTATCCCGGTCGAGGTGTTGATTGTCAGTGAACGCTCGTTTGCCCAAAGCATTGCGGTGACCGGGGTTCTCGAACCGGTTCATGCGGTGGATTTACTGGCCGAAACCAGCGCCAAAATAAAAACCATTCACAAAAAACTGGGGCAGATCGTCACCTTGCAGGATACTCTGGCCCTACTCGATGACAAAGTGCAGTATAGTCAATACCGGCAGGCCCTGGCCCAGGTTCGCTCCGCCGAAAACAATCTGGCCATCGCCCGGCTGAACTACAACAGCGATGAGCAGCTTTTCAAGAATGGTGATATTTCCAAACTGGCCCTGGAAACATCAGAGCTGAACCGCAAAAGCGCTGAGGCCGGACTGCTCTCCGCCCGGGCCGGGCTTAGTCTGGCCGAAGATGCCTGGCTGGACACCCGGATTACCAGTCCGATTTCAGGATACATTTCAAGGGACCTGACCGAAGTAGGGATGGCCGTTGCCCCGGGGCAGACTCTTTACCGCGTGGTTGATCTTTCCGCCTTCAAAATTAAAGTGAATATCGCTCAGGATCTGATCGGTTATATCGCCGTCGGCAATCCGGTAAAAGTGATTATCTCGGCCCTGGGCAACCGTGAACTGCACGGTGAAGTCCGTCATATCTCACCCGAAGCAGATAATACCAGCGGCGGATTTGAGGCCGAACTGCGCATTGTCAATCCGGGCGACTCGCGGCTGCGCGGCGGTCTGACCTGCCGCACCGAAATTCAACTGACCGGCAACGGCAGCGCTTTGATCGTTCCCGAATACGCTGTGGTCAGCCGGGAATCTGAGCAATTTCTGTATAAGCTCGAAAAATCAAATGCCGTTCTTCAGCCGGTTAAAATCAGCCGCATGGTCGGATCAGAGGCAATTCTGGAATCCGGCCTGAACGCCGGGGATACCATTATTGTGGTTGGTATGAAAAACCTTGGGCAAAACACACCGGTTTCCGTTGAAGCCGTTCATCAATAGCGGGAAAATCTTATGTCAATTGCCAAATTTTCTGTACGCAATCCGGTACTGATCAACCTGGTCATGATCGGCATTTTCCTGTTCGGGGCTATTTCCCTGCTGCGCCTGCCGCGTGAACTGAATCCGGAAATCAGTTTTAACTGGGCCTTCATCACCGTGGTTTACCCCGGAGCCTCCCCGCTGGATGTGGAAAGCCTGATCGTTGACCCGCTGGAAGCCGAGCTGAAAGATATTGAAGACCTGGATGAAATGCAGTCAACCTCCAGTGAAGGCTATGGTTTTGTCATGTTGAAATTTAAAGACATCAGCGAAACCAAATTCCGCGAGCGGATGAGCGAGGTGCAGAACGATGTCGATAAAGTTGCCTTGCCCGATGAGGCTGAAGAGCCGATGGTGGACGATTTCAGCAGCGGTGATTTTATACCGGTTATCTCTGTCGATATGTCGAGCGAAATTCCGGATGAAAACGCTCATAAGATTGCCGAAGACCTGGAAGAAGACCTGCTCTCAATCAGTGGCGTGGCTAAGGTACAGGTCTCCGGTTTGGCCAAACGCGAAATCTGGGTTGAAGTTGATCCCGATAAATTACTGCACCTCGGGGTGACCATCGACGAGGTGGTTCTGGCATTGAAAGTACGCAATCTGAATATACCCGGCGGCAATATTTCCATGGGTAAAACGGAATACCTGATCCGTTCTCTGGGTGAATATCAGAATGTTAATGAGATTGAAAATACCGTGGTCAGACGTCTGCCCGGCGGCCGTTTTATCCAGATCAGGGATGTGGCCCGGGTTGCCGACCGGCGCGAAGAAATGATCACTATTTCCCGGCTGAATGGCCGGCCGTCGATGACCTTCTCCGTCTCCAAATCAAAAGATGCCAATTCGGTTGATGTGATCGATGAAGTTAAAAAACTGGTCAAAACGTATGAAACCACTGTTCCGGATGGCATCCGCTTCGGCCTGACCAATGATAACTCGGTTTATATTTACCGGGTCCTGAATGTGCTCCGTAATAATGCCATCAGCGGTATGTTTTTTATCGTCATCACCCTGTTTCTGTTTTTGGGTGAGCGTGGTCTGCGTTTTCTGGGTGCCGCACTGGCCCTTTCCGCAGCGGCGGCGGGTTTGCTCTACCTGCTTGATCCGGGGCAAATTAGTTTTATGTTAACCTTTTATATTTTTGGTATTCTGAGTATCACCCTTGGTGATTTCAGAAAAGGCGGGGCCAACACCCTTTTAGCTGTTCTCGGTATTCTGATTGCTTTTGCCGTTACCTTTATCATTATGGATTTTTCCGGTTTAAGCCTGAACGGCAACACCT
The DNA here is from genome assembly GCA_020720405.1 of Caldithrix sp. Taxonomy (GTDB): domain Bacteria; phylum Calditrichota; class Calditrichia; order Calditrichales; family Calditrichaceae; genus DYOS01. Next base: position 5,452 of record DYOS01000106.1, on the reverse strand, counting down.
TATTCGCACTGGTTATGGTAGTCGGTATCCTGGTTGATGATGCTATTATCATCATCGAGAATGCCCATCGTTACCGGCTGCGCGGCTTCGATTCCTATCAGGCAGCTATCCGCGGCACAGATGAAGTTGTCGGCCCGGTCATTTCATCCATTGCTACAAATATCGCGGCATTTTTACCGCTGATGCTGCTGCCCGGAATTATGGGAAAATTTATGCGCATCATTCCGCTGGTTTTTTCATTGTCCCTGATTGCTTCCCTTTTCGAAGCCTTTATTCTACTGCCCTCCCATTATGCCGACTGGACGACTAAATCAAAAGTCTATCAGCGCGGTGAAAAAAAATTCTTCCGGGTTCTGCGCACCTGGTACGGTCATTCGCTGGTCAGGATGATCCGCCACCGCTACTGGGTATTAGGCGGGTTGATTATTGCTCTGATTGCTTCATTTATTATCACCTTTGGTTTTATAGGTGTCGAGTTTTTCCCGGATGAGGATTTTGACCAAATCAAGGTTTTTGTCAAATTTCCCGAAGGCACCAGCCTGGATGAGACTGACCGGATTATGACAAAATTTGAAGAGAAAGCCCTGGCTTTGCCTGCCGATCAAATTGAAGCTGTTGTGACCAATGTCGGCTTATTGCAGGATGATGAAGAATGGCTGACCAAAAAAAGTGTGGCCCAGCTTCAAATCCAGTTAAAGCCGTTTGAGGAACGGCGATACACACTCAATCAGCTGATGGACACATTGCGGGCCGCAACGGCGGTTATTTCCGGTCCGACTTCACTTGAGATTCAGGGTCTGGCCAGCGGCCCACCGACCGGCCGGCCGATTTCGATCAAAGTGCAGGGTAAATATCTGGATGAAATAAAAGCCGCGGCCGTCGCCCTGCAGGATTCAATAAAAAATGTAAAAGGTACCCGCGAAGTGGCCGATAATTTCCCGCCCGGTAAAAAGGAAATTCAGATTCATGTCAATGAGGAAAAAGCCGCTCTGTTCGGATTTAATGTCCAATACGTGGCAGCTAATGTCCGCTATGCCTTCGACGGTATCGAAGCCACCGAATTCCGGGAGGGTGATGATGAAATTGATGTGGTGGTGAAATACGACAAGGTCAACCGTTCATCACTGGAAGATGTGCTCAATCTGAAAATGACTAATGTCTCCGGGCAGACCGTGGCCATGCGGGAAATGGTTGATTTTAAAATTCAGCCGGGTGCGACAGAAATCAATCGTTTCGATCAGAAACGGACCATCCTGGTCACCGGTGATTTTGACGATAAGGTGACCAAGATTGACCTGGTTAATAAAAAAATCCAGACTTTTTTCCCCAGGCTGGAAGCTGCTTACCCAGGTGTGACCTTTAAATTTGGCGGACAGTTTGAGGAATTTGTCAATATCTTCGGAGATATCACTACCCTGTTTGCTCTGAGCCTGATCCTGATTTTTATCATTCTTGGCGCCCAGTTTAATTCATATTCCCAACCACTTATTATCCTGGTTACTGTGCCTTTTGCTTTCATCGGTGCCATGCTCGGACTGCTGATTTCCGGCAATTTATTCAGTTTCTCGGCCATGTATGGTTTTGTCGCCCTGGGTGGAATTGTGGTCAACGACGCCATAGTCATGATGGACTTTATGAACGACCGCCGACAGGGAGGCTCGACTACCATATTACAGTACTGGCGCAGTATCATCAATTCCGGCCGGTTGCGCCTGCGGCCGATTATTCTGACTTCGCTCACTACAATTGCCGGTCTTGCCCCGATGGCCTTCGGTATCGGAGGTGACTCTGCAACCTGGTCACCTTTGGCCAATGTTATTTTATTCGGTCTGATCGTCTCGACTGTTCTCACTTTATTTATCATTCCGGCTATTATGGCTGTGGTTGATGACCTGAAAGGCAGCCGGAAAAAAGCAGCCCGACTCAAAGCTTAGTTTTTAACTGACGCCGGGTATCCCGGCGTCTTCTCCCGGTTTATTCACCCGGATCAGACTGTAGATCGGTGATCATTTGCCTTCTACCGTCAACGGATTATACAGGCTTCAGGGAAACGGAGCTGATCAAAACCTTAAACCGATCGCCATACAGTTCTTTAAACAAGCCATTGCGCACAAAGGATGAAAGGAAAATAATTGGGCGTTCGATTGGACGAGACCACAACCCGTATCTGTAAATTTTATCAGGAAAAGAAAAAATATCAGCCCCTGGCAGCGTTTATCGCCGGGTTTACCTGGGACAGTCTGACCCTGACCCGGATTGATCTGCTGCTGGACAATCTGATTTTGCTCGCTTACATCGTGCTGTCCGGTGTATTGATCGCCCTGCTCTACCTGCCCGAGGTCCGGTTAAAAAAAATACCATTGCTCGGCGCACACCCGGGCTGGCTGGAAAATGCCATCCAATTCTTTTTCGGCGGTTTGTTCAGTGCTTATGTGGTTTATTATTTCCAGAGCGCTACGCTTTCCGGGAGCTGGTTGTTTTTGCTGTTCCTGCTCGGATTGTTTATCGGGAATGAATTCATCAAGTCACAGTTTCGAAATGCCACCTTTATTTTTTCCTATTATTTCTTTTCGGTGTTTTCCTTTTTTGTATTTTATCTGCCCATTCTGTTGCACCGTATGCACGCCCTGATCTTTTTACTGAGCGGTGTAATCAGTCTGGTTTTAGTCGCCGGTTTGTATAGTCTGATCAATACCCACCTCATCCGGTCGGAACAACCGGCCAGGGTTTACAGGGCATTACTGATCATATTTATTACCTTCAACCTGTTTTATTTTCTAAATATTATCCCGCCTGTTCCGCTTTCTAAAAAGCATGTCGGTATTTACCATTCCGTCCGCAAACAAAATGGCAGTTACCGGGTCAGTTTCGAAAAAGGCAGCTGGTATCAGCCGTTCAAGACATCGGATGATACGTTTCATTATTCTCAGGGTGATACTGTTTTTTGTTTTGCTTCGGTATTTGCACCAACCCGTCTGAACACGAAAATTTATCATGAATGGGAATATTACAACGAACAGACTGGTCAGTGGAAAGTTACGGATCGCAGTGCCTATAAAATTGTCGGCGGCCGGGATGGAGGCTACCGGGGTTTTACCTACAAAACCAATCTTCAGCCCGGTAAATGGCGGGTTTCAGTACAAACTGCGAAGGGCCAGTTGATTGCCCGTGACCGCTTCAAACTTGCGCCGGCCACCGAACAACCTGTTTTTAAAACCGCATTGCGCTGATCCGAACTGCCGGCACCTGCACTGCTTTTACGAAGCGAGCAGGTTTTCTGAATATACATTAGCTGACCTGTATTAAAATTCATAAATTTGCCATATTAGTCACACGAATCTAATAAAATACTCATAAGTTATTGGCTTGTCATTTTTAGAAAGGAATCACATGTATAATTTTCAAACTGTTTTGATTGCGGATCGCTCCGCTCATCCTGAAAGAAGTAATGCTACCCTGGAAAGAGTAATTGAAGTTCTTGAAAATGTGCTCGGCGCCGATTTTGCCACCCACCGCGATAACCTGACCCGGCTGACCGCCAATCTGCCTTTGCGCCAGGCGGTGAATGCAGAACAGGCCGGCAAAATTTCCACCTATCTTTCTGAACAACCCTTTCATCCCGATCAGATTTTTGCCATCTATCAGCAATTATCCTATGCCGAAATCAGCACAGCCGAAGCCATTGATCTGCACCGGGAATATAAAATACCGGTCTCCCGGCTGGAAGATGACCTGATTCCGGTGAAAGGTGAAGGCTCATGGGTAATGGACAGCAAAGGCCGCTGGTACCTGGATATGGACAGCAATTACAGTGCGACCAATATGGGCATGAACAATCCCGAAATTGCCACAGGATTATTCAATCAGGCCAATCTGATTATTTCCATGAAGGAAGACCGGGTGCAGATCGCCCGCAGCCGTTTTCTCAAGGAAATTCACCAGATGATGCCGTCTGGTCTGACCCAGTTCTACTGGCAGAATTCTGGCGGCGAAGCAGTTGATAAATCCCTGAAAATTGCCAAAGCCTATACCGGCACTACTCAGGTTATCGCCTTTAAAGAAGGATTTCACGGCCGGACCCATGGCGCGGTTGCCGTAACCTGGAATGAAAAATACCGCAAACCTTTTGGTCTGCACAATCTGGACTGGGTTCAATTCGCTGAGTTTAATAATATCGATGATGTTAAACGGATCATGGATAAAACCGGGGCAAAAATTGTCATTCTCGAGATGGTGCAGGGTGAGGAAGCCGGTAACCGTCCGGCCACCCAGAAATTTGTCGATGCCCTGTGGGAACTGGTTCACAGCCGCGGCGGTGTGATTATCGATGATGAAGTTCAGGCCGGGTTTGGCCGCACCGCCTTAAAGGAAGGTGATTGGTTTGCCTGTATGAGTTATGGTGTAGTACCCGATTTGATGGCCATCGGGAAAGCTTTTGGCGGCGGTTATCCGGTTACGGCGGTGGTCACCAATAAAGAAATTTCGGCAGCGATGAAACCCGGATTTGACGGCTCCACCTTTGGCGGTAACCCAATGGCCATGACCGCAGCGCTGATTGCTACCCGCCAGCATCGGGATAGAAACATTACTAAAAATGTTATTGAGCGCAGCAAACAGATTTTCGAAGGTTTGGAAGCCCTGCGCAGAAAGCACCCGGTGATGAAGGAAATCCAGGGCCGCGGTCTGATGTTTGGCTTCTCCGTTGGCAGCAATGCTAATGTGGTTAAATTGCAGGATGAATTAAGGAATGAACATATCAAGGTAAGTTTAGCTACTGCCGAATGGCTCCGTTTTCTGCCCTTGACCATCATCTCAAAAGGTGAAGTTGCCTTTTATCTGCAGGCGCTGGACAAAGCATTGTCCAAAATTAACTGATACCCTTAGAGCGGGAGAGCTGCGTCTCTCCCGCTTTTCTCTAATTCCTTTTCCTTGCCCAGGGGAAGGCTGTTGCAGATTCCAAGATTTCCCGTCAATCCCGCAGGGCAGTCAAAAAATGTCATGCCGTCCCGCATGGGCGGGATCGGCATCTCATTCGGCATCTGTTTCACCATCTTATTCAGCATCCCATCAGCTATGGGATTCTTTGTCGCTGCGCTCCTTCGAAATGATGGCAAAAATAGCGTCAATGCACCAGCCTGACTATTCTATAACTGACAATAAGATCACTGGAACAGGGATTCGATGGTCGTGAGAATAATTGGCTTTACCCGGGCACTGAAACCCTGAACAAAACGGTTCAGCAGGTCTTGAAGAATATCATAAATCATATAAAGAAAAGGCAGGGCTAAAAAAACAATAAGGGCTATCTGAAAAAAAGTCTTCATTTTATTTTCTCCGCAAAGTGATGAATTTCTTACGGAGGAAAATTCTGCGGGTTACAGAGAAATTTTGCTGAAAAATATAAGATTGCTCTACTATCGTTGAACAGCCGACATTCTACTTGAGGAAGAAC
>DYOS01000105.1 GCA_020720405.1 Caldithrix sp. | reverse complement strand
CGGCTATCCCGGCCGCTGCTTATAACGGGACGCTGGTCCGGCCCGGAGTTAAATCGGCTACTGCTGCAGATGACCCGGTCACAACCGGTCTGGCAAATATTGGAAAGAAACAATCGCAGCCGGTAAAAACCGGGTCGCCGGCACAAACCGGCACCGCGAAAATGATCTTAGCCCGGCCTGAAGCGCAGTTGGCAGCTGTCCCTGCCGCTGCGGATAACAGGACGCCTGTCCGGCAGACTGAATTTCAAAAGGGTGAAACGGTAACTTATTCGCTTGCGCAAAAGCCCGGCCCTGATCTAAAAGCAAAAGCCGAAACAAATCCGGTCAATCCGCTAAAGAGTGCAGAATCAGTTTCTAATAAGATGACGGCATTACCCCCGGAACGGGTCCGGCTGATCAGTGAGACTATTGTGAAAACTACCGTGGCGCTGCTTCAGCCAAAGGCCGGCCGAACCACTGAAATTAACGCCAGGCCGCAAGCAGTTCACCCTGAAACCCTAAAGCCGGAGACTGCCAGTGCCTTCCGGCAGCAGGTAACGCAGAGCATTTCGAACCCGGTTAAGCCGGAGCAGACCGTTAAAGCCGCGGTGCTGGAAATCGAATTGCCGGCTGGTTTCCCGGAAACAGAAGTAAAACCGCTGAAAGTCCGCCTTGAACAATTGCTTCAGGAGAGCGGGCTAAAGACAGATCATTCGCCTAAAATAACGGTGGTCAGGGCGGTGGAAAATGTAAATATCAGGACAGAACAGCCGGAGGTTCAAAACCGGTTGCCGCGGACCAATCCGCCGGAAGCTCCGCGGTTGGGGAATGTGATTAAAATTCCGGTTTCAACGGTGGTTAGAGAGCCGGTTACAGCCGGTGCGATAAAAACCTTCAGCCCGGATTCAAACAAAAGCAATGCTCAGCCGGAGACCAAACCGGTTCCGGAAATGATAGCAGCAAAAGCGCCGCTCAACGGAAAAACACAACCGGTCCGCCCGGTTAACGCTGACCAGCAGCCGCTGCGGGCCACAGCTACCCAACCGGAAATGCCGTACAGGGTTGCAGAACCTCTTCCGGCCGCAACAGTAAGTAAAATTGCCAATGCGGAACCAGTGGTTGAGAAACCATTGCCGCAAGCAGAAAAACCGGTTGCCGTCCGCAAGCTGATTTCAGGGCTTAATGCAGCGGTTAGAAAGATGCTGACCGGCCAACCGTTGCCGGGGGAAGAGAGCAATAATTCGCAGCATATTGCAAAAAAGGATATTACTGCTTCCTCTCGTGCCCAAACTCCGCCAGTGCTGCCGGGAAAAGCAGCGCTTAATAAGCAGCCAAAGAGTTCAGAACCGGTTTCCCCTACCGGTCAGGATCAGAATTTCAGACCTGTTTTGATTGAAAGAACAGTTGCGGCTGCGGCGTGGCGGGCGGCAGAAGTGCCTGTGGCAAAAGCCAGCGGGATAAAAAAAATAAATTCTGCTGTAACGGAGAGCGGCCCTGCTGAGCAGCATCATACCTCGGTCGTCGAAAAATCGGCAACTCATGCTGTTTCGCCCGCGGCAGCGCAAAAAACGGCTCCGCAGCAGTTTGCCGAAAAAATAATAACAGTTCAGCCCAGCCAGGCTGTAAAAGCGGCCCAACCGACCGTATCGGAAGCAGCTCAAAAAGCGGAAAATCCTCCGCCTGCAACAGCGGCCCGCCTGGTTACAGAAAGCACGAACAGCGAAATAACCCCGCTTCAACAGACCATGAAGATGGTAATGCCGGCTCCGTTTATTCAGGCCGGCACGGCGCAACCGGCATCCGGTCTGCCTGGTCAGACTCCGCTTTTAGAGCAATTGCTGCAGGTGATCCGGGTTGATTACAATACAGGCCGGGAACGGGAAAGCAGGGCCAGTTTCACCATCGATGGCGGCGAGCTGGGCGAGATTGAAATGAATTTTCAGGAGAAGGGCCACGACCGGCATTTGTCCATAGTTGTCGATACGGCTGCGGCTCAGAAAGAAATACAGAAATGGCTGCCTCATATCCAGCAGCAACTGGTTGAAAAAGGCATCGAGTTCCAGGGCATGAATGTCCGTCAAAATGAACAGGATACCCGTCAAAACCAGCCGGGCAATGGCTCAGGCAGTCAGCACCAATCATCCACAAATAAGGAGGAACAGAACCATGAAGCAGTCCGAACAACCCCCGTAAGCCATCGCCGGTACGGGTACAATACCATGGAAATAATAGCATAAGAGAGGTTTTATGAGTACGCCGATCACGTCCATGTTTGGGACAAACAGTCATAGTATTTCAGCCACGGCAACAACCGGGAACCAGGCTCTGGGTAAAGATGAATTCCTGAAGCTGCTGGTCGCCCAGTTAAGGTACCAGGATCCGCTTTCCCCGTTGGAAGGGCAGGAGTTCGCCTCGCAGCTGGCCCAGTTTACTTCGGTTGAAGAGCTGACCAATATCGGTGAAACGCTGGAGATCAGCAGCCAGATGGATCTGTTGCTGACCAATGCGGTCAACAACACCATGTCGGCCAATTTTATCGGCAAGCAGGTTTTTACCCTGGGCAACAATATAAAACTGGACGGGCAGGATACGACCCGCCTGTATTTTGCCCTGGACCGTTATGCCGATAAAGTGGATATCAGTGTTCTCGATGCTGCCGGAAATGAAGTACGCACGCTTCAGGCCCGGGCGCTGCCCGAAGGCCGCAATTACCTGGAGTGGGATGGGGAAGACAGTGCCGGGAAAAAACTACCGGAGGGCAATTATACCTTTAAGGTTAAAGCCGAAGCTGGCGATGGTATCCCTGTTGAGAGTTATACACTGATTACCGGACTGGTTTCTTCAATCCGTTATTTAAACGGGGTAGCCACACTGATAGTCAACGGTGGAGAAATTCCGCTCTCGGAAGTCCTGGAAATTTCAATTCCCGTGGAGGATGAGAAATGAAAGTAGGTGATCTGCAAAGGCAAATTGGCTTTGAGCCAATCCGGCCCGGGCAGTTCAATAAACCGGCTGCCACGCCGGAGAACGCCGTACCGGAAGGACAAAAATTTGCTCAGCTTTTACAGGAGAAAATCGCCGGGCAGCAGGATCTGAAATTTTCCGCCCATGCCGTAAAAAGGCTGGAAGAACGCCAGGTTGAACTGACCAGCGCTCATCTGGACCGATTGCAGTCGGGGATGAATCAGCTTTCTGAAAAAGGCTCGGTTAATTCGGCCGTCATGATGGATAATACGGTGTACATCGTCAGCGTTAAAAACCGCACGGTGGTCACTGCAGTCCAGCAGGAAGCCCAGAATGTATTTACAAATATTGACAGTTTAGCAATCGTTTAAAACAAACCGGGGCCGGACCCTCCTTCGGGAAGCCCCCGTATCCGCCGAATGACAGAGGCGGATACAACACAAAGGAGTTCGTCATGTTAAAGTCTTTATTCTCAGGTGTCTCAGGTCTTAGAAATCACCAGATGCAGCTTGATGTTATCGGAAATAACATCGCCAATATCAACACCGTCGGCTACAAAGGCGGGCGGATCATGTTTACCGAGGCCTTAAATCAGACCATCCGCAATGCTACCCCAAGCAGCGGTGTCGGTTTTGTTAACCCGATGCAGGTCGGGCTGGGCTCAAAAACCAGCGCCATTGAAAATATCTGGCAGCAGGGCGGTTTGCAGAACACCGGCATTATCACTGATCTGGCTCTGGAAGGTGAAGGTTTCTTTGTCGTTGGCAGCGGCGATCAGAATCTTTTTACCCGCAACGGACAGTTCTTTTTTGATGCCGACGGTAAACTGATTAATCAGGCCGGGCTGAGCGTATTGGGCTGGATGCTGGATCAGGGTGTTCCGACAGGTGGGTTGGGCAGCGGCAATCTGACGGACATCATCATTGATTCCAATATGATATCCGAAGCACAGGAAACGGGAAATGTTCATCTCTCCGGCAACCTGAATGCGGGTCTGGAAACACTGGCTGAAGTCTGGACCCTCTCCAGCGCCTTTACCGTAGCCGGTGTTGACGCCGTGGCCGGCGATGACCTGAACACTCTGGATCAGACCAATACTGCGCTGGTTGCTGGTGATACCATCACCATTTCCGGTACAAATCCGGACGGTTCAGCGGTTGCTGCTACTTATACCTATGCCGCCGGTGATACGGTTCAGGATCTGCTGGATGCCATAACCGCTTCTTATACCGGAGCCACCGCGACCCTGGCCAATGGCCAGATCGTACTGACCGATAACGTGGCCGGTGACAGTTCCACATCCATCAACCTGGCCATGGGCGCAGCTGCAACTGGTGATATCACCATTCCCGGATTCTCCAACACTACGGCCGGTGAAACCGGAACCTCAACGACTTCCGTGCTTATTTACGATAGCATCGGTGCAGCCCATAACATGATCATCACCTTTACCAAAACCGCTACGGATGGTTCATGGACCTGGGCAATAACCGGTTCCGGGGACGAAACCGTCGTCAGCGGCGGTACCGGTGAAGCAACTTTTTCGGCAGACGGTACCCTGGCCAGTTTTACCTATGATGCCGGCGCCAGCGCCTTAACCATGGATCCGGGTAATGGTGCAAACCAGATGAACGTGAACCTGGTTGCTACCGGTGATGATGAACATGCCGGTATTTCGCAATACGATTCTTTATCGACTCTGACCGTCCGGGAGCAGGATGGACGGGCCATCGGCTCGCTGCTTAGTCTTTCGGTGGATTCGGAAGGTGTGATATTCGGAAATTTTACCAACGGTGAAATTGAAAATATTGCTAAGGTTGCGATCGCAAAGTTCGAAAATTACACAGGGTTGAGCGACCTGGGTAATGGTTTGTATAAAACCAGTATCGCCTCGGGCACCGAACAGATCATTGCTTTGGAAGATAATATATCGACCACAGTAGTTTCGGGCTCGCTGGAAATGTCGAATGTGGATTTGTCGACTGAATTTACGGACATGATCACCGCTCAGCGCGGATTCCAGGCTGCAGCGAAGGTGATCACCACGGCCGATACGATACTGAATGACCTGATCCAGCTCAAACGTTAATCAGGCCAATCGTTCATTCTAAACCGGTAAAATCAGCTCCGGCCTAAGGGCCGGAGCTTTATTTAGTTTTATATCAGAACTGGAAATCAGGTATTCTTACGGTTTGAGGGGTTATTTTGGATCTTGCAACCTTTATCGGAATTATCACGGGAATCATGCTCATCATCGTTTCGATTTTGATGGGTGGTGATTTTAAGGTCTTTCTTGATCTGCCGTCGGCCTTTATCGTCTTCGGCGGTGCCACAGCGTCAACGCTGATCAGCTTTCAGTTAAAAGAAATGATTGGCGTAGTCGGTGTAGTGCGCAAGGCGTTCTTCAGTGAAAATTTCAATAATGTGGCAGTTGTTACACAGATTGTCGAACTGAGTAAAAAAGCCCGGCGGGAAGGATTACTGGCCATCGATAAGGAAGTGAATAATATAAATGATCCGTTTTTACGCCAGGGGATGGAGATGGTTGTAGATGGCACCGAACCGGATATGATTCGCGGCGTGATGGAAACCGAACTCTCTTACCTGATGTCACGTCATCGCACCGGCCAGGCCCTGGTGATGGCGCTGGGTACCTATGCACCGGCTTTTGGCATGGTCGGAACCCTGATCGGTCTTATTGCCATGCTTCAGAACCTGAGCGATCCATCCAAGATCGGACCCGGTATGGCTGTAGCTTTAATCACCACCTTTTACGGCGCGTTAGCATCGAATATGGTTTTCCTGCCGATTGCCGACAAATTAAAAAACCGCTCTTCCAGCGAAGTTGTACGCAAGGAAATGATAATTGAAGGTGTGCTTTCGATCCAGGTTGGCGAACATCCCAATATCATCAGCCGAAAGCTGCTTAATTTTCTAGAACCAAAGCTGCGCATCAATGCGGCTCCGGAAAAAGCATGAAAAAAGCAAAAGAAGAAGTTCCGGCACCAACAGCACCATTCTGGCTTACCACATTCAGCGATATGGTTACCCTGTTGATGGTATTCTTTATTCTTATTCTTTCCTTTTCAACCATTGAACTGGAAAAATTCAAGGGAGCGATGAGTTCAATGCAGGGGGCACTTGGGGTTTTGCCGGAATTGGGTTCGGCCCGCCGCACGGTTCAATTCAGTGAAGATGTTTCTAAAGAAATGGCCGAAAAACAGGAAGAAATCGTCGAACAGATGAAGTCGCTGGAAACGATGATTGAATCGGAGGGACTGCAGGAATCCATCAATGTGACCTATGATGCCTCCGGGATTCATATCAGTATGGGTGACCAGGTTTTATTCGATTTGGGCAAGGCGACCATAAAACCGGAAGCGCTTCATATTCTGAGCAATATGTCATCTATAATTAAACGCGACTTCAAGGAAATTTATGTGGAAGGTCATACGGACAATATTCCGATCCGCACCAAACAATTCCCGTCCAACTGGGAATTGTCGACGGCCCGGGCCCTGAGTGTGGTGCGCTATCTGCATGACGTTGAGCAAATTGATGCGGCCCATCTGGCAGCGGTTGGTCATGGTGAATACCGGCCTTTGGAGCCAAACACCACACCTGAAAACCGGGCCAAAAATCGTCGTGTTGAAATATTTATTCGCTGGTAAGTTATAGGAGAAAGGTATGGCTGAAGAGGAAGTACAGGACAGCCCAAAGCCCAAAGGCAAAAAAGGTTTATTGATCACAGTGATTCTGTTACTCCAGGTCGTCATTGCCGTGGCCCTGGTTTATTTTATCATTATGCCCAAATTCATGGATAATAAAAAATCAGAAGTAACAGAAGAAGAAAAGCAGGAAGAAAAAGCCGAGAAAGAAAAGCCGGAAACCGGTCAGCAGAAAAAAGAACTGGGAGCAATCCATAAAATTACCTCCCTCACGGTAAACCCGAAAGACAGCAATGGACGTCACTATGCAGTTCTCGATATTGGCATGGAACTGATGACAGCAGATCAATTGGAAGAATTGAAAAAATACGAGCCAATTATAATTGATCGCTTTATTTCCTATCTGCGCAATAAAACAATGGCTGAATTAGCTACAGAAAATACTCAGGCTTCGATGAAAATGGATATGATGCGCATGGTTAACAGTCTGATGGCGGATAGTATGGTCACAAATATTTATTTTACGAAATATATTCTGGAGTAAAGAAAGGTTGAAAAATGGCTAAAATTTTATCGCAAGATGAAATCGATGCCTTGTTATCGAATGTAACAGGTGATGCGGAGGATCAGGAAGACCTCGAGCAGAAACAAAAGATTGCCGTCTACGACTTTAAACATCCTAATCTTGTTTCCAAAGAACAGCTTCGTCTGCTGGAGAATATTCACGAGAGTATATGCCGGAACTTCGGTGTGTTCCTCTCGGCCCAGTTGCGGATGATTGTGGAGATGAATCTGCTGGCCATCGACCAGATTATGTATTCTGAATTTGTTATGTCCATTGCTCCGCCAAGCAGTATTTATGTCTGCCGGGCTGATGCCCCGGCCTCCCAGTTTGTACTCGAAGTTAACCCGCAGCTTTCTGTTTTTATCGTCGAACGTTTATTCGGCGGCCGGGGTAATTTTATTTCTGAAGTTCGGCCGATTTCTTTGATCGAACAGAGAATTATGCGGCGGATCGTCGACCGCATCGCCTTTGAAATTACACGCAACTGGGAACCGGTAACCCGTTTCCATACCACAGTAGAGCGGTTTGAAAGCAACCCGGAGTTCGTCCAGATTGTGCCGTCATCCGAACCGGTTCTGGTTGTTTCAATGGAAGTAAAAATTCACGGCAACTCAACATTAATGAATATCTGTTACCCCTACCTGTTCATTTCAAATATCGTTTCTCTGCCTGAAGTACAGGAAAAAATCCTGTTTGGTGCCAAGGAATCAAGCAATGAAGAGAAGAGCCTGATCCTGGAAAATCTTAATTATACCGGGGTCACGCTTCGCGCCATGCTTGGGAAAAATTTTATTTCGGTTAAAGACTTCCTCGAGCTGAAGGAAGGGGATGTTATCCCGCTGCGCTCGAGAATAAGAAATGATTTTTCAGTCTATATCACCAAAAGGCATTTGTTCGATGCGGTGGCCGGTATCCGGGATAACCGCTATGCTCTTCAGATAAAGAAAATACACAAGGGAGAAGGGTATAATGGATCTTAAAAAATTCCGCGGCCGCTTTGAAAATGCTCTGAAAGAAATTGACCCGGTTATCGGACAGTCGCTTGGTCAGATTCTGCAGCGCGAAGTAAGTCTGAAATACAACATTGCGGAGGAGTCTAATCTTAACAGTGCTTTGATGTCTGCTGCCTATCCGGTGGTGACCCTGTTTTTTCATTCCGGAACGGGTAATAAGCAGCAGTTCAACCTGGTTCTGTTGCCGGTTCCATTTGTGGCGGCTTTCTATGCCTGGATGATTTCCGGGCAGCCCGACCTGGAAATATCAGATGAGCACCTGGAAGGGTTGAAGGAAGCGGTTGACCAGGTATTTGGACAGGTCAAAATGGCCGTGGCTGATGATACATCGGCCTTTGTCATGGATAAAATGGAAATAAAAAAAGCGCTCCGGGCTGAAGAAGCAGTGGCCCGGGTAGCCGAAGGATTATCCGGTATCCGCTGCGATTATGAGTTTAATTCCGGATCTGAAGCCTTCAAAATTGGCTATTATTGTTGGACAACTATACCGGATTATCAGGAAGATGCCGGAAAAACGGAGGCAAAATTGGATTCGACCAATGCACAGAAAACTGTGCATGTTCAGCCGGCTGAGTTCGGGGATATCGGGGTGCAAAGCAGCACCACCGGGGAGCCGGTAAATGTGGATATGCTGCTTGATGTCGATCTGGAAATATCCGTGGAACTCGACCGGAAAATCATGCTCGTTTCGGACTTGCTGAAACTGGGCAAGGGCTCGATTATCGAGCTCGAAAAATCGGCCGGTGAACCATTGGATATTTTTGTTAACGGCCGGAAATTCGCCGAGGGCGAGGTTGTGGTCATCGACGATCGGTTTGGTATTCGTCTGACTCAGCTGCTCAACCCCAAAGACCGAATGAAAAGTCTGGGCTCCTGATGAAAAAAAGTCTGCTCTTCTTTTTTCTTCCTTTACTGGCTTTGGCAACAGATTCCCTTTCCGTAATTCCTGCTGATCCGGCTGTCCGACCAGTTCCGGATTTGAGCAGCTCCGCCTGGCGGGTGTTCTGGATCAGCCTTGTTCTGATCGCTGTCTTTATCTGGTTTTTCAGCAAATTGCGTAAAATGCCCGGCCAATTCCGGCAGACCGGTTTAACCGGAAAAATCCGTGTCTTGTCACGACATTACCTCAGCAATAAGCAGTTTCTGCTGATTGTTGTGGTTGAGAAGCGCAAGCTGCTTTTAGGCGTTACCGATCAACAGATTTCTGTACTGACTGATCTTGGGGAACTGGCAGTGGAAGATGAAACTTCTGCCCCTGAAGAAGGCGGAGTTCTAAAATTTGGCCAGATTCTGAAAAAACTAAGACCTAAATCATCGCCAACCGATTGAGAAAAAAAAGAATTGGGAATTGGGAACTGGGAATTGAAGAATCCCTCAGTACTGTCATTGTGAGCTAAGTATGAGCGTGGCAATCTCATAAAAAAACTTTA
>DYOS01000104.1 GCA_020720405.1 Caldithrix sp. | reverse complement strand
CTATATCAGTGGGCCGTTGTTCAAAAGCGGGTCGGATATATTTATTCTGGTTCCTTATCTCTGGTTTACTGATGAAAAGAAATCGGAAACAGAAAAGGATGAACAAACCCTGGTCTACAAAGCCCGGTTTGATCAAAGTGATTTAATTCAAACTTCCTCAGAAAATCTGATTTGGGCGGTTGGCCAGAGTAATGAGCTAAAGCCATTGGGCGGGAATTGGGTAAAAATAAGCGAATTTACTTCAGCTAATCCCAAAATTTATAAAACTAAAGATTTTTATGGAGAAGAAATCCGCACCGGTATCGAATTGGAGGAGGAAAACAGGCGGGTCAAGAAAGGGCACCTTTACAGTTTTATCCATACCCGTCTGAAGGAGGGCGTGAGTCTTGTATTTGGGATTGACCGTCAATTGCCCTTGGCCGATCAGGGTATATTGATGCTTGGTGGTGAAAAACGGTTTGGACAATACCAAAAAATCAATACTGTTCATTTACCAGAGAGTGCTGGTAATTATTTTATGGCCTTGTGTCCGGTTGAAACCAATCTGTTAGCTCAGAACTCAGCAATCGCCGTTGGCAAGATCATTTATCGTGGAGGCTGGGATCTGGCCAAAGGGTTTCATAAACCAATGAAAGGCTACTATCCGGCCGGCAGTGTTTTTAACAATAATATTGATCAAAATTGTATACAACTTTAAATGTGGGAGTCTGACATGCAAAACAAAGATTTGATTTCGATGCTTACCTTCTATGCAATTTCACCGATCCACGCCGGAAGCGGCGCTGCGACTTCGGTCGTGGATCTGCCCATCCAACGCGAACGTCATACCAACTGGCCGCATATCCAGGCTTCCGCAGTAAAAGGCGCTTTGCGCGCCCACTACCGCAATTTTGCCGGAGAAAGTCATCTTGATGAAATTAATATGATTTTTGGTAGTGATAAGGGTAACGATGGGAAACAAAAAGGCGCTGAAGAGACTATTCCGGGTGTTATCGCAGTCTCGGATGCCAAACTGCTGGCCTTCCCGGTGCGCTCAAATATAGCCCCCTTTGTCTGGGTAACTTCACCTGCTCAACTCAAACGATTCGCTCAGGATATGAAATTTATGGGAAAAGATATTAAACCTGACCTGCCTGCTTTTGCTAAAGAAGATGACGCCTATGTACTCAGAGGCGAGTTTACAGGTAAAGTGCTTTTAGAAGATGGTGTGGTTGAAGTTAAAGGACCGAAAACAAATTTATGGTCCGGCTTCCCGGAAATCGAAAAACTTTTATTGATTTCAGATTCGATGTACGACTATGTGGTCACTTCCTGCACCGAAGTGCAAACCCAGATAAAAATCGAAGCCAAGACAGGAACTACCCAGGATGGTTCTTTGCGTTATCAGGAATTATTACCTGCCGATTCGCTGCTTTACTCGGTAGTTTATTTTTCCGCCCAGTCTTTTAATGAGTTTCAGGCCAAAACAGTGCAGGATCATGTCCAGTCTGTGGTTAAAGATTTTATGCAGATTGGCGGAGACGAAACTTTAGGTCGTGGTATTTGCAAAATAAACTGGTTATAAGGAGGCGGTGATGAGAACAAGAGGACAGGAAAGAGCAGAATTTGCACTGCAGGAAGTGTACAATGCCGTTTCCGGGATAAAAGATAAAAAAGAATTCAAAAGCTTTACGGCTGGTGTACCTTCTATGATTTTAATGAATGGCTTTGGCCAAACCCTGGCATTTATGGTAGCTAAGTCAGATGAAAAATACACTAAAGTGCTTTCCATGATTAAGAAATAGCTGGTTCAGAAAGGTAATATAGCCGCAGTAAATAGCGACCGTGAATTTATCCTGAAAATTGCGCAGCTTGATCAGAAAAAATTTCTGGAAGCGCAAAATGAAAGCCTGGCCTTACTGGAATGGGTAAAACGCTTTGCCGCAATGGAAGCAAAATAGGAGGTTTTAATGATTCCGGTCTCTAATGATGCCCAGCAAGTAATCACTAATTACAGCAAAGGCAATTTTTCACTTTGGTTTAATAAACTTATTGATCTTGATGAAGGAGAGAACTTTAAGCCAACCGGTCACCCTGCTCAAAGCAAGGAAAGAATATTAAAAAAATATGGTCAGGTAGCAGCCAATTCTGGTAATCAGGACTTGCTTGAGAAAAAACACTCAGGGCAGGATAAATTCCTTTCTGCTTTTGCTGGGCAATACATTCCGCTTGTATTCACAGCCAAGTTAAAAACCCGTTTGATCACCGGGCTTGGACAAACTCACCCTACTGAAACCGGGATGGTTTTTGAGCATAATATTGGTGTGCCTTATATCCCGGCATCATCCATCAAAGGTCTGGTCCGTTTTGCCCACAGATTGGAAGTAGGATTAGGTCTGGATGAATCCAAAGATGCCTTTCCGGAAACCTTGATTCCTGCCATCTTTGGTGGCGATTCCAAAGAAGAGAAAAAGAAAGAAACTTATCGCGGTCAGGTCATTTTTCTTGATGCCTACCCGGAAACCGTGCCGCAGTTGGAATTGGATATTATGAATCCGCACTATGGCCCGTATTATATGGATGACCGCGGTACGAAAGCGCCTGGTGACTGGTACGATCCGGTTCCGGTAAAATTTCTGACCGTGGCTGCTGGTACCGTATTTATTTTCCGGGCTCTGGTGCCAAAGGATCGGTCAGATTTACTTGAAGCCGTAAAAAAGGCCTATTCAACTGCCTTAACTCAGGAAGGTGTGGGTGCCAAAACTGCTGTAGGTTATGGCCGGTTTACTCTGGAGACCAATAATAAAGCCGTGCTTGCTGCGGTCAACGATTCTGAATTAAGTATGGTAGAACCTACAGGTGCGCCTGTAAAAGAAACAGGCCCGGCCTTTGGCACAAAAGAATATTGGCTCGACCAGGCCAACCAACTTGAGCCGCAACATTTTCTGGTTGATGCAGCTTATCAAAGTTGGCAGAATGATGAGAACTGGAAGGCCGATCCCGAAATTGCCCTGTCGTTCCAGTCAAAAATCAAAACTGTGAAAAGCAATGGTAAACCAACAGCGGCAAAAAAGAGAATTGATGAGATTCTTGGCCAAAAATGATCTGAATAGATAACTAACTGAAACCTGAAGTGATTTTATAACGGAAGATTTGATGATTGAATTACTTGCTCCTCTCCAGACCCGCTACCTCGAATTGATCAGCCGGCAGCAGAATGCTGAGGCCGAAGCACTCTACTGGAGTGAACTCTACCAGCTGGTGCAGGAAGCGGTCAATAGCCGGCTGCCGGTTGCTCCGGGAACCTTTGACCTGCTGATCAGCCTGGTCGGTTTGTCCCCAGAACCGCTTATTCTGACCATCAACGCCCTGAAGCCCGGGGAAGTCGTTTTCCTGGTTTCCCCGGAGACCAAAGGGCAGCTCGACCTGATCTTTGAAAAAACCAGTCTCAAACCCAGTCAGGCCAAATGGATTGAAATCGACAGCTCAAAAGTCGAGCAGGTTTATCAGCAGATCAGGGATGTCGTCAGCCGGTATGCACCGGAAAAAGTAGCCATCGATATCACCGGCGGGAAAAAATCCATGGTTGGCGGAGCGGCGCAGGCCGCGGCTCTGTTGGGTTGTGCCGCTTTTTATGTCGATTATGATGAGTATCATCCGCAATTCCGCAAACCCAATCCCGGTAGTGAATATCTGAGTTTTCTAAAAAACCCGTATGAGGTTTTTGGAGAAATTGATGACCGCCGGGCGCGGGATCTCTATGAGTCGGGAGACTATGGCGCTGCTGTGGAGCTGGCTTCCCGGCTGGCCCAAAAACTGGTCAGCAGCCGCGAGCAGGAAATCAAACGCTCAATCTACGCCACGTTCCAGAAGTGGGAAGACTATCAGTTCTCTGATGCACAACGCAGCGCCCAAAATGCACTGAAACTCAGCAGGCAGTTTAACTTGCTGACCCACCTGCAGCCGGAACTGGAAAAACGCCTGGATACTCTGCAAAAAATCATCGGCAATAATCCATTATATATTGCCCTCAACCACTATTATCTGGCGATAGTTTTTTCCGCCCGCGGCAAATACGATTTCGCTATTCTGCTGCTCTACCGCACCATCGAGCTGCTGTTCAGCCAGCGTCTTTTCGATGGCTATCAACTCTTAACCTCAAAACCGGATTATTCACCGTGGCCGGATCTGCTCCAAAAATACAATGAGCAACTGCCCCTGGTCTATGGCCCGACAGCCCGGATTTCCAATGAGCTGCCAGCGCAGATTGGTTTGATGGCCACAGCCACCCTGCTGAAAATATGGGATGATCCGCTGACTCAAAACCTGGATTTGAAATTGCTGCGTGAACAGGCCGATCAGCGCAATCAGGGTATTCTGGCGCATGGTTTAAAACCCAATACCCAAAAGCAGTTTGACAGCATGAATAAATTTTTTAAACCTGTTTTTGAAAAATATATCGATACTGTTCTCGATGCTCCGCAGCTTAATCAACTGGAACAATTATTTGGCAGGATTCCACTCTGAGTTCGGTTAATCTTCACATCAGCATTTCGACAGAGCAGACGGTTGCTGTGGTTATTCCTATTCTTTCTTTGGGTAAAAAAGGCGATCAGGTACTGTTGATCAGCAGCAGCACCGCTGAACAGCAAGGTTGGACGGCGCGGATCAGTCAGTTTTTAACCCGCCATGGATTTGAAATTTTACCCCCGCTGCGGGTTGATGATGATCTTCAGCTTGACCCTTTTAAAATATCAGGTTTGATCAGCAGGCAAATTCCTATCCCGCAGACACCCTTTGAACATATTTTTATTCATCTGAACGGCGGGCAGAAAATGACCGCCATCGGTTTGTTTGAAGCCGTCAAAGACCTGCCGGCTATTTTTGTTTATATGGATCATCAACCGGTTCAACTATTGGTAATCGACCACAAAAAAGCCAGGTATCAACCGGTTGATATACGATTATCCCTTTCGGATCTGTTGGCTCTTTATGGCAGCCAGGTTGCTGAAAAATCTGAACCCGTCGTGCTCGATGGAGGCGAACTGCCGGCATTGGCAATAGACAAAAACCTGGCCTCTGCTGTTTTTAAATTGTATGACCGACCCGATGAACCGGAGCAAACGGAGAAGCGGAAAATTTTGAATTATTTGGAAGATATGCAGCAGATTGTAAGTGATTTAAGTTTAAAATACAGCCGGAATAAAAATTTCGCTTTTACTCCCCTTGGTAGATTCCTAAGAAAGCCAACGAATGAAACCTGCCCATCGCTAAACGAAACAGCTCTCAGAAATTTTTTACGCAGTGAATTATTAACCTTTTACAAACAGCTTAAGAACTTAACAACCCCTGGGAATTCGACTGGTTTTAACATTACCTTGTCTCATAATGAAATAAATGCCCTGCACAGCAACGGATTTATTGATGCTGGTGATTCACACTCGATTCAACCAAGTCAGGTAAAAAAAGGACTTGGCAGCTACTTTGAGCAACAAGTATTGCAGCGTCTGCAAAAATTCCTGAGCGATCATGCAGAATATGAGGAGATTATTTCCGAAATCCATTCCGGGGTGAAAATTGAAGCGCTGGACAATCCGGGGCTGATCACCGGTGAATATGATATTCTGCTTGTTCTGCGCAACGGTATCGCCATTTCCCTGGAGTGCAAATCGTTTTTATTTGAGGAGAAGGATCTTTTCTCACGCATCACCCGTCTGACCAGTAGAACCAGCATACTTAGCCAGCAATGGCTGGTCATACCCTTTTATACTGAACCAGAACTTTCTCAGCCGCGTATGCTGAAAAATTATCTTGGTCTGAAGAAGCTCAACATCCCGGTTATTCCCTTTGGCCGGAAGGGCCAACCCAGAGAATTTCTACCACCGGAGAGCGACAGCCGCCTTATCATCCCTGATTTTGAAGAAGCCATCGCCGGCCAGTTAAAAGGATTTCTGAAACAAACCCTGGTTAGGTAAACCAGATGGCTGGTAAAAGTAAAAACCAGTTAACCTGAATTATTCGTGAACCTGGGTTAAAGCCCGGGAGCGGTGGGTTCTCTTTAACCACTGTCCAGCCGGTGCGGGATGGGGCTATTCCGAAGTCCTTTATTATTATGGACTTTAGTCCATTAAAAAAAATCATTTATGAATAAAGCAGATTAAATAACGAAATCGGTAAAATTCATCTTTTAATTCTTGTCTGATATTCCCCAAAAGCTCACCGGATGCAGGTAAATTTTACTGAAATCGGTGTTTTTCTCTTTTAAAATCCAATGTGTTAATTTTGCAGCGTATTTTTATGAAAGGGGATAAAAATGACAAAGAAATTCGGATTCTCCTGGTCCTGGAAACGGGCCCTCGGCCTGCAAAAAATACGGCAGGATATCAGCCGCAACATAGCCCTGCCGACAACCCGCTATGGCCTCGAGCGTAAACTCGGCAGCCTGCTCCTCAGATTTCTGTTTGGTAAAAAATAAAGCGAATTACCCGTGATTATTACCTTATGGCTACCATTCAATTACTCCGGATAGAATGATGTTTTTATTTTTGTCCTCTCCGGGCGGTATGTTGTTCGGTTAGGTCGTATCTTATAAGTTTTAACAAATCAAAGAAATACCGATTTCGGTATTTAACCGGAATTATGTTGACTTTGTATATTTGGGCTGATTTACAAACAAAAAAAATGAGGTCATACCATGACGCAGCGTGAAATTGATTTCAACAAAAACTTCTTTGCCATTCTGAACAATGCCAAAACTTCCGCCTGGACACACGGTTTCTGGCAGAAAATTCTCAGCCGGCCCAACCTGGGCGAATTTGAAATAACCAACACAACCACGGCCGACCAAAAAAGGCCGGATGGCATGTTTCAGATGGGTGATATGGCGGTATTTATAGAAAACAAAACTATTTCTTCCACATCGGATGGACAATTGGTGAACTATGCCCGGGCTCTGGCTGAAGAATATGATCAAAAAGAAAAATACCTGCTGCTCTTTGCTCCGCTTTATAACCGCACCCGTGATGAAATAAAAAATCTGCAGGGCAGCCCGTACGCCTCATCCATTATGTTTAAACACTTCTTATGGGATGAACTTGTGGCAATTGCTAAATCATGCCATGCACCAGCCACATTTATTGCATTGCTGAATGAACATTCCAAGCAAACGGTTTTTGATCTATTTGATAATCTTATTAAACCAATATTTGACAAAATGGTGGTTGACGGCCGGTTAATTTTAAAGTCCATTGCCAAACGATCGGAGAAAGGGGATACGGCCTATTACCAGTATCATTATTTTATGCCGGGAACAAAAGACCGCATCCGGGTCGGTTTCGATGGCAATAAAATATCCCAGTTTACCATAGCCTGGTACAGTATCGATTTTCATGGTAAAAGTATGACTATGGGTAATAAATTAAAAAGCAGTGTTAATAACGATCCGCTTCTTCTTAAAAAACTCGAACCAATAAATCAAATCCGCAGGGATTACCCCATGGCCGATTTCTATGAGCGCGATATGCTTTCCCCAAAAGAAATTTATGCCTGGCACAACCATCTGCTTAACGATATTCAAATAATGCATAATCAAATCTTAAAAATCACAAAAAGCTGATTTCAATCTAATTTTCCAGCCACTGCCGGGGCCTATACCCGGCATTCCTTCCTGCTAATCCTTGCTAAAACAAACCTACCGATTCCGGACAGTAGAAAACACCGGAATCGGTAAGCCGTTAACAGATTCCGGCAAACTACGTTCTTCATTTTTCACATGGTTATACTTCCCCTGTCTTCAAAAACAAATCAGAAGGAGTACATCATGAACTTCAATCAAACACGCCACGCCAAAAACCGTCAACAGAACCGCGGTATCGACAACCTGATGATCACTGCCGCCATCGAGTACGGCGATTCCTATTACGATCATCAACGCAAGGCCCGCTTCTATTTTCTGGGTAAGAAGGGAATCAAACGCCTGCAAAAGGCCATCTTTATCCCGGCCAATCCCGAGCGCTGGGAGGGCACTGTGGTCGTCTGCGATCCCTACACCAGCCAGGTGCTGACCGTTTATAAGAACAAAAACTTTCTGAAATCAATCCGGCCCAACGGCTGAAAAGGAGCAAAATATGTCTGAGCTGCTCAAACCCGATTTGGCATTTATCAGCACCCGCTTTGCCGTGGTCGGTTCTTTTGATGATTTGTTCACTCTGCTGGAAAACCGGTTACTCCGGGTCAAACGGATAAAACTGGTTTATGTTGAAGAAGCAGAGCTGTTTGTAAACCTGAACGACTGGGAACGCTTTGGCCCAACTCCTCCGGAATGGTATGAATTCGGTTTCCCGGTGGATCTGGTCTAAGTAATAATGAATGCAGCCGGCGGCGGAATGCCCGGGACGGCCATCCTAAAAGCAGGAAGCTGCCGGCTGATTAAAAGTATAAAGCAGGGATGCGTTTTTATTTTCTTTATAACCGGCTTAAAAGCCGCAAAACAGGGGGTGTTATGAACGCTTTCTTAGATAAAAAAATTGACGGTTATGTTAAGCAAAACAACTGGCCGGCTGTAATCAGCGAATTAAAACCATTAAGCAGTCAACCGCCGGTGACCGAGTTCATCTGGTCGAATCTGGCTTTTGCCTATGGCCAGCTCAAGCAAAATGAAAAGGCCCGCTACTGTTATAAAAACTGGATCGAGCAGTATCCTTCAACGGCCCGTGCCTTTTATGGACTCGGTTACACTTTCTATGCAGAAAAACAATGGAAGGAAGCCATTGAACAATTCGACATCGCCCTGGAGCTTTATCCGGCCTATATCGTTGTGCTGTACCGTAAAGGCGTGGCTTTACTCAGTATGTTTAAATCGGAGCCGGCCCGGCAAAGCCTGGATAAAGGCATCCGCGAATTTCAGAAATTATCGCCCGAGCGCCAGAAAAGAAGCGCCAAATATTTCTACAAATCTATCTTCTATCTGGGCAAAGCCTATTACAACCTGGGTAATTTTGCCAACGCTCTGGCTTGTTTTAACAAGGTCGCTGCGGAAGATCAGCGCAACTATATCGACCCTGAGTTTAAAATTTATAACCAGGCCAAAACGCATTTTGCCATGAAAAATCTCGCTGAAGCCGAGCGTCATATTCGTCAGCTGATGGATCGCCAGCCTCTTAAAAACTATATCCCCGATTTTCTCGGCCAGATTTTTCAGGCGCAGGATGAATATAACCGGGCTCTTTTTCACTATCAGCAGGCGCTCGATATCAGACCCCAGCCCTTTATCTATGCCCATATGGCTCATTGCTATGTTCTGCTGGGCGATTTGCCGGAAGCCGAAAACCATTATCATCTGGCCCTGAAACGGGATAAAATGGGTAAACATAAAACCTTTCTGGCCCTGAGCAAACTTGCCGCTGCCCACGGCGATTACCGGCAAGCCGTCCGCTATGCGGAAAGTGCGGTTGACTTTAAAAAGCAAACCTGGCAGAAAGACTATTATGATG
The DNA here is from genome assembly GCA_020720405.1 of Caldithrix sp. GTDB lineage: Bacteria > Calditrichota > Calditrichia > Calditrichales > Calditrichaceae > DYOS01. Next base: position 244 of record DYOS01000104.1, on the reverse strand, counting down.
CACAGATGGCACTGGGCGAGTACTTCCAGAATCTCGGTGAGCTGGAAAAATCAAAAACAGCCTATGCCCTGGCCGCAGAGCTAAAACCTGAATTCCGTTTTGAATCGGAAATGGTGAATGAAGAAGAATATGCGGAGGATATTTTTTAACATTCCGGAATTGAAGAAATAAGACAAAAGACAAAAGAAATAAGACAGAAGAGAAATCCAATCACGCCCTGGTTTTCTTTGTGTCATTCGTGGAA
>DYOS01000103.1 GCA_020720405.1 Caldithrix sp. | reverse complement strand
TGTTTTTTCATCCTGTTTATCCTGTGATTCTGTCAAAAATTCGTAGCCACCGATGGACACCGATATGTCACCCTAAACCTTGTCATGCCGATCCCGCTGGGCAGTCTGTCTGGCCGGATGAACATCCGATCACCACGAAGCCTACACTCCGGCGGCTGGATATGAAGCATATGAAGGTGTCATTCCGATTTGTTTCGGAATCTATGAGATGCCGAATGAGACCCTGAAAGAGATGCCGATCCCGCTGGGGCGGGACGGCATGATATTTTTTGCTGGCCAGGCGGGATGAAAGGTAAAAACATGGTTTCTGCAACAGCCTGCTAAGCGGGATTCATCTTTAACCTTTTCATCTTTCATCTTTAATCATTCTTCCATCTTCAGTCTTATTTCTTTTAAGTGTTCAGACAAATTTTTATATTGGCCTCATGGCAAAATCCTTCAGACAATCGGTAAAGCAGGAATACAAAGATTCCACAGAATTCTATCTCAGCCCGGAACGCAAGCAGCGCTTAAACGGTATGGGTTTTATCCGCCGGACATTTTGGACGGTTTTATGGTTATTAAAAGAACTCGTTATGCGTTTAAATCCTGTGCGCAGGGCGCTTTTTCTGACCGGCCTGTTTTTCATGTTTTTTGCTAATTTTGTAATTAGTACAGACATCTCATCCGCCACGGTAGAGTTAAAACAGCTTGGTGCTGTTGTAATTATTTTTATCCTGCTGCTGGAACTGAAAGACAAAGAACTGGCCCGGGATGAACTGAGTGCCGGCTCACGGGTTCAGGAGGCTCTTGCTCCGGATCCTTCCATCCGTCTTGAACCCTTCGAAATCTGGCTGCAAAGCCGACCGGCCAATGAGGTTGGCGGTGATCTGGTGGATTATATAAAAATTGATGAAAACGCTGCTTTGCTTTTGCTGGGTGATGTTTCCGGCAAGGGTCTGGCTGCAGCCCTTTTGTTGGCCAAACTACAGTCCACTTTCCGCGCCCTGGTTAAACCGGGTCTGGATTTAAGTGATCTGACCGCCCGGGTGAATGAAATTTTGGTCCGTGATATACCGGCCAAAACTTTCGCCTCCTGCCTGGTACTGTTATTATCCCGCCGCAGCCAGACTATTGAATATGTCAATGCCGGGCATCTGCCAATGCTGGTTTTAAGTCCGGGTACAAAAAGGGAACTGGCCAAAGGCCAGCCGGCCTTTGGCTTGATGAAAAATGTAGTTTACGAAAAACACCGTATTGTGCTGGAAGAGAACGAGTGGCTGATTGGTTTTTCAGATGGCCTGACCGAAGTCAGGAATGAGAATGGCGCCTTTCTTCCGGAGTCCGGATGGATGTCCATTCTGGAACAGCGGAATGAACCCGAAGCAGCCCTTAAGGCGCAGGCCGTGTTCAGGGCGGTGGACTATTTCCGGGGTAATGCCCGCATATTTGATGATCAGTCCTTGCTGATCATCCAGTTTCCTGCTCCTAAAACTATAGATTGAAATTAAATTTTTACCGGGAAACATCCCGGGTAGATTTTCATTATACCAGCTATTCTGTTCTGTTGATCAATACCAGGCGGGGGCGGGATGTTAAAAAACCTGTATCTGCTATCATTCGTTTTTCTTCTTTTGGACAACGGCCAGGCCCAGATCCGGATCGCAGGCCGGCTGATCCATGCCAATACACTGACTGAAATTTCCGGGGCCAATATCTACCTGCCGGGTACATCCATCGGTACAACAACCAACCAGGACGGCTATTTCAGTCTGGAAGTCGCTGAATTCCGCCGGGCTGATTCCATATTTTTCCAGCATGTCGCTTTCGATACCCTGCGCCTGGGAGTGGACGAAGCTGCCGGGCAAACAGTCTTCCGCCTGCGGCCGGGAATTATTCGTCTGAACCAGATTACCGTTACCGGACAACGTGATTTACCGGGTATCGCCCGGGATTTGCCACAATCCTATGCCGTTATCAAATCTGACCGGTTTGAAATTCAGGGCTATATCGATGCCGGAGATTTGCTGCGCACTGAACAAAGTGTACAGGTTGATGAGGAGTTGAGCGGTAAAAAAACCATTGCCATCCGCAACGGGAATTCGGATGATGTGATTGTCCTGTTCAACGGTGTGAAAATGAATAACGCCTTCGACAATATTTTCGATCTCTCGCTGATCAATCTCGAGGATGTGGAACAAGTTGAGGTGATTAAAGGCAGCAATACTTCACTTTACGGCCCCGATGCTTTTTCCGGAGTGGTCAACATTGTACCCAAAAGCGGTAAAAACTATGCGGTCAAATTTCAGCAGAGGATAGGAACTTATGCTTCGGGCGACTGGAACCTGCAACTGAATCATACCTTTGCCAAACGACTGGAGATTTCTTACAGCATCAAGATGGGCGGGTTAAAGCGCTACTTTGAAAATGCCCAGACTGAGCAGGACTTTCTCGAAAATTCAGTCCGCTATCATACAGCCAGTCTGAGATACAAATTATTTCCTGAAGCGCAGGAGAATCCGGCAGAAGTATACACTTTTTATATGCGCTCCAATCTGGGATATGAAGATCACCGCTATACAGAGACCAATAATTCCGGGAATGAAATTATAAATATCGGTTATGAAGGGAATTTATATTCAATACCATTTATTAATTTCTCGGCCAGTCGTCAGAATGCCTTTTCCCGGCATGAGCTGCAGATCGGTGACGGGATATTCCGGCGCCATGTGGAATCCGGCACCAATTATCTCAACCTGGAAAAACGCTGGTCCATTCCGCTTTTCGATTTACTGACCGCCTACCAGTTCGAAGGCAGCCGCCTGCATTTTAATGATCAGCGGAAGAACACCAGTGAAGTGCCGATCGGTGTGGAGAGCGCCAACCTGATCCGCTATAAAAACGGTCTGGTTGGCATTCTCAAATTTCACATGCTGGCAAATTCCGAGTTTTACAAACAAGCCGATTTTGACTGCAGTCTGCGCTTCGATCACCTTAGTGACCGCTTCGCAGATATCCGGGAGAGAACGACGCCGGTTGTAATTGAAGACCGTACGCAGCTTTTGCCCGATCAGTCCTGGTCGGCGGTGACCTATAAAATTGCCACCCATCTGACCGGGTACAACCGTTTTATTGGCCTTAATTCCTACATCAATGTCGGGACCAGCGTCAAATTTCCATCTATGTTCCAGCAAATCAGTGTGCCATCTGCTTTAAATCCGTACTATGGATTCGATGCAACACTGCTTCCGGAGAAAAATAACAGCACCGAACTTGGGCTGGAGTTTACCGGAGAAACCCCGCACCTGGCCTTGGTTAACGGCTGGGAGGTGCATTTCAATTACTTCAAAAACTACTATGATCATAAATTCCGGATGTATTATCTGCCCAATATTCCTTTGGCTTTTTATGAAAATATACCCAGCGCCGAGATTTCCGGAATTGAGACCAAAGCCGGTATTTTCCTGGTCGAACGCAAACTCAAATTAGAGAGTGGCGGCTCCTTTAATCACGTTTCCGAGAAGGCTGCCTTTCCCTTTAAATCAGAAATAAAATATGTCAGCAATGTCCTTATTGAACATGCTGGTTTTACCCTGCAACTGCACTGGTTCCACGAAAGCGAGCAGACCGGCTGGGTGCGAAGCCTGGATGGTACCTCTTATGAAACCATCCTGCCCGGTTATTCGGATATGGATGCGCATCTGAGCAAGCGCTTTGCTCTGGCTAAGATGAAATTTTTTATAAATATCAGCGCCAGAAACTTACTGGATAACAAGGTTCTGCTGAGCGGCCTGGCCCTTCGCGACCGGCGCTATTACCTGACCTTCGGGGCGCAGTATTAAGAAACAGGGAGTTTTATGCACCTCAGGTTTGTTTTACCAATACTGATTTTAATCCTGGCAGGCTGCACAGAAAATCCGTTTTTTAAGGATAAAATCGACCCCAAAGATCAAAGCACCATCCACGGCCGGGTGGCCCTGAGTGATGATAGCACACCCGAAGGGATTTTTATCTGGCTGGAAGGTTTTAACATTTCGGTTTTTTCGGATGAGGAAGGGCATTTTGAGATCACTTTGCCTTTACCGCAGGAACAACCCTCCGGCGGCATCAACGGTGTGTTTAAGCTGTATTATTTTGTTGAAAATTATCAGATTGCTGCCACCACTCTGCATGTTTTAGATGGCCGGTTCCGCTACGGACAGGGTGACCTCAATTCATCCGGAGACATTTATCCCTGGCCCGTGCTGAAACAGATGCTGCGCGTCGAATGCCATCTGAACCCGGAAAGTATTGTCCGTGATTTTAACCGGGAAATCAGCGTCCAATGCACACTGTCCACCACGCTCGATTCAGTATTGGTTGAAGGTTATCTGCTCAGCGAAAAGAAATTCAGCGGCATTTTGCTGGTCTCCGCCAATCCATCGGTCAGTGATACCATTTTATATAAAATGCCAGCCGCCGGTTTGCAAAAAAGAATCCTCAAAAACCTGGAAATCTGGCATATGGATTTTGACACCAAACAAGCTACCTTCAAAACCGATTTCTATACCGTAATTCCATATCTGCTGGTACCGCAGGAGGGTATTCCGGACGGATTACTGTCGGCGCTGGGCAGCGGAATTACGGCTTTCAGTCCGCGATACACTGCTTTGCCTTTCAAACGCCGGCCCGGCACCTTCTCCGTGACTGAAAATTTTTAAACGTTTGGTTTTTCAGCCCGTCGCTATTTTGTGTATCTTCCACGGTCAATAAAATGCAGGTTGACCATGAAAAAAAATATTTATATCTGGCTGATATTTGTTCTGCTCCGGCCGCTGCCGGCTTTTGATTCTTACCACTCGTTCCGCGATTCACTTCAGGCCATTGGGGCGATCAGTGATCCGCTGCTGCGCAGTCAGGTGCTTGGACAATTCTGGTCTGATCTGAAGAGCGATGGACAGATTCCGTTCCGGATGGGCGATTCGGTCGCCTTCCTATACCGGGGATCGGCCGCAAAGGTACACTGGGCCGGTGATATGAACGGCTGGAATTTTTCGGGTGACCCGGGTAAAAAAATTGGTGCCGCCGAGGTCTGGATGCTGGAAAAAGTCTTTCCGCAGGATAGCCGGCTGGATTACAAAATTGTTCTGAATGAAAATAACTGGATACCCGATCCGGATAATCCGCTGATCCAGTGGAGCGGTTTCGGACCCAACTCTGAACTGCGTATGCCGGCCTATAGCTATCCGCAGGAGACGGTCAGCCGGAGCGGTATAACCAGAGGAACACTGTCCGGTAACAACCGGATCAGCAGTTATTACCTCGGTTATACCGTTCAGTACATGGTTTATAAACCAGCCGGAACTCAGGCTGGCGCGCAGTACCCGGTGCTTTTTGTAACCGATGGCCACGAGTATTCGGATGATCGTCTGGGCAGTATGAAAACCGTGCTGGACAACCTGATTGCCGACCACAAAATTGAACCGCTGATCGTTGTTTTTATCGATCCGCGAAACCCGGATAATCTCTCCGAAAACCGGCGGATGAGCGAATTGAATATGAATCCAAAATATGCAGATTTTATCTGTAAAGAGCTTATCCCAACGGTTGAACTGCAATATCCGGTTTATAAAGACCGGGAGAAGCGCGGTATTCTGGGTACCTCGATGGGCGGATTGAATGCGGCCTACCTGGCTATTTCCCGACCGGAATTTTTCTCAAAAGTGATGATCCAGTCGCCGGCCTTCGGGTACAACCAGGCTGTTTTTGATCTTTGGCAGAATACGGAACGGCAGGATCTGACTATTTACATGAGCAGCGGGGTGATTAACGATACCGAAGATGCCGCCCGGCAGATGCGGGATATTATGCTGGCTAAAGATTACCCGCTGCAATACAAAGAAGTAAATGAAGGCCATTCCTGGGGTAACTGGCGGGCGTTGCTCGACGAAGCTTTGAGTCTCTTCCCAGCCGAACCATCCGCTCTTCCGGATTTCCGGCAGGGACAACAGACTAAGCCTGAGATGCTGCGCATTTCGCCGAATCCGGGCAACGACCATTTCATTCTGACCGCCACAGCCCTGAACCATGATAGTTACCAGGTTCAGCTTTTTAACAATCTTGGTCAGTACCTTTCCGGCTGGGATTGGGCAGTGCATCCGGGCCAAAACCGGATCAGTCTTTCTCTGCGCTCCTATGCCAGCGGCTTGTATCATCTGCATATTACCGGCCGCGGGTTGAACCACTACCTGCGGCTTACCCTGGCCAAATGATGCTCTTTCCCGCTGATTTACCACAGCCAATCCGCATTGTTTTTTTCGATCTCGATCTGACCTTATTGCGCTCCCACAGCGGTTTAATCCTCCTGCGCCGGGCGGTGCAGCAAAAACTGGTCAGCCGCCGGGCATATTGGCGTTTGTACCTGCTTGGTCTGTGCCACCGCATCGGCTTTTTGCCGGCTGACCGCCTGATGCGCCTGGTGTTAAAACTACTGACCGGCACAGCGGCTGAAGAATTCAGGAGATTTACAGAAGAGATTATACCGGAAATTATTTTAGATATCCGGCCGGAAGCCGCCGCCTGGCTGGAAGATTGCCGGCGGAAGGGAATTCAAACCGGTATTTTATCTGCCGCTGCTGCGGAAATATGCCGGCCTGTAGCCGGTTATTTGAAAATGGACTTCTGCCTTTCAACTGTACTGGACACGCGGCAGGGATTATTGACCGGTGACAGTCTCGGGCCGGTTTGTTACGGGATGGAAAAATGGCATTGTCTGCAGCGCTGGATAAGGGAACAGGGTATTGATCCCGGTATCGTTTGTTATGTGGCCGATTCCTGGTCAGACCGGTTTGTGATGCTGCATACCGGCTATGCGGTTTGCCTTAACCCGACCGGCAGGATGCGAAAGCTGGCCCGCCGGAAAAACTGGTTTATGCTAAACCTGCCGGAATAGAGTGACCTGTCGCAAAATCCCGATTCCGGGGATGCGTAATTTTAAAATCAATAATAATCCCGCACAAAACAGCGAAGGAAAGAAAAGGTAATCCTTTGTGCCTTTGTGAGAAAAAAAACTGATCTATCCGGAATTATGAAAATGAAAAAACTCCTCTTAATACTCATACTATTTATTGCTGAAACATTGCCGGCCCAGGAAAGCTTCGAATTTCCTGTCCAGGATAGAACCGTCCGGCTGAATTACCTTGCCGATCGCTATGCCATTTCGTGGACCGACAACCGTCAACCACAGGAGATTATAAACCGGGTTGGCCGTATTTTGCCGCAGGTGCGCGGTGAAATCACCATTGCTGACCGGCAGATCGTCACCCTTACTCTCGGCTTCCAACCGGATGCACAGCAGACGGAGCATTTGCAGCATGAGCATCTGCTGCTCACCCGGCAGGCCGAATATCAGGGTAAAATGGTTCTGATCACCGGGCGCTTTCTGATCCGCCTGCGGCCGGATATAAATGAACAATGGTTAATGGATTTCAGCCGGAAATATCAGGCCGAAATCATCCGGGCGTATCCCGAACAAACCTATCTGCTGCAGTCTGGGCACAGCGCTGCCGACCTACTCCCGCTATTCAATGAGCAGCCGGAGGTTTATTGGGCAAGCCCGGATCTGGTTTACCCGGATTTTCAGTTGCTCCATGGTTCGGTTAATGATCCGCTTTGGGTGCAGCAATGGGCACACCGTAATACCGGACAAAGTGTGGCTTCCGGTGCCGATGATGGTGATCCGCAAAATGTCAACGGTATTCCCGATGCCGATCTTGATGCCGATCTGGCCTGGGATTTTCTGACCGGTCTTGGTCTGCCGGCGGGCGGAAGCCCTTCTATCCGGGTTGCTTTGATGGATAGCGGAATCGATCTGGATCATCCCGATCTGGCGGCCAATATTTACAGCCGGGGTACGGATTATACCACGGATAATTTGCCAGACGCTGATGATGTTCAGGGTCATGGCACGGCAACGGGCGGAATTATCGCCGCTGCGGCGGATAACGGAATTGGTGTGGCCGGGATTGCCCATAATGTAAAAATTCATCCCTTTAAAATATTCAGTCTTTATGGCAGCGCCAGCGACGCCGATATGGCCGTGGCCATAGACGATGCCTGGCAGTCCGGGGCGCAGGTGCTGAGTAACAGTTGGGGCGGGAGTGTGCCGAACCAGGGCATTATCGACGCGCTGCACCGGGCGAAAACGCAGGGCCGCGACGGTAAAGGCTGCGTTATTTTCTTCTCCTCGGGTAATGAGGGCAACGGGCTGGTCAATTTTCCGGCCTATCTGGAGGACGTAATCGCCGTCGGCGCCAGCAATATGTTTGATGAAAAAAAGCAGCCCGGCAGTTCGGAACGCATCCGGCGCTGGGCCGGAAATTACGGCACTGAGCTTGATCTGGTCGCCCCGTCGATTGTCTACACGACAGATATGCTGGGCAGCAGCGGCTTTACCAGTGATGATTATAATCCCTTGTTTGGCGGAACCTCGGCCGCCTGTCCCGCCGCCGCGGCCGTCGGGGCTTTGGTCCTTTCCGTCGATAACGGTCTGACCTCGGATCAGGTTTATGAAATTATCACAACTTCGGCTGATAAAATTGAACGCTACGCGTACGATAGCAAAGGCTGGAATAAGCATGTCGGTTATGGCCGGGTTAATGCCTGGAATGCCGTGCGTCAGGCCGCCGGTCAGGATGGAACCGCCCCGCTGATATCCTTCACACCGCTCCCCTCTACCGAAAGCTCGCAAAGCCGAACCTTGACAGCCGAAATAAGTGATGTCTCGGGTCTGGCTTCAGCCCGGTTGTATTACCGCTTAAAAACCGCCAGCGGATTGGGTGACTGGTTAATTTTAGAGGATGAAAATGGTCCGCTCGGTGATCAGTATGAATTTACTTTTCCCCGGATAAGCTGGGGCAGCGAAGTGCAATATTATCTGACCGCTGCCGATAATTCCGCTGAAGCGAACAACGCGGTTTTACCAAAGGGTGCTACTCAGACGGAGAGCAACCCGCCGCTCTTCCGGTTCTTTGTCGGTGAAACCGAAACACGTACCTATGCCAACAACACAGCGGTTAGTTGGACCAATTACCGCGGCCATACCTCGACCCTGCAGGTCAATGAAGATTTTGATGTGGCTGCAGCCCGGGCGACCATCAATGTTTCCGGTGTGATTGAAGATTTTGCCATCGATCTTGAAGCGCCGGATGGTCTGGGCAGCGGCATCGCCCTGCTTAACCCGGGTAGCGCTTATACCAATACGCTTTTTGATGACATGGCGCTGACTCCCATTACCGATGGCAGTTCACCGTACAGCGGCAGCTTTCAGCCGGATAATGGTCTGTTTCTGCTGCAGGGTAAACCGGCCCGGGGCACCTGGACCCTGCGCGTTTATGATGATTTGTACACCAATAATGGCGGAACCATTCACAACTGGCAGGTTGAGCTGACCCGCCTGAAGCCGGTTTTTGGTCCACAGGTCAGCAATATCCCGGCCCAGTATATCAGCGAGGGCGGAGCTTTTCAGGATATTTATCTGGATCAGTATGTGGAAGATGCCGACCATAGCGATGCCGAGCAGGAATGGAGCTGGCAGGGTAATCAGGAACTGCTGGTCAGTTTCGAGGCCGGCAGCCGCCGGATAACCGTGTCCCCGCCACACAGCGACTGGTACGGGCAGGAAATGCTGACCTTTACGGCCACCGATCCCGGTTATCTCAGCGATTCTGATACCGTGCGTTTCGTGGTCAATGCGGTAAACGATGCGCCGCTGGTTTCGGGCATACCCAATCAGACGATCAGCGAGGGCGGCA
>DYOS01000102.1 GCA_020720405.1 Caldithrix sp. | reverse complement strand
ATCCTGTTATCCTGTCAAATTTCTTTGTCCACGATTTGCACGAATTATTACAGACAAATGAGTAGTCACCAATGGACACCAAAAGCATCAAAAAAATCTCGAATTGGTGCGTTACCTGGGCAGGCCGGAGTACGGGGAACCCAATTAAACCCGCCGGCTTTATTCAGCCGGCAGGTGGTTTTAAATGAATTGGAAGACCTTATTTTACCAGCATTGTTTTTACAACGCGCTGCATGCCGTGCTGTGAAATTCTAACAAAATACAGACCACTGCTCAGCAACCCGCCATCCAGCCGCAGTTCATGCCGGCCGGGAGTATAATCCCTGCCGTCAATCAGTAGCTGAACCCGCCGCCCGGCACTATCAAATAACTCCACAGTCACCGCTCCTGTCGTTGGAATCGAGAATTCGAGCAGGGTCTGGTTATTAAAGGGATTCGGTCCGGCCAGGCGGATATCCATAGGCGAAATAACCTGTTCGGGTGATTCCTCCGTAGCCGAAACCACGGTAAAACCCAGTTTGGTCAGCATTGGGCTGATTTCCGGGTTGGCCATAAACATATCCCAGCACAAACCGGTGCGGGCGTTTTCTATCATCGGCACCATTGTGCCGTGGTCAATGGCCAGATAACTCTGACTATACCATTGCTGACCGGGATGAAAAGCATCGGTAAAACCAAAGGGTCCCCAAATCTGCGCACCATAGGTATAATAAAAATGCTTCAGTGTCGCCATCGATTCATCCGGAGTGTAGGGCATGGCGCTGATCGCTGCGGTCGGGGTGATGGTACCGTTATCGCGATCGGTATTGTTCGGTTCGTGAACCTGGTAACCCCAGGGATCATCGCTGGCGGTCAAACCCCAGACCAGCTCGCTATATCCGCTGTGATTCCGCGGGTTGTCGATACAATAAGCCCGGTTGATCCGGCTGATGTTCCGGTTATTGTCGAAATAATTACAATACTTGTCGTACTTGTTACGCGGATCAAAACCGAGAAATGAGTAATGGGTAAAAAACAACGGTCCACCGTAATCCCAGCCGACCCATTGTTTAAAACCGTACAGGGTTTTACCGTTGGTATAGGGCCAGGCGCCATTTTGGGCCCAGCCGCTGTGGTATGGAGTTGCTGAAATGGGGTGGGTTGGCGAAGCGGCGGCCAGCAGATAAGTAATCATGGCCTCGGTGTAACCGCGGATTTCGATATTCATTTGCCAGGTGTAATCAGGCGACCAATGCCAGTACAAAACAGTCCCCGATGGCGTTTTCAGATACCAGTCCCACTCGACCTCTTCCCACAACCGGGTGGCCCGCTCACGGATTTCCACTTCCACCGCATTTTCGCCATTGAAATATTGGCGCAGGGCCAGGATGCCTTCAATCATAAAAGCAGTTTCTACAAGGTCACCGCCGTTATCGTACTGCGAGAACGGGATGGTTGCACCGGTCCGGCCGTTAAACCAGTGTGGAAAGGCGCCTTTATAGCGGGTTGTTTTCTCCTCAAGAAAGGTGAGAATTTTCAAAACCCGGGCCGCCACCGAGTCATAAGGCTCAAAACCGCGTTCGGCACCGACCAGCAAGGTCATCAGACCCATCCCGCTGCCACCGGTGGTACAGGTTTCTTCATAACCGTTTGAACGCTCCCGGGCTAAACCGCTAACCGGGTGACCATAATCGTAAAAATAGCGGAACATCGCTTCCTGCACCGAGGAAAGCAGTTCATCATCAGTCATGGCAAAGGTGGTTGCCGAAACGGTATCGGAAGGAAAAGATTCGCTGTGGGCAGTATCGACTGTGCGCACAAAATAGTAAAAGGTTTGGCCGTTTTGCCCGCTGAAATCACTGTAAACGGAGAATTTACTAACGCCGCTGTTCAGCCGGTTAAACGGCCCCTGCGCTGATTCCGAGCGGTACAGATAATAACCGGCGATATCGTCGGCCTCATTCATTTGCCAGCGAATGTCGATGCGCTGATCGGCACCTTCGGCGATGACCCGGTCCGGTCTGGGCAAATCGGGGTTTCCCGAACCGCTGCCGGTAGCTTTGATTTCATCGAGATAAAGCGTGTGGCTGGCGTTATCCGTGCTGTTTTGAAAGAAAAAAATGGTTTTAATTTTAGTAAAATCGCAGTTTTCGGCGCCGGGACTAATCGCAGAAAGCGGAACCCGGATTTTCTGCCAGCTACCGGCATCGCCGTCAATATCCGACGAATAAAGAGCCAGTGAGACCCGGCTACTTTTTTTATTATTCGTATCTTCTATCGCCAGTTTGGGCAGCAGTGTAGAATCCAGTGCAGCAGGTGAATTAACCATAAAAGTGATGCTGTCCGATTTGGTCAGGTCGAAGGGTGTCCAGTCGGGAGCAGCTACGGCAATGCCCCAGTCACCGCCCGAGGCGGAGGTCCATTTAAGGCGCAGGGCATGGCTGCCGAGATAAACATGGCCGGTTTCCACCGGAAATTTGCTGCCATTGATCAGTTCCAGGGCGCTGGGTGAGGTTTTATAACCCCACGATGGATCGTAATAGGTATTGCTGCCGGTGCTCTCATTAAAAAAGACGATTTCCGTCTGGCTGTAAGCCAGAGAGAATAGGAGGAGCACGGCAGTGAAAATAATTTTGTTCATTCGAATTAAGTCCTTTCCATTGCATCAATTCACCCCGGTTGGCGGGTGAAAAATATATAAACAGGAAAACCTGTTCTAATATCCGATACCGGATGAATGAAAACAATATGTAAAAGTTTACATTTGAACTTACATCGCCGTTCTGCTAAAATGTCCGCCTGCAATGCTTAACCGGGATATTCATGAATCAGTTACCAAGACAACAAATTATCAGTCAGCTGCTGCTGGCCTTTTTGCCCATTCTTGCCTTTATGCTGGCCGATGCCTGGTATGGTGTCACGGCCGGTCTGGTTACGGCGCTGATCTCCGGTCTGCTTATCTTTTTATATACCTGGTACACCGAACACCGGGTTGACCGGATGATCATATTTGATCTGCTCTTATTATCTGTGCTTGGTGGTGTTTCCCTGATCTCAGCCAACGATCTTTTTTTTAAGCTAAAACCGGCCCTGCTCCAATTCATCCTGCTGATTTTTCTCGGGCTTAGTTTATTTACGCCTTTTGATCCTATCCGGAAAATGCTAAGCAGAATTGCACCCGGCGGCGGTTTGGCCGACCGCCAGTATGAATTATTGAGACCTATGATCAGATTGTTTTTCTGGGTTTTTGCCGGTCATACTTTGCTCATCGTTTACGCTGCCTTTTACCTGAGTACCGGCTGGTGGAGTTTTATCGCCGGGGGATTATTCTATATTCTAACTGCATTGGTTTTCGCCATTCAAATGCTCAGACAACGCTTAATGGGATCCGCTCGCGCTGCACAAGATGTTGAATGGCTGCCGGTGGTCGATAAAGAAGGGAAAATTCTGAGCCGGGCCAGCCGTCAAACCATACATGCTGATCCGGAATTGCTGCACCCTGTGGTTTATCTGCATGTTTTTAACAGTAAGCGTCAATTATTTCTGCAGAAACGTTCGCAGCAAAAGGAATTGTATCCGGGGTTGTGGGATTCCGCGGTTGGCGGGCATGTTCGATATGGAGAAAAAGTGGATCAGGCGCTATTGCGGGAGGCGCTGGAAGAAATTGGCTGGTATCCATCCGAGTCGCATTTTCTGGCCCGCTACCTGCTGAAAACGGAACGACAGAGCGAATTGGCCTATGTTTTTGTCTGCTGGGCTGAAGGGCCTTTTTCACTGAACCGGGATGAAATTTCTGAAGGCAGTTTCTGGGCGCACCAGGAATTGATGGCGGCAAAAAACCAGAAGATTTTTACACCCAATCTGGAGAAGGATATTCAGCTTTTTGAACAAAACGGCTTTTTTCGGAAGACCAGACATTAAAGACAAAAGACAGTAAAAAGAAAAAGAATGATTGATATCGGTGGCTGGTAAATATAAAAACAGCCGGTAACTTTGTGCCGCGCAGACCCATGTCATTCGTGGGTAAAGAATTTTGACAGGATCACAGGATAGGCAGGATGATAAAAAAACCGCCATTCCGATCCTGCCATGCGGGATCATTTCCAAATTCCTTTCACTATGGTTAATTCATCCTTATCCGTGCCGTCTCTTTTTCTCTTCTATGGCATCGAAATAGCATTTTCCAGGCAAAGCCCAAACAAACTCTTTATTTTTAAAATGAAATGTGTATATTCTCCAAGAAATTCATGATTTCCTTTTGAATACAAAAAATGATTTGTCTATATTTTAGACTTGATTCGCCGCGATTTAATTGAACAGAAAGGTGAGGATATAGTTTTGAAGATCAATATCAAGGATTTGAAGGATCGTGTACCAGACATCATCTTTAAACAGGGTATGGAATATTTCCGGGAAGGCCGGGTAAAAATAAAGCAGTGGGATACGTTTTCAGTTATGGCCAGTGTTCAGGGAACTTATCCCTATATTGTCAAACTCAACGCCGACGAGCACTCCTTTGATGCCACCTGTACCTGCCCCTACAATTATATCTGCAAACATGCTGTTGCTGTTGCTCTTAAAGTAATTGACGAGCAGACCTCTGAGAAAAAGGCCAGGCCGGAGGAGGGTGAAAACTGGCGCGAGTATTTTGAAAAACTGATCGCTATCCAGCAGGTAGACAGCGATTTTTCACAGGAGGTCCGCTGGAAACTGATTTACATTATCCACAATCTTGAAAACTACTGGAATATCAAGCCGGTTAAAGTTTACATGAAAAAAGACGGTACTTACGGCCGGGTTCAGGAGCCGTCTTTTAATGAGCTGTCGGCCCAGAATGTTTTCCGTACATCAGGCGACCTGATCGCCATCTCCTACCTGGAACGCCTGCAGTCGCAACAGTCATCGGTTTATCACCGCGGCAGGCTGGAAACCAGTTATCTCGATTTTGGTCTTGATGCCGGGCAGATTTTTAACCTGCTGCGGACCAGCGAACTGCACATTAAAAATGAAGACGGTACGATAGGTACACGCATCCGTTTCGGACGAAAACCGTGGGAAATGAAATTCCGGCTTGTTACCGATGAAGCCCAGACCCATTATGAATTTCAACCTTTCTTTGTCCGCGAGAATGAAGAACTGGCCATTGATAAAACCACCAAAATCCTGACCGTCAACCCGATCTGGTTTTACCGCGAAGGCAAACTGCATTCCTGCAATTTCCCGCTCAGTTATTCTTACATCAAAGCCTTTGTCGATGAAAAACTGCAGATCCATCTAAGCAAAGATGAATACCAGTCTTTCATTTCCGAATACCTGGCCAAACTGCCCATTTTCCCATACGTGGAATTTCCCCCCGGTATTGAGGTGTATGAAATCCACGAGATCAGCGGCAAAAAGCTTTATATAGAGGAAATGGATGATCAGTTAGTTGTTTCGCTCTCCCTGATGTACCAGGAAATTGAAATTTCGTACAGCCATTCCAACGACCAGTTTCTGCACTATGACACCAAAAGCATGCAGATCATCCGCGTCCGGCGCGACCGTGAAAATGAATTTATGCTGCGCGAAAAAGTTCTGGAGAGCGGGATTATCGAAGATACGCCGGGTCTGTTCTACGCCACTTTTGAAGAAGCTCTGGACTGGCTGTTTGACGGGCTGCCCAAACTAGCCGCAGAAGGTTACGAAATCCTTGGCGAAGAAAGCCTGGTCCGCTTCCGGGTCAACCGCTCCCAGGCCAAGTTCGGGGTCAATATTTCTTCTGAAACCGATTGGTTCGATATTGAACTGGCTCTGGAATTTGAGGGTATTCCGGTCACGCTGGAAGAACTGAAACGAGCCTTGCGGGCCAATAAAAAATTCATCCGGCTGCGTGACAACAGCATCGCCCGCCTGCCGGAAAAGCTGATTGAGAAATTTAACTACCTGATCAATTTCGGCCGGGTTGACGACAATTCCATCCGCTTCGCCAATCATCATCTTTCTTTTATCGATCAGCTTCTGCTTGAAGCCGATCACAAACAGCTCGATGCCCTGAGCCAGGAGAAAATGTCCCGGCTCGATGACTTTGATAAAATTAAAAACTATAAATTGCCTGAAAACCTTCGGGCCGAGCTGCGTGATTATCAGAAAGCCGGCTTCGACTGGCTCAATTTTCTCAAAGAATTTTCCTTCGGCGGCATCCTGGCCGATGATATGGGTCTTGGCAAAACCCTGCAGGCGCTGAGCCTGATCCGCAAGGAAATCAACGAAAACCCGAGAAAGACCAACTTAATCGTTGCACCCACTTCGGTAATTTTCAACTGGGCCAGGGAAATTGAGAAATTCACCCCCGGTCTGGAATACCTGATCCATTATGGAACCCGCCGCTCTAAAGATATCCGCCGCCTGAAACGGACGCCGCTGATACTGACCACCTACGGCCACCTGCGCCGCGATGTCGTTTTTCTGAAGGAAATCAATTTTAATTATGTCATCCTCGATGAATCACAGAATATTAAAAATCCCATGTCCGAAACATCCAAAGCGGTGCGCCTGCTCGATGTTAACAACCGCATCGCCCTGACCGGCACACCAGTGGAAA
This sequence comes from Caldithrix sp., assembly GCA_020720405.1. Taxonomy (GTDB): domain Bacteria; phylum Calditrichota; class Calditrichia; order Calditrichales; family Calditrichaceae; genus DYOS01. The sequence continues at coordinate 3,226 of DYOS01000102.1, read as the reverse complement.
ATAACACCATGGATTTATGGTCCCAGTTTGCCTTTGTCAGCCCGGGCCTGCTTGGCGATCAGAATTTTTTCAAGGACAATTTTATGCGGCCCATTGAAAAAGACAAAAATGTTCAGGTCGCTTCTACCCTGCGCCGCCTTATTTTCCCTTTTATTCTGCGCCGGACCAAGGAAGATGTGGCTAAAGAACTGCCGCCGAAGGTGGAAAGCATTATGTATTCGCCAATGTCCGTAGCCCAGCAGGCCATTTATGATAAGTGGCGGATGAGCTACCGGGACAGCATTCAGGAAGAAATTGCCAGCAAGGGGCTGAATAAATCCAAATTTAAAGTTCTCGAAGGTCTGACCAAATTACGGCAGATTGCCTGTCACCCCGGACTGGTTGACAAATCGTTCCAGGAGAGCAGCGGAAAATTTGAAGCCCTGTTCGAGATGATTGAAGAAATTGTTTCCGAGAACCACAAAGTGCTGATTTTCAGCCAGTTCGTCCAGATGCTGCAGATCATCAAAACCCAGCTTGACAATCAGAATATCCCCTATTCCTATCTCGATGGTTCGACCAAAGACCGTGAATTGCCGGTTAACCGTTTTCAGGAAGATCCGAACATCCAGATTTTTCTGATCAGCTTGAAAGCCGGCGGCACCGGATTAAACCTGACCGCAGCCGATTATGTTATCCATTACGATCCGTGGTGGAATCCGGCGGTTGAAATGCAGGCCACCGACCGGGCTTACCGTATCGGTCAAACCCGTAAGGTATTTGCCTATAAACTGATATCAAAGGACAGCGTGGAAGAAAAAATTGTCAGTCTGCAAAATCAGAAGCGGGAATTGGTCGACAGCCTGATCTCAACTGAGGAGAGCTTCTTCAAAACTTTAACCAAGGAAGATATCCTCGATCTCTTCAATTAAGCACGGGGCCGGGATGAAGATTAAAGATTAAAGAGATAGGATGAAAGATTAAGCATGTGGTTGGTAGAGACGTTTCATGCAACATCTGCTCGTCTGCCAATGAAGAAAAATGAACAGGACAAGAAGATTTGAAGAAGATAGCAGCACGGCACCCATACGAAAACTGAGAGCCGTGAAGTTATAAACTATTTCTATCACGCTGATCCCGCCCATGCGGGACATGCCGTCCCGCCCTTTCGGCATCTCTTTCAGGGTCTTCTCTCGTTTCGCTAACTTATTCAGCATTCATTTAACATTTAACAAAAGTACCAGACCCTGATCCCGCCCGTCAGGCTGTTGCAGATTCAAAGATATCTCGTCGATTGCGCAGGCGCGGAATCTCCTCGAAAACTTGTCCCGTTCATACGGGATGACGGGTTTTGGGTTCTTCAGTTCCGAATTCCTTTCGGTGTTATCGGTGTCCATCGGTAGCCAAAAAATAAAAAAACTGAACAGCCGGTGAGTTTTACTTCGTGTTAATTCGTGGACATAGATTTTTGTGTTCTTCAATTCCGAGTTCCCAATTCCAAATTCCTTTCGGTGTTATCGGTGTCCATCGGTAGCCAAAAAATAAAAAAACTGAACAGCCGGTGAGTTTTACTTCGTGTTAATTCGTGGACATAGATTTTTGTGTTCTTCAATTCCGAGTTCCCAATTCCAAATTCCTTTCGGTGGTTAATTTTTCCTTTTAAAAACCGCTCTTCCTACTGGTAGTTTTCCTTTCCGCCAGACTCCCCAAAGCTATTGCCATTCCGCAGCCGGCCATTTATATTTTGAACCTGTTTATATCCGGAATCCGGCATGAAAAAAAATCAATCACTTCTCTTCCGCATCTTTCTCTTCCTGCTTTATCTTGCAGGAACCCTTGCTGTGGCCTGGATATTTATTCAGGGCTGGGCTTTTTACAACACCCCTTTTACCGAGCGGCCCTTTCTACCAGACTATAAATTATGGAAACCGGGCGGTTTGTACAGCCATGGTCTTGGCATTCTGGGCAGCGCCATGATGCTGCTTCTGTTGCTTTATTCGCTGCGCAAACGCTCCCGTTTTCTGCAGCAAGCCGGCAATCTCCGGCACTGGCTGAATGTGCATATTTTTCTCGGCATTTTTGGTCCGCTCTTTGTCATTCTGCACTCCACCTTCAAACTCAATGGTTTGGTTGCCGTCAGCTTCTGGTCGATGATTGCCGTTTCCCTGAGCGGAATTATCGGGCGCTATCTTTACATTCAGATTCCGCGGCGCATCGATGGTCATGCCCTGACCCTTGATGAATCCAAACAGGTACTCAATCAGCAGAAACAGCGTCTACGTCAGGAATACGAGCTAAGTGAAGAAGAAATGATCCGCCTTGAAAAACGATTTCTGATTCCGGCCGGCGAGCAGTCGGGGCTGTTCAAAACCCTGACTGCCCTTTTCACCTTCTCCTGGAAAATCCGCGGCATCAGTCATTATTTTCGAATCCATTTCGGGATTCAGCACCACGACACCCGGCAGCTGGTCCAATTATTAAAACAGGCCGTCCGTCTCGAATCACAAATCAGGATTTGGAACCTGGTTCACCGGCTGTTCCATGCCTGGCATGTATTCCATAAACCCTTTGCCATTATCATGTATCTGATCATGATTGTTCATGTCGGCATCGCCGTCTGGCTGGGGTATACCTGGTTTTAAACTAAACCGGTCTGTTCGGATGAAATCAGAACCCCGGCTACAAGGTCCGGCTGGACAAGCTAAAGAAAATGGAAATTCAGAACGGGAGAAGGAGACAAGTTCAAGCTGCGGAACCCTTACTTTGTTCGCCTCATCTTCATATCCTGCATTGTAAAATCAAAACTCTGAGCGGATTATGCGGCTAAGATTTCTACTATTCTTCATTTTCGCCGGACAAGCGCTTTGGGCGCAGCTTTCGCCCGGTGACCTGCACCAAAGCCACGCCGGGTTGGAAGGATTGCGCAATTGTACCAAATGCCACAGTGAAGGTGATCAGGTGAAACCGGGTCTTTGCCTGGATTGTCATAAAGCAGTCAAAATCAGCCTGGAGCAGAAAAAAGGGTTACATCGTTCATCTGAATTTGAGACCTGTGTAAACTGCCATGTCGATCACCTCGGACGGAACGCCGATCTGCGCCACTGGCCGGATGGTCAGAAAAATTTTGACCATAAAAAAACCGGCTTCGAACTTAAAGGCAAGCACCAGAATGCGGACTGTAAAAGCTGCCATCAGCCCAAATTCATGGTTAATGCCGACCGGCTTCGACAGCAGGAAATAAACCCGG
>DYOS01000101.1 GCA_020720405.1 Caldithrix sp. | reverse complement strand
TCTACAATGTCACCGGTCAGATGGTGGCCGAATTAGTTGACGGCTTCCGCAAGGCTGGCCAGCATGAGGTTGCTTTTGATGCCACCGGTTTAGCCAGCGGAATTTATATTTACCGTATTCAGGCCGGCACAAAAATAGAGCAGAAAAAAATGCTTCTGGTGCGGTAGATTCCGGTTATTAAATAAAAAAAGCCCTCCGATTGGTCGGGGGGCTTTCTTTATAACAGTCGTTTTTTGTCTTCAGGGTATTTCCCTGTTTAATTAGTTCAAAAAAAGTTTTGGGATCAGACCAAATCTTTTATTCATGTGCCTCTAAAAATTTCTCGGCATCAAGGGCGGCCATACAACCCGATCCGGCAGCGGTAATAGCCTGGCGATAGACTTTATCCTGCACATCGCCGCAGGCAAATACGCCCGGCAGATTGGTCTTGGTTGTGCCGGGGATTGTTTTCAAATAACCGGTCTCATCCATTTCCATCATGCCCATAAAAATCTGTGTGTTGGGCACATGGCCGATGGCCATAAACACGCCATCCACCGCCATCTCGGAAATTTCACCGGTTTTGGTGTCTTTTAGTTTAACACCGGTAACGAACTGCTCGCCGAGCACTTCATTAATGGTTGAGTTTAATCTGAATTCAATTTTCGGATTGGCCTCAGCCCGCTGAATCATAATTTTCGAGGCCCGGAATTCATTCCGGCGGTGAATCAGGGTCACCTTCTTAGCGAACTTCGTCAGGAAGGTTGCTTCTTCCATGGCCGAATCGCCTCCGCCAACGACGATAATTTCCTTATCACGATAGAAAAAGCCATCACAGGTGGCACAAGCTGAAATGCCTTTGCCCATCAGCTTTTTCTCTGATTCGATATCCAGCCAGCGGGCCGTGGCACCGGTGGCTATAATCACACTGTCGGCGGTATAGCTTCCGCCATCGCTTTCAACGATGAAGGGGCGTTTTGAAAAATCCACTTTAGTGGCCAGTTCGAATTTGGTTTCGGCCTCAAAACGCTGGGCCTGTTTACGCATGACATCCATCAGCTCGGGTCCGTTAATACCGTGCTCGAAACCGGGGAAATTATCCACTTCGGTGGTAATGGTCAGTTGACCGCCCGGTTGATTGCCTTCCAGAACCAGTGGTTTCAGGTTGGCCCGTCCGGTGTAAATGGCAGCGGTTAAACCGGCGGGACCGGAACCGATAATGATTACTTTATAATGATTATTTTCAGACATGTAAGTACTCCTTTTGAATAGGTTCGGCGATTTGGTTTATTTAAATGTGCGCTTTTGATGCACTGCGGATCGAATGGGTTACAAGCATCAGCCGGATATTATTATTCTATTCCATACGGATCAATGGATTTAATTTTTTGAGAGAAACCGGGAATTGAAAACCGTTCTACAGGTTACTGTCTTTCCGCAAGGCAGGCTGTCTGGCCGGATGAACATCCGATCACCACGAAGCCTACACTCCGGCGGCTGGATATGAAGTATATGAAGGTGTCATTCCGTCCCGCAGGTGCGGGATCGGCATGTCCCGCATGGGCGGGATCAGGGTGTCCCGCAGGGCGGGATCGGCATGACATGGTTCAGCAATTCAGCAACAGGTTATGATCTTCCTGCTTTCTTTTTGAATTACAGGCTGTTGCAGTATCCCTAAAAACAGCCTTTCAGCAACACTCTGATGAGTGGGATGCTTTGGCAATTTTTTTTGTCTTTTTTATTTACCAGCCACCGAATGCACCGCTTCTCAATATCTTTTCTCATCTTTCTTTCCGCTTATTCTTATCTCATCCTTGATCTGAATTTTAATGCCGTTTATATTGCCCGCTGTTCATAAACCGATTCATTTAGTAACGGGAAGCGCGGTGAAAATCCGCCACTGCCCCGCAACTGTAAGAGTGGACGAAGCCCGAACGAGCCACTGTTCCGCACCGGCGGAATGGGAAGGCGGGCCGAGGTTGAAGCTCGAGTCAGGAGACCGACTGGATGGATTTCCCAAAAATGATCTCGTGGGAGGATCCGGGATATGCGCCCCAAAAATCCGCATTATCACTTTTTCACACAGCATTCATTTCCATCATTCGGGAAGTCCCTCTTCGTCGGTAGCAGTCATCCGTCAAAGGTACGAATGTTGTGCGCCGTTTTTTTATAATCCTGCTGTTCGGCAACCTGGCTTTTGGTCAGTCTGTCAGCATCGAAATCCGCGATTTCTGGACTGCTCAACCGGTGGAAGAGGTGCGGGCAGTCTGTACCGCTGACACTGTATTCAGTGATGTCTCCGGTCGGTTGTTTATGGAAGTTGCAGCCTGCGACTCGCTGCGGATCAGTCATCCGGGTTATTTCCAACAGGTGCTGTCCACTGCCAATCTGCAAAATGAAATTATTTACCTGTTGCCGGTCGAATCGACCAGCGCCATTTCCATTTTAGCTGATCCTTTATTTCTTCAAAACGGATCTTTGCCCGCCGTCATCGAACGCCTTTCGGTTGAAGACCATTCGCTGTCCAGCACCCTGAGCCGGTTGAGCAGTGTGCAAATCCGCGATTACGGCGGAAGCGGGCAGACCCAGACCATCCGTATGCGCGGCATGAGCGCCGAACAGACGCAGGTATTGTTCGACGGCATTCCAATAAACAATCTCCAACTCAGCCAGACCGATTTGGGTCTGATTGACGGCGGACTGATCAGCAGCGTCGATGTCTATCGCGGCGGCGGTATGCCTTTTGGCGGCAGTGGTGCCATCGGTGGAACGGTTAACCTGAGGCCGCAAAATATCGAATCCGGGTGGCGTGGGGCAGTTAATATTTCACTGGCCAGTCTGCAAAATCAGCACTTCAGCGGTCGTGCCGGATATGGTTCGGAGCGCTGGCAGGGCATGGTTGCTCTGAGCCGCAGCAGCGGTGAGAACAAATTCTCCTTCACTCAGAACGGTCATAAAATCACCCTGCAAAACCGGGATTATAAAAATCTCAGTCGATATGGGAAACTGCGCTTTCTGCCTGATGCTGAGAAGTCCGTAGAACTGCAGGTGCTGCACATTTTGCGTTCGGGCGGCGCCGCCGAACCGTTTCAGGGTAGTTACAGCGATTCGGGTAATGTGGCGGCAATGGACATCAATAATACCCTGCTGGCTATCAAATATAACAGGCGCCTTTTTGAGCGCCGTTTTGAATTGCAGTTCTATCAGCGCAACGAATGGATGGAATATGCCGGTCTGAACCTGTTCAGCCGCCATTTTAATAAGGAACAGGGTTGGCGCGGCACAATCAATCTGTCTGAAAAACAGAGTTTTTTTTCGTCAACCTCAATTTATTTTAACGAACAAAAAGCGATCAGTACCAATCTTAGCCAGACCAGACGCAGCACCCTGCAGCACGATCTGTTTGCAGTTGTCAATCTGCCCTGGTCTGCTTTTAACTGGCAGATGTTCAGCACTTTCCGCAGCCTGTATTTTCCAAATACGGAACAGCTCGCTTTTCTGCCCGGCGCAGCCCTGCAGGTTTCGGGCAATGACTGGCACAGCCATTTGAGCATTCAGAAAAATTACCGTTTGCCGGGTTTAAACGATTTATACTGGCAGCCCGGGGGCAACCCGGATTTAAAGCCCGAGCTAAGCCTGGCAACGGAATGGGGAATTGAGCGCGGCTGGCCGGATTTAATAAAAAAAGTCGGCCTGGAAACAGCACTGACCCTTTATCAAAATGAGGTCCATGATATGATCCGCTGGCAGCCCGGCGCCAATTACTGGCGTCCGGCCAATATCCGCGGGGTGCGGGCCCGGGGGCTGGAAATTTCAGCACAGGCCGACTATGGGAAAATCCTGGGAATGCAGGGCAGTTATTTTATCAATGCCACCGTCAAAACGGCTTCGGAATCAAACGCCGATCACACAGTTGGCAATTTTGTACCGCAGGTGCCGCGTGAAGCATTTGCCGCTGCGGCATATTTCAGCCGGGCCGGCTGGCGGCTGGATGTGGAATACCGCCACAACGGCTACCAATATCTGACCTTTGAAAATGACGATTTCCTGCCGGCAGTCGGGCTGTTGCACTGCGCTCTGCAAAAAGAACTGTATTTTGACCGTTGGCAGTTCCGGCTGAGCGGCAGGGGGCGCAACCTGCTTTCTGAATCGTACCAAATCGTGCCGGGTTACCCGCAGCCGGAACATCCTTTGTATGAAATTGAATTTGAAATCAAATATTAATCAGGAGAAAATAAGTGTTTAAACTTATTGGATTGCTTTTAATTGCTGTTACATTCAGCGGTTGTCTGCGCGACCCGAACAGCTCAACTGACAAAACAAAACCCGGCCGAAGCGGCGCTTTTATTATCAATGAAGGCTTGTGGGGACAGGGCAACGGCTCGCTCTCTTTTTATGACTATGAAGCCGATTCGGTCTATCAGAAGATTTTCAAATCGATCAACGGCGAAAACCTGGGCGATGTGGTGCAGAGTATGACCATTATCGATACGCTGGGTTTTATTGTGGTCAACGGCTCGGATAAAATTGAAGTGATTGGCATGAATAGCTGGAAACGGATCAAAACGATAAACCTGCCGGCCGCAAGCGGACCGCGTTACCTGGCCAAAGTGAATGAAGACAAAGCCTATCTGACCACCTACGACGGATTCTTCAGGCTGGATCTGAAAGCTTTGTCCGTTTCAGCTCTGAGCGGTGTACCGACCAATTTTGATGAGCAACTGGTGGTTACCAACAACAAAGCCTATATCGCCAACAGCGGGTTTGGCTATGCCAATACGGTAACCGTGGTTGATGCTAAAGCCGATACCGAACTGACTAAAATTACCGTTGCCGATAATCCGATCAGCATGACTATTGATGATGACGGGAAAGTACAGGTGCTTTGTACCGGACGCTGGGGTGACTGGCAGAACCCCGATGATCAGGGCACCGACGGCGGTCTGTTTATTATTGATCCCCAAACCGATCAGGTCACAAAATCCGTGGCGATCAGCGGTCATCCGCAGCGCCTGGTAAATGATGGGCAAAACACCGGCTATTATATATTGAATGGTGCAGTCATCGCCTATAATCTGACGGACCTGACCGTCAGCAATGCTCAATTCGCTAATGGATTTTATCACAGTCTCGGTTTCGATGAAGTCAGCAATGAACTGTTTATTTTAGATGCCATCGATTATCAGCAGAATGGTCAGGTATTAAAATACTCAGCCCAGGGTGTAGCCCTTAAAACGTTGCCAGCCGGTCTGATTCCGGGGAGTGTCACCTTTTATCATCCCGAAGTAAAATGAAAAAACTATTCATCGTTCTTCTAAGCGGATGCCTGGGGCTGGCTTGCTCCGGACCTCCGGAACCACATCCGGTCAGTGCCCCGCAGCGGATTATTTCACTGGCGCCGAATCTGACCGAAACCCTTTTTGCGGTTGGCGCCGGTGACCGGGTTATCGCCGTATCCGATTTTTGCAAATATCCCGGGCCGGCCGGGCAGCTCGAAAAAATTGGTGGTGTGTTTAATCCAAACCTGGAGCGGATGGTCAGCCTGAAACCCGATCTTATTCTTGGACTGCCGTCCCATGCTGATCTGGCCCGGACTTTATCCGGCTACGGATTGAAAACCCGTCTGCTGAAATCCGATAATCTATCAGAAATTCTGGCTATGATTGACAGTGTCGGTGCAATTACCAGCCAGGCTGGGCGGAGCAGGGAAATCACCGGGCAAATCCGAGCCAGGCTGGCTGAGACAACCATACCGGCCAGGGGAAGTTCGGCCATGCTGCTTATTGGTCGCGAACCCGGTACGGTCAGAGCTTTGGGTGTGGTCGGTCCCGGTTCCTTCATTGATGAATTATGGGTTCTTTGCGGGGGGAGAAACATTTTCACCGATCTGGGCAGTGCTTATGCCCAGATCAGTCAGGAGGCGTTATTGGCAAGAGCACCTGAAATAATTATTGAGTTTGTCGGACAGCCGGAACAGGAAGGTTGGCAAAAGATTGAACCGGGTCAGGAATGGCGGGATCTGATGCAATTAAAAAAAGGCTGGCAGCCGGTTTTCTATACCATACCGGCTGGTTATGGATTAACTCCCGGGCCGAGGATTCTGCGCCTGGCAGATGATTTTAAAACCATTCTGTCAAACCAGAAATAAGCCCGGAGCAGGGATCGTTCCCTACTGCAGATTTGGTTGATGTGATGTATACATTTTTTTTAGAATTGGCGGCAAATGTTCTGATCTTCAGCCGGAGAAGGAAAGTTAGCAGCTGAAGAAAAGCGCTGCTAAAAATTTTTAAAAGGTTAAAATTTTGTTAAGATTCTATAAATCCCTATTTCTCTGTGACTTAGTGCCGATGGACTGCCGGAGTTCAAAAAAAATCTTCTTTAAAGGACTTTTTTTACCCGGAGATTTTTATATATTGGACAGTCCTGAGCGGAAACTATGTTCTTTTAATCCTGACCAAGTAGTTGAATTTAATAAGTTTATAAGCGATTGATCAGTTACATCTCAAATTAAAGCGGAGGCTTCTGAATATGTTTTTGGACATGTTCAACCATGATGGGAAATTTGCCCGGTTATCTGGTCAAAAATACATCAAGATATACAAAAACCTGTACCTTCTGATCAATAAAAAGCAGTCAGAGGGCACCTTACCCCTTCATCCGGAAGATAATTATCTGGGCAATAATGATCTGGCCAAAAATATTTATGAGAAGAAATATTTTGTCAAGGATTTGGATAATGCCCCGCTGGAAACCAAACCGGAGCATCTGTTTACCCGGGTTTCCGCCTTTATTGCGGCCATTGAATCGGATGATGAAAAAGCGGCTTACTGGTCACAGGAATTTTATAAAGCGCTGTATGAGGGCTATTTTGTTCCGGGCGGACGGGTTTTAGCCGGTGCGGGCGACCTATATCGCCTGAAAACCCTGGCCAATTGTTTTGTTGCCCTGATCGAAGATGATGACATCGAGTCTATTTATAAATCTGCTTACGAGTGCGCCCGGACCTATTCCTATGGCGGCGGCATCGGTGTGGATATTTCCCCGCTCCGTCCGAAAAATTCGGTTGTACACAATGCGGCCGACAGTTCAACCGGCGCCGTATCCTTTATGGAATTGTTCTCGCTGACCACTGGTCTGATCGGTCAGAGCGGCAGACGCGGTGCGCTGATGCTGACCATCGATGTCAAACACCCGGATGTCATCGAGTTTATCCGGGTCAAAAAAATCCCCAACTGGGTGACCAATCAGATTGTCGAACAACTGCGCTGGTCAAACAAGTTTGATGAAGACCAGCTGGAAAAAGTTAAATCGCAGGTGCTTGAAAATATCCAGGTGCGTTTCGCCAATATCAGTATTAAAGCTTCAGATGAATTTATGCAGGCCGTGGATGAGCAGACCCGCTTAGGCCGGAATAAGCTGCTTATTTACAAGAAGTTTAATAAAACCATCGTCCGCCAGGCCTTTCAGGGGCGTGATAGCCACTATTCCTACCAGATTCCTTCAAAGAATATTGATGAATATGAATTGCTGAACAGCTTCCAGTCTCTGAGTATACTTAATGATTACCTGTTTAAAAAACACGAGGTTATTGTCACTGAAGCGGATCTGAAAGATGCAGCCAGGCGGGATGTGTTCGGTGATCTGATTATCCCGGTTGATAATGAGCCGTATGATCTGGCAGTTCGGTACAGCGGTGATTTTCTGCTCTATTTCGGATCGGAGCCGACCGGTGAGATTCGCCGGCTGATTAAAGCCCGTGATATCTGGGACGCTTTTGTAGAAGGGAATTACAAGGTGGCAGAACCGGGTCTGATTTTCTGGAGCAATATGAGCAAATTCTCGCCGTCGAACTATGTCGGCCGGCCGATCTCCAGTACCAATCCCTGCGCTGAAGTTCCCCTGGAAAAGGGCGGCGCCTGCAACCTGGCCTCGATCAACCTTTCGCGCATGGTCCATGACGGATTTTCGGTAAATGCCCGGATCGACTGGGAAAATCTGACTTCAGTTACCCATACAGTAATCCGTTTTCTTGATAATGTGGTCAGTTGGAATGAACTGCTTAACCCGCTGGAAAAACAGAGAATTGCCGCTGCCGAAACCCGGCGGCTTGGTCTGGGCATTATGGGAACGGCCGATATGCTCAACCAGCTTGGCATTGCCTACGATTCTGAAGAAGGCATTACGCTGATGGAAAAAGTAATGCAGCATATCACCAATGAAGCCTATAAGGCTTCGGCCATGCTGGCTGAAGAAAAAGGGCCGTCCCCGATTTTTGATTACGAAAAATATAAAAACGGCCCGTTTTTCCAGACTGCCCTGCTGGCTGAAACACAACAACTGATCAGGGAAAAGGGACTGCGTAATATTGCTTTACTGGCCATTGCCCCGACCGGCTCGATCAGCAATATCGTTCTGAGTTTCAAAAATGGAAATAAGAATTACCTCGGCGTGTCCTCCGGTATCGAGCCAATTTTTGCCTTGTTCTATGAACGCCGGGCTGAATCGTTTAATAACCAGAAGTTCTGGGTTTTTCATTCTACGATTCAGGCTTTTATCGATCTTAAACACATCAATGAACTGGTTAAATCAGCCCAGACCGAGGCCGAACTGACTAATTATCTGCCAGCCTATTTCTTCCGGACAGCGCATAAAATCAATGCCCGGAGCAGGGTGCAGATTCAGGGCCGCTGTCAGAAATTTGTGGATCATAGTATTTCTTCTACGGTTAACCTGCCGGAAGATATTAACCCTGAGGTAATTTCCGGGATTTATCTTGATGCCTGGAAAAACGGCCTTAAAGGGATCACGGTTTACCGGGAAAACAGCCGTTATGCTATCCTGCAGGCCGAGCATGTGCAAAGCGATTTCCAGTCGTGGAAGGATAAAAAATATATAATTAAATTGGATGATCAGGCTGAGGAAGTTATATTGAATGGCGATGATATACTTATCACGCCCGATGAAAAATTAACCACTGTTTACCATTATTTAAAGAGTGATAAATAAGGATTTTTGGGGATAAAGGCAGGAGAAGCGAAGATGTACAAAATCAAGAATAATGATTTTGAAATCAAAGAGTACAAACCGGAAGAACCACTCGACCATGTCACCGAACAGATTGCCGTCCGTCCGGGAATTGTCAATGCCAAAGTGTACAAATTGCGCAGCGGATTCGTAAAACACAGTGTTTATATCACGCTGGGCTATATCGAGCAGAATGGCCGGCAGCGCCCGATCGAAATTTTTATCAACAGTAAGGACCTGACCAAGAATGCGGAATATGCCGTTTTGACCAGACTGATCTCGGCAATTTTTCGCAAATCCGCCAATCCTTCTTTTATCCTTGAGGAACTGAGCAGCATTCATGATCCGAATGGCGGGTATTATAAAAACGGCAAATATATCCACTCAGTCTATTCCGAAATTGCCGACGTAATTGAGCAGTTTTTCCATGAAATCGGCATCATGGGCCGGCCCAAAGAAATCGAATTGCCGGAAGTGGTCACCTCTGTACTACAGGAACCGGTTGGCAGACCAACCCTGTCGGCAGTGGCCAATAGCCAGTTCAAAATCTGTCCGGATTGCAGTGAACGCTCGGTAAAACTGGAGAATGGCTGCGAAACCTGCATCAATCCAAAATGCGGTTACAGCAAATGCGATAAGTAAATCTGATATTAATTTATCCAACCGCCCTGAATGCCCGGTGTTCAGGGCTTTTTTTATATGTGCTACCCAATCCCCTGTATTTTCTGCAAAAGGTAATTTCCTTTTTTTTAACGAACTGCGAAGGCCTGCACTATAGTGTACAAAATAGAAAAGAACTTTTAGCGGCTCTCGTCAAACAGCGTGATCGGAATGTTATCCACAAATGCACAAAAGAA
>DYOS01000237.1 GCA_020720405.1 Caldithrix sp. | reverse complement strand
AAAACATAAAATTCTTCGTCCACGAATTACCCGACAGAGCCGGGCACAGCACGAAAAAAAATCAATGAAGAAATTAACCACAAAAGCAGCCACCGGGAACACCGAGTTTTTTCTGTTTCACCGTTTCACTGTTCCCCGTTTTTTCTCTGTTATCTCTGCTAACTTAGTGTTAAAAATCTGCCCACGGATGCCACGGATTATCACTGATGTAAAACGGGAATTGATCCTTCAAAGCTTCGAGCTTTAGTTTTGATCTGAATTCCGGGCTGCATTTCCGGCCTGTCCAGCGGTTCGCTTAATTCACCTTAAACGATGGTCAAATATTGGGGGTCCATTACACTCAATTTAAGATGGTATAAGCTGTTCAATTTTTGAAATAAAGTTAAAAAGATTAGATATTTGAATATCCTGGATGTTCTGTTCGAAATCACCATTGTAAACGATCATTTTTCCATAAGGAAAAGAGTCAATAACGGTATTCAGTTTATAAAAACTTTCCAGAAAGCTATTTGAAAATGTCTGCGAGCTTTTGATTTCAATGGGCAGAATTTTATCAGCGACATGATATATAATGTCAATTTCATGGCCGGTACTATCCCGGTAAAAATTCAGGTTAATATTTCTTGAGGCATTAAACCTGTGTTTTATAATCTCAGATATAACCAGGTTTTCGAATAAACTACCTCTGAGCGGATGGGTCATAATCTGGTCACGGGTTTCAATGCCTAACAAATGCGCCATTATACCGACATCATAAAAATACAATTTTGGCGTTTTGACCAGTCTTTTCCTGATATTGGCATGATAAGGCTGAAGTAAAAATATGATATAGCTGGCTTCCAGCAGGGTAATCCATTCCCGGATGGTGGTATGGGAAACTCCGGTGTCGGCGGCCAGATTATTTAAATTGAGCAGTTGTCCGCTTCTGCCGGCGCAGAGTTTGATGAAACGCTGGAAAACGGACAGATCTTTTATCTGGATAAGCTGGCGGATATCACGTTCCACATAAGTGGCAATATAATCGGCCTGGGCCTGAACCGGATCAAGGTTTTTATCATAGATGCGGGGATAAAAACCGGTAAATAATAAACTGTCTGTATCCAGATTGGAATAGGTTGATTTTAACTCGGCCATGCTGAACGGCAGTAGTCTGAGTAAGGCCGTACGTCCGGCTAAGGATTGATTTATCGAATTGGTCAATTCGAATTGCTGGCTGCCGGTAAGGATAAACATTCCCGGCTGTTGTTTTTCATCAACCATACCCTGTATGTAGGACACCAAATCAGGAACACGCTGGATTTCATCGATGATTGCCCCGTCCGGGATTCTGTTTAAAAAGGCCCGCGGGTCAGATTGGGCAAAGGCCCGAACATCGGGCAACTCGAGGTTCAAATAGGTTTTATCAGGGAATTGCATTCGGGCCAGGGTGGTTTTCCCGGACTGCCGGGGCCCGGTGATGGTGATGACCGGGTATTGTTTGGCATATTGTCCAAGTTTATCGGCGATGATTCTTTTTATCATATTATTTCTCCTGGCCGGGAGATGTTAGTCCCGGTTTTTGCAAATTGCAAGTTGTAGTTTCATATTGCATGACCAGCGAAGAAATTAACCACAAAAGCAGCCACCGGGAACACGGAAACCACCGAAAAGAATTCGGAATTGGGAATTGAAAAACATAAAATTCTTTGTCCACGAATTATCACGAATTATCCCGACAGAGCCGGGCACAGCACGAATTAAAATCAATGAAGAAATTAACCACAAAAGCAGCCACCGGGAACACGGAAACCAC
>DYOS01000010.1 GCA_020720405.1 Caldithrix sp. | reverse complement strand
CTCCGGCGTTCGGAATGACGGGTTTGTTTTCATCCTGTCTATCCTGTTATCCTGTCCAATTCTTTTTGCCGGCAGATGAACCGCCGGGTTGTTGCCATTAATAAATTTTTACTTCTTTATTTCTGAATCAGGATTTAGCCGGATTCTAATAAAAAATCCGGTAACTTATCCGTCGGATTAACGTTTACAGGTCGTCATTCCGGCCAATTCTAAATCATTAGCCAGTGGTGTTTTAAAGTTAAAGACAAGTCTGTCCGAGCATAACATACGGTAACCACAAATTCAAAAAGACTGGTACTAAATCCTCCACACAATTAGTAACCTTTCTTTCAACCCGTCACCTGGCGGGTTTTTTATTTTGGGGTTGACCGTGCGGCCGGCTGCTTGCTGTACGCCGGTGCCGCGGCGGATGGTTATGATGATGCGGTCGTGGTTTTTCCATTTTAACCAGCCGCTCCGGTAATTCCTGCACCAGATCTTCCGGCGGATGAACACATAACAGTTCATGCTTTAAATATTCTTCAATCGGCGGGATATAAAAAGAATCTTCCTCACAGGCAAAACTGATCGAAGTACCTTTTTGTCCGGCCCGGCCGGTGCGGCCGATACGGTGTACATAATCTTCCGGGTCGCGCGGCAGGGAATAATTGATGACATGACTCATCCCTTCAATGTGCAGACCGCGCCCGGCTACATCCGTTGCCACAAGCACGGAAATCTGTCCTTCCTTAAACCGGTCCAGTCTTTTCTGGCGGCGCTCCTGATCTACGTCGCCGCTCATCATGGCGCAGGAAATTCCGTAATCCATCAGCATCTCATACAAGCGCCGGGTCTCATCTTTGCGATTGGCAAAAATCAGCACCTTTTCCGGCTTGCGCTGAGTCAGAAAATTGTAAAGCAGTTTGGCTTTTTCTTCATGGGTAGTCAGGTAAACGATTTGTTCAATTTCCCGGGCGGCAACCTGCTCAGGATCAATTTCAATGCGCACCGGCTGGCGGGTCCATTGCTGGCTCAGGCGGTGGACATCCTCGGAAATGGTGGCGCTGAAAAACAGGGTCTGGCGGACATCTTTGTAGGGTGTGGCATAGACAATTCGTTTCACATCGGGGATAAAACCCATGTCCAGCATGCGGTCGGCCTCGTCGATGACCAGCACTTTAAGGCTCTCTAATTTTACTTTTTTCCGGCCCAGAAAATCGAGCAGGCGGCCGGGTGTAGCAACCAGAATATCAACCGGATGCTCCAGCTGAGTCATCTGCTGCTGCAAAGGCATACCACCATAAACGGCCAGCGATCTGATTTGAGTAAAACGGGACAAAGTCCGGGCATCTCTATAAATTTGCAGGCAGAGTTCCCGGGTTGGAGCCAGAATAAGGGCGTAAGGCATACCCATGGTGCGTTTTTTTTCTTCAGCATTTGTCAGCAGATGCTGGAAAATTGAAATCAGGAAGGCGGCAGTTTTACCGGTTCCGGTTTGCGCCCGGCCGATGACATCCTTGTGTTGCAGGGATTCCGGCAGAACCCGGGCCTGGATCGGTGTGCAGTATTTAAAACCGAGTTCGGCGATAGCATGCATAATTTCGGGACGCAGGTTTAGGTCGTGGAACCGGACCCGGCCCGGTTCTTCGGGAACCGGGAACTGACTCTGATGCCACGCCTCCGGTTCCGTTACCGGCGCCGGTTTTGGACTGACGGGTTTGGGAGTTTGCGGGGCCGGCCGGGGTTGTTCCGGCCTGCGGGCTGGTGCTGCCGGCCGGGTGACGGGTACATCTTTTTTTGCTTTTGGTTTTTCTGCCCGGAAAATTCCGAGAAGTCTGGATAACCAGTTTTTTATCATGTGTTTCTTTCGTTATATCCTTTAAAATCAAGCCATTCAGCGCTGTATCAAGTCGGTGATGTTAGTTAAAATAACTGCGACATCAAAATATAAATCTGCCGTTTTACAATTTGTAATCTACCTGAATCGCAGACGAAAAGGCATGGTGGAATGGACTGAGAGTCAGTGGAACGATGGTAGTCCGGATTCATTCTCTACGCCGGGTGATCAGGAAAATCATGGCTGAGATAATCAGAAATGCTCCGGCATAAAAATTCCAGTCCGGAATTTCTTCAAAAATCAAAGCCGCCAGAATGGTCGCTATTACTGCTTCCAGCAGCAGCATTAAATTTACCTTGAATACTTCAATTTTGCGGGCCGCCCAGTTGAGCAGGGAATGCCCGATAAAATTCGGTCCGATGGCCATCAGAACCAGAAACAGCCAGCTTTGTCCGGAAAGACCGGTAAAAGGTATATTCCGGATCAGAATATAAATACCCAGAAACAGGGCAGCACTGAAATAGACCGCCAGAAGATAAGGTACAAGGGAAGTCTGATGCCTGCTGCGCCGGGCGATAAGCAGATAAACAGCCAGGCACAGGGCAGAAAGCATGGCCAGAAAATTGCCGGCCATGGTTCCGGTTCCGGTTTGAAGATCGGGCCGGACAATCAGAAAAATACCCGGAATGGCCAGCAGAAAGGCCAGGAAAAAGGATGGGCTGCCTTTTTCGTTCAGGAAAAAGGACGAAAGAAGCCAACTGAATAACGGATGCAGACTGAGCAGAAACAGGGAATTACCGACACTGGTCTGTTGCAGTGAACCGATCCATAATCCGAAATGCAGGGCCAGAAAAAGTCCTGCTCCGCCAACCGCCGGCCATTGCCCGGAAATCAGGCGGAAAATACCGGCGCTCTGTTTTTCCCGGAGCAGAAAGGGAATAAGCAGGAATACCGAAAAGAGCAGGCGGTAAAAAGATATTACAGCCGGATTGACCGGCCCGACCCAACGGACGAAAATGGAGCCCCAGGAAATAACCAGGATGCCGGCCAGCAAGACATGAAAAATATTTTTCTCTTTTATCATAGCCGTTTTGAGTTAGTGTTCACAGCGTTTAAATTTCAGCTCAATTCAATCTCATATCAAATAATCCGGGAAAACCTATGGCCACAATATCCAGTAAAGACCGCAGTCTGCTACGCAGCCGCGGCAATTCGGTCCGGCCAACCATTCTGGTTGGTAAAGAAGGGCTGGGCAGCCAGACTCTGCGTTCGGTCGAAGAAGGTTTTAATACAACCGATCTCCTTAAAATTAAGCTGCAGGAAAATGCTCCTGCCGATCCGGCCGCGGTTGAGGCCTTTCTGAGCAGCCTGCCCGATACCCATCTCATCCAGAAAATCGGCCGGACGGTTCTGCTTTACCGGCCTCATCCGGCGCTTGTCTCGCCACTCAATCCGCATCCACAGAGTAGCAAGAGCAAATGAACCGGGCATTGCCGGCCATTCTAAAACGGCTGTTGCCAATTGTACTTTCCGCAGCCGAACCGCAGTCTCTGCTGCGCAGTCAATTAACACGCCAGGCTGACCGCCTTTTTATCAATGGCCAGCCCGTAGCCGATCTGACACAAATACAGCGGGTTTTTGTGATCGGGTTTGGCAAGGCGGCTGCGCCGATGGCCGCTGCGCTGGAAGAAATTTTAGGTGACCGGCTGACTGCCGGTGCGGTGATTGTAAAATATGATCATGTTCTGGCGCTGCAGCGCATCCGGCTTTTTGAAGCCGGACACCCGGTGCCGGATGAAAATTCTGTCCGGGCGACTGCTGAATTACTCGAGTTGTGCCGGGCGCCGGGCCCGGATGATCTGGTTTTTGTGCTGATCAGCGGCGGCGGCTCAGCGCTTTTTGAGCAGCCGGCTGCCGGCCTTAGCCTGTCCGATCTGCAGACGATGAACCGGCTGATGCTGGGCAGCGGGATGAATATTGTTGAAATGAATGCCGTCCGGAAACAGCTATCAGCGGTTAAGGGCGGCCGGTTAGCCGGTTACCTGCAGCCGGCCCGGGTTATCGGGCTTTATCTTTCCGATGTCGCCGGTGATGATTTTGGCCATATTGCGTCCGGTCCGCTTGTCGCAGCGGAAATATCGGCGGCCGGGGTTTGGGACCTGCTTACCAGCTATAGTCTGGTTCCCGATCTGCCGCCGGCGGTGGC
Organism: Caldithrix sp.; assembly: GCA_020720405.1. Classification (GTDB taxonomy): domain Bacteria; phylum Calditrichota; class Calditrichia; order Calditrichales; family Calditrichaceae; genus DYOS01. The sequence goes on along the minus strand of DYOS01000010.1, from coordinate 40,233 downwards.
TGAATATCTGCAGAAGAGCCGGGCAGTGTCCGGCAAGGATGAACTAACTGCTTTTAAAAATGTGCAAAATCATCTTTTAGGCAATAATTTAAGGGTCTTGCAGGCCGTGGCGGATGAATTAAACGGGCTGGGTTTCCGGACGTTGATTCTGACCGACCGCTTAGGCGGTGAAGCGCGGCAAACGGCCGCATTTTTTGCCGGTTTGACCGGTTCGGTTTATCAAAACAGGATTCCCGGACCGGCCCCGCTGGCTGTTATCGCCGGTGGCGAAACCACGGTTACTCTAATCGGTTCGGGGCGGGGCGGACGTAACCAGGAATTTGTGCTGGCCGCACTAAGCCTGCTCCGTAATGAGAAGCGGCCGTTCCTGCTGTTCAGTATCGGAACGGATGGCGGTGACGGTCCGACGGATGCAGCCGGGGCCTGGATTGATCAGGACAGCTGGCCGGAAGTTGAAAAATACGGCCTCGATATAAACCGGGCGTTGCGGGAAAATGATTCCTATCCCTTTCTGGAGAAAATCGGCGCCCTGGTTAAAACCGGGCCAACCCTGACGAACGTGATGGACATAATAGTTTTGATAACAGGATAATGCCATGGGCTGGTTAGAGATTTTTGATTCCGGTTATAAAAACCAGGACTTGAAGGACGTTTCGGAAGCCAAGAAAATTCTGGTTGTTGATGATGAACCGGAAATCGCCAATGTTCTGAAACGCTATCTGACTCTGGAAAACCATGCGGTGATGGTCGCCAGGGATGGTCAGCAGGGGTTGGAGATGTTCCGGTCCATGAAGCCGGATATCATTTTATCCGACATCCGGATGCCGCGCCTGACCGGAACGGAATTTCTGAAAGCGGTGCGCCAGGAAAGTCTGGATCAGGAATTTATACTGGTTACCGGTTTCGGCGATCAGGAACAGATTGTCGAGGCCATTCAGCACCAGGCTTCCGATTTTATTTTCAAACCGATTGATATTGATGTTTTGCTCAAAGCCATTGCCCGGGCCAATCACCGTCTGGCCCTGCGGGACAAGATTAAAACCTATACCAGCAAACTGGAGCACCTGTTAGAGCAGGTCAACTACTCACAGCAGTACACCGAAACCGTTCTGCAGAGTTCACCGAGCGCCCTTTTGACTTATGACGCTGATGGTGTTATAAGAACCTGGAACGAAGAGGCGGAGCGGATTACCGGGTTCTCTGCCGAAGAATCGATTGGCCGCCACCTGATTGATATTTTTATCCTGGAAGACCAACTGATCCGAAAAACAGATACATCACCGGCCGGGCGGCAGTTTGAAAATGTGATCAACCAGATCATGACTAAAAACCATGAAATCCGCTATATCTCGCGAAATGCCAAAGTTTTGACCAATGAGGATGAAGAAATTATCGGGGCGGTGGAAAGTTTTACCGATATTACGGATAAAATCAAAGCTGATGATCTGCTCGAGAAACGATACCTGCAGGTGCAGACCATAAATGAAATCGGTAAACTGGTCGCTGAAAGTAATCAGTTTGATCCGCTGGTCGGGTCGGTTATCCAAATTCTGCACAAAACCTTTTTTGAATCATCACAGATCTCTTTTATCTATCAAAAGGAAGAAGGCTTCGGCTACCGGCTCTCGGCGACTATTGGTAATCACAATCAGGCTTTGCAGCAGGCCTTTCCGGATTTCGCCGATCTTGAGCTTTCCGCAACCAGCGCCGGATTGGCCATTACCCGTGCGGAGCAGATTCTGATCAGCAATTTTGCCCTGACTGAGCAGGATTTTCATGGCCTGCTCCCGGTTATGCGCTGTTCCTTTGCCTTTCCCATCCGCTCGCGGAATGATGCTTTTGCCGTTCTGATTTTGGAAAATCTGGAACCGATGACCCTTGATGAATCGGATATGTTTATGCTGGAGGCGATAACGGAATACCTGAGCATCAGTTACGAGCGCATCGGTTTGCTGGAGAAAATCACCAATCAAAATCAGCAGCTCGAAAAACAGGCCGCCGATCTAAAGGAAGCCTTTTTAACGCTGAGCAAACAAAAAGAAGTGATTGAAGGGCAGAATAAAAAATTTCTGGAAGAGTTGAGAAAGGCCGGCGATTTCCAGCGCAGCCTGCTCAATGAAAAACTGCCCGAGGTGGATGGTTTCCATTTTTCGGTCTCCTTTACACCGTCAAACCAGCTTGGCGGGGACTATTACGATGTGTTCCATATTGATGAGGAGAGAATCGGTTTGCTGCTGGCCGATGCTTCGGGGCACGGGGTGACTGCAGCCATGCTTTCGGCCATGTTTAAGATGACCTTTTTCAAATATGCCCGAACCGTCAGCCATCCCGCCGAAATGATGGCGCATCTGAATCGTGAGTTTTGCACCGTGCTGCAGATGGGTGAATTTTTCACCGCCTTCTATGCTATTCTCAATCTGCGCACCGGCAAGATGGTTTACAGCAATGCCGCCCATCCTTGGCCGCTATTGTATTATCCGGCCAGCCGGACCATTGAGCGGCTGGACAGTGACGGGTTTCTGCTTGGGGTGATGGAATCCGGAATTGAATTTGAAGAAAAGGAAATTGATTTGAACCAGCACTGCCGGCTCGTGATTTATACCGATGGGGTGATTGAGGCTGAAACCCCGGAATATGTACAATTTGGCATGGAGCGGTTGGAGTCTTCCCTGCGAAACCAGGCCCTGAAAACCCCGCAAGAATTTATAACGGATTTAATGACCAGCCTGCTGGACTTCCGCGGAGTCGATAATTTTGAGGATGATGTAACCCTGATTGTAATGGAAAAAGATGGACATAAATAAAATTTCCCGGCAACCCGCGATGACTGCCCGAATCAAACGGCTGAATGAGCTTGGCCAGGGGCATATTTTTGATTATTTCGCCCGGCTGACCGAGGCCGAACAGGCGCACCTTCTGCAGCAGGTGGCCGGTCTTGATCTGGATCTGCTGCACCTTCAGATCACCATGGCCAAAAGCGGCAGTGTAGATAAACCGAAACCCAAACTTTTGTTGCCGGCCCCGGTCAAAACCATCACCGAATGGCAGAAAGAACAGAGCGAGGTGATCGCTGATGGCGAAAATGCGCTGCGCCAGGGATTGGTTGCCGTCGTTACAGTCGCCGGCGGACAGGGCACGCGTCTTGGTTTTGTCGCACCCAAAGGCACTTTTTCAATAACACCTCTCCGGGAAAAATCTCTCTTCCAGGTTTTTGCTGAAAAAATCCGATTTCTCAATCAGAAATATCAAACCAGTATACCCTGGTTTATTATGACCAGCCCGATTAATGATGCCGAAACACAGGACTTCTTTGCCGAGAATCAATATTTCGGTCTGGCCTCAGGTCAGGTACATTTTTTTATACAGAGTACGATTCCGGCTCTAGATAATCAGGCCCGGCTGATACTCGACCGGCCCGATCATATCTTCGGGAATCCCAATGGCCACGGAGGCACGGTCAAGGCCCTGTGGGATAACGGTTGTCTCAAATACATGAAAGCAGCCGGAATCCGCTATGTTTTTTATTTTCAGGTGGACAATGCTCTGGTGCGTTTATGTGATCCGCTTTTTCTCGGCTATCATATCCGGCTGCAGGCAGAGATGTCCAGTAAAGTGGTCCGTAAACGGAATGCCTCCGAAAAAGTCGGAATTATCTGCCAGATTGATCATAAAACCGGGGTTGTGGAATATAGTGATCTTGATCCGGCTTTGGCAGAGCAGACCGATGACCAGAACAACCTGACATTCTGGGCCGGTTCAATTGCCATCCACTGGATAAATGTTGATTTTTTAATTGCCGAAAATGAGCAGGGTTTTAAACTGCCCTGGCATCTGGCGCATAAAGTTATCCCTGTTCTTCAGGCCGATGGGCGCACGGTTCTGCCGGCAGAGCCCAACGGCGTTAAGTTTGAGAGTTTTATTTTTGATGCTTTGCCCGATGCCCGGAAAAATTTTACCATGGAAGTCGCCCGGGAAGAAGAATTCAGCCCATTGAAAAATAAAGATGGCTCGGACAGTATTGATTCGGTGATTGAAGATCAGTACCGCCTGGCCCGGCGCTGGCTGGTGCAGGCCGGACTACTTACAGCGCAGGAAGCCGAAGCTATAAAGGCCGAAATTTCTCCGCTGACCATAGCCGGCGCGGAAGACCTGAAAGGGCTGGATCCGGCCCGGATCAGTAAAGTTGGGGAGAACTGGTACATTGAATAATTTTTTACCACCAACCGGTGATCAGTTTCCGGCTCAGGCACACCGTCTGAACCGCCTCTTCTGGTTGGCAACTTTAGCCTTAAATTTACTCATCCTTGCCTTGGTATTTGTGCTTACACTCCGCCCGGGGCAGCCCGGGCCCGAAACCCTGCGCCTGGTGAAAACGGATCAGGTGGTGATGGCAGTGGTGCTGGGTTTACTGCTCCTGGTCATGTTTCTGCGTAAAAATTTTCTTCAGCCCGACCGGCTGATTGCCATAAATTCCCGCCGCCGGGGCGGAGATAAGCAAGCGCTTCAAAGCAGGGCGGAGGAGACAACACAAGCCGGACTTTTCCGCCTGCAGCTTAAATACCAGATTCTGATCTGGGTGGTGATTGATCTCGTCGCTCTCACCGCACTGATTGAATTTCTGATACTGAACCGGTTCCAGACCTTTTTAACCTATTATATCGTCTCCCTGATGGCCCTGCTGGTTCATATTCCACGTTACAGTTTTCTTGAAATACTTTTGATCAGATCACAAAACCGGTAAGTGACCGGCGTTCTGTGGCAGTTTCAGCTCAGTTCTGCCACCATAAGAACTGATAAAATTCAGGGCTCTGATTTTTGCATTACCGGCAAAGGCATCCTAAATTTTTAATTGCACCGATAAATTTCCGGCGGGTATTTATCCGGAAGGAAATTGAACCCAATTTGGTTTAGTTATCCGGGATATAATTAAAGGGTTTTTATGGATTTTATTATTCGACAGTCAGGGTTATTTGATATATACGAAAAGGTTCAGGCTGGTCAGCGGATCAGCGCAGAAGACGGTATGAGGCTTTTCGATTCCAATGATATTGTGGCCATTGGCAAAATTGCCGATGCGCGGCGGGTGCGCATAAATGGCCGGAATGCCTATTTCACCATGAATCAGCACATCAATCCGACCAATGTCTGCCGCAACGATTGTCTGTTCTGCGCCTTCTACCGCAAAGACGGAGAGGAAGGCGCCTACCGGATGTCGCTGCAGACTATCCGCCACAAAGTGGAAGAACGGCTGGCTGAAAATATCCGCGAAATTCATATTGTCGGCGGTCTCGATGAACAATTGCCTTACCAGTATTATATAGATGTGGTCCGCACGGTCAAAGAAATACGGCCCGAAGTAAACATCAAAGCCTATACGGCGGTTGAGATTGCCTTCCTGTCTGAGATCAGTGGTAAATCCTGGGCCGAAGTTCTGAATGATCTGATCGCGGCCGGATTAAATACGATGCCGGGCGGCGGAGCTGAAGTGTTCAGCCCGCGGGTGATGAGAAAATTATTTATGGATAAACTGACTGCCGCCCAGTGGATCGAGATTCATCATATCGCCCACAGCAAGGGTATACGGACCAATGCCACCATGCTTTACGGCCATATTGAGACCAACCGTGAGCGGATTGATCACCTGATTCAACTGCGTGAGGCGCAGGATATAAGTGGCGGATTTCTGACTTTTATCCCGCTGGCCTTTCACCCGGAAAACACACGGATGCACAAACTGCCCCTGGCCACCGGTTTCACTGATCTGAAAATGATTTCCATCAGCAGAATCATGCTGGATAATTTTCCCCATATTAAAGCCTATTGGGTGATGCTCGGCGTAAATATCGCCCAGATCGCTCTGTCTTTTGGCGCAGATGATATCGACGGTTCGGTGGTTGAAGAGCGTATTTACCACATGGCCGGTTCCAAATCGGCCCAGATGATGACCAAAAAACAAATGCAGAATCTGATTTCCGAAACCGGCCATATCCCGGTCGAGCGGGATGCACTTTATAACGAAATTGTTACCCAGGTGGCCTGATGGATTTAGATTTCACCTCAGCCGGTCTGCTTAGTCCGGCCTCTTTTGCCCGCAAACAGGAGAGCATCGAACGCCTGCCGGTCAGCCTGGTTAGTTACCTGAACACGAAGCCCCTGATTTATGGTCTGGAGCGGGATTTGATAAAACACCGATTCGAAATGCGTCGGGATGTGCCAGCGGTTTGCGCCCGGCGCTTAACCGATGGCGAAGTTGAACTGGGCATCATTCCCTCCATCGAATTTGTTAAAGGACGTGGCAACTGGAAAATTGTACCCGACCTGTGCATTGCTTCCCGCTCAACGGTTACCAGTGTCAACCTGTTTTTTAAAAGTGGTCTGCACAAGCTGAAAAAAATTGCCCTGGATACCAGTTCGCGCACCTCGGTTGCCCTGTTAAAGATTCTGCTCCGCGAAAAATACCAGCTTTCCCCGGATTTTATAGAAATGAGTCCCGACCTCGATCTGATGCTGGAACAAGCTGATGCGGCTTTGATTATCGGAGACAAGGCGCTGAATTACCAGGTCAACCACAAAAACTATATCGATCTCGGGGAAGAGTGGCACGATATGACCGGATTGCCCTTTGTCTATGCCTTTTGGGCCGGCCATGAATACAGCCTGACTCCGCCGGATGTGCTGGCCATTCTCGGATCATATCAGTTGGGCAAAAAGCACTTACCGGAAATTGCCCGGGAGTTCGCCCGGAATCAGCCCCACGGCTGGGAGCTGTATTATAATTATCTCGACCAGCATATTTGTTATAGCTTTGGCGGGAATGAGCAAAACGGTTTGCTGGAATTTTACAACTATGCCTTTTTCCACGGATTGATCGGGCATATACCGGAGTTGTCTTTTTATGAATATTAATCTCGGTTCCATAGAGCAAAAAATTTTAAATGAAGAACGGCTTTCCGGCCAGGAAGGGCTTTATCTTTTTGAACAGGCCGATCTGCTCTGGCTGGGTATGATGGCCAATCATGTCCGCCGGCGGAAACATCCGCAACGGAAAGTGACTTACATTATCGACCGCAATATCAACTATACCAATGTCTGTGTGGCCAGCTGCAATTTCTGCGCATTTTATGAGAAGGTCGGCGGGGAAAAGGCCTATGTGCTGAATAATGACGAAATTGCCAGCAAAATTGAAGAAACCATCGCCCTGGGCGGGACGCAGGTTTTAATGCAGGGTGGTTTGAATCCGGCATTGAAAATTGATTACTATGAGGAATTATTTAATTTTATCCGCAGCAATTTCCCGGGTATCCGGATTCATTCTTTATCCCCGTCTGAGATTGCTTATGTGGCCAAAATTTCCAAACTGACTCTGGAAGAAACCATCCGCCGGATGCACGAAGCCGGTTTGGCTTCGATCCCCGGAGGCGGTGCAGAAATTTTGGTTGACCGGGTGCGGAAGGTACTTAATGCCAACAAAACCCGCACCGATGACTGGCTGGAGGTAATGGCAACCGCTCACCGCATGGGTCTGAAAACCACGGCAACTATGATGTTTGGTCATGTCGAAACCCTGTCCGAGCGGATTGAACATTTTTTGCGTCTTCGCCAACTGCAGGATCAGACCGGCGGGTTTACCGCCTTTATTCCCTGGACATACCAGCCTGAAAATACTGAGTTGGGCGGGGAAAAAACCAGCGCCCATGATTATTTGCGCACCCTGGCGATTTCCCGGCTGATGCTCGATAATGTGCCCAATCTCCAGGTTAGCTGGGTCACGATGGGCGATAAAATTGCCCAGGTTGCCCTGGAATTTGGCGGCAATGATTTTGGCAGTCTGATGATCGAAGAAAACGTAGTTTCCGCCGCCGGTGCGAATTTCCGTCTCTCTCTGGAACAGATCCGAAGACTGATTTCCGATGCCGGTTACGAACCGCATCAACGGGATATGGAATACAATCTGCTGAATTAATGAGTATAAAACGCCGGATTATCAGAGCCGATTGGGTGCTGCCTGTCAGCAGTCCGCCACTAAAAGATTATGCCGTGCTGGTTGAATCGGACCGCATTGCCGGCTTAATCCCTGTTTCAGAACTGACCCGCTATCCTGCTTCAGAAGTTCATTATGTTCAGAACAGCATACTTCTGCCAGCCTGGGTTAATGCCCATACCCACCTGGAACTAAGTGCTGTACCTCAAACTTTTGCTGCAGCCGGAAAATATACCGGGTGGATCAGCGAGGTGACTGCGCTGCGCCAGTCCTTGCCAATTGAACAAATCGGATCTGCTGCGGAACGGAGTGCGCGGGCCTGCCGCAACAGCGGAACGGCACTGCTGGCTGACATCAGCAATCTGCCGCTGACTGATTTGCTGATGCCAACCGGACTGGAGCGGATTGTTTATTATGAATTAATCAATTTTTTACCCAACCAGGCTGGCTTTGTTTTTGAGCAGGCGCAGCGCCTGAAAGACCGTCACGACCTGCACCTGACGCCTCATGCCCTGCATTCGGTTTCAGCAGAACTGCTGCGTAAAATCCGGAACAGCGAGCATCGGATCACCCTGCATTTTGCTGAAAGTCCGGAAGAAGCTGAGTTTCTGCTTACAGCCAGCGGTCCGTTCCGCGATTTTCTGAACCGGATTGGCCGGATGAATCCCCATTTTACCGGAATTAAAAATTCGCTGGCCGGCTATGCCGCTGAACTTGGACTTTTCGATGATCCGGTGATACTTGTACATGGGGTGCAGGTTACCCCGGCTGATCTTGAAATTCTGGGCCATCACCGCACGGTTAGTATTTGCCTCTGTCCCGGCAGTAACCTGACTCTGAATGTCGGTCTGCCGCCTGTTGAAAAGTATTTGAACAAAGATGTAAATTTGATTATTGGCACCGATAGCATGGCCAGCAATGAAGACCTTGATATGAACAGAGAAATCAATCTTTTAGGGCAGCTTTTTCCTGAACTGGCGGCGGACAAAATAATCGAAATGGCCACCATCAATGGGGCAAAAGCATTGGGCCGGTGCGCTGATTATGGTACCATTGAGCCGGGGAAGCTGGCCCGGTTGAATCTATTTTCTTTTGACTATAAACCGGGTGATGATCCCTGTGCGGAAGTGGTTGCCCGGAACTGGAGTAAATTAGAATGTATCTAAAAAGATTTTTCGGTAGAATTCTTGAATTTGGCCACATGATCAAATTTTCCCATACCATTTTTGCCATGCCTTTTGCCCTGGCCGGGGCAACCCTGGCGGCCCGTGAGGTGAAAATCAGTGCCGGCCAGGTCTTCTGGATTATTTTGGCCATGGTTGCCGCCCGTAGTGCGGCCATGGGCTTTAACCGGTTGGTTGACCGCCGGCTGGATGGCGAGAATCCCCGGACTAATATGCGTCATTTACCCAGCGGACGAATCTCAAAAGAGGAAAGTATCATTTTTATCATCTTTTTTTCCATACTTTTTAGTTTTGCTTCTTTTCAGCTCAACCTGCTCTGTTTTTTCCTGTCGCCGCTGGCCCTGTTTATTGTCCTTTTGTACTCCTATACCAAGCGTTTCACCAGTCTTTCCCATTATGTGTTGGGGATTGCCCTCGGTCTTTCGCCGCTTGGTGCCTGGCTGGCCATCACCGGATATTTTGCCTGGCTGCCGGTTATACTAAGTCTGGCCGTGGTATTCTGGGTGGCTGGTTTTGATATTATCTACGCCTGCCAGGATTTTGATTTCGATGCCCGCAAAAAACTCCATTCCATTCCCCTGCGTCTTGGATTGCGCAAGGCTCTGAATGTAGCCCGGCTCAGCCATTTTGCAGCCTTTTTGCTGATGGGTTACCTGGCCTGGATCGGTGACCTGCGATTGATTTATGCGCTGGGTCTGGTTCTTATCGCCGGCCTGTTAAGCTATGAGCATTCGCTTGTCCATCCTGAAAATCTGGAAAAACTGGATATGGCTTTTTTCAATATGAATGGTATCATCAGTATCGTTTTTTTTGCTTCGGTGCTCGGTGATGTAGTTCTGGCATGACCAGCATACCCAAACGTCTTGTGGTCGGGATCAGCGGGGCCAGCGGAATGATTTATACCGAACGGTTCCTGATGGCTGTTCCGGTTGATTATGAGGTGCATCTGATTTTTTCGGAAACCGGACAGCAGGTTATGGCAACGGAAAACGGCTGGCAGGTGCATCAGGAAGATTTCAGAACTTTTATAGAGAAAAAATACGGACAGAACAGGCAACTGGCCACATTTATTCGGCACGAGGCCGGAAACCATTATGCACCGGTAGCCAGTGGATCATTCAAAGTACAGGGCATGGTTATCATTCCCTGTTCGGTCAAAACCTTAGCCGGTGTGGCCGGCGGCTACGCCGATACCCTGATCGGACGGGCAGCCGATGTCAGCCTCAAGGAAAAACGGCCCCTGGTATTGGTCGTCCGTGAAACACCTTTGAACCAGATTCATCTGAAAAATATGCTAAGCATAGATCAGGCCGGCGGAATTATTTTACCAGCCAGTCCGGGATTTTATCATAAACCGGAGACCATTGAAGACCTGGCCGATTTTATTGCGGCCCGTATTTTAAATGTACTGCACATACCGCAATCCCTTTACCCCGGCTGGAGAGAGCGTCTTGAATAATTTTTTCGAATTGAAACATGGGCCGGAACGGAAAAAATATGTCTCGCGCATGTTCAACAGTATTGCCCACCGCTATGATTTTCTGAATCACCTGCTCAGCGCCGGAACGGATATCTGGTGGCGGAAAAAGGCCGTTGCTAAATTAAATTTAACTCCCGCCAGCCATGTGCTTGACCTGGCCTGCGGTACTGGTGATCTTGGCTTTGAGATAAACCGGCGTTTTCAGTGCCGGGTAACCGGGGTTGACATCGCCGGGCAAATGCTGCAGATCGGGAAACATAAAATTGATAATGAAAATATAAAATTTTCATTTTTGAATGGCGATGGCGAACAATTGCCATTCAGAGACGGGGTATTCGATGCAGCCGGAATTGCCTTTGGTATCCGCAATATGGGCAATATTCCGCAGGCCATAGCGGAGATGGCCCGGGTTCTGTGCCGGCAAGGGGAAATTGTTATCCTCGAATTTTCCCTGCCTTCAAATCGTCTGATCCGCAATATGTACGGGTTCTATTTTAATCAAATTCTTCCGCTGGTCGGCAGAATTATCAGCAGGGATCCTGAAGCTTATACGTATTTGCCGGCATCGGTCAACGATTTTCCATCCGTGGGGAGCTTTGTTGACCTGATGCAGTCCAGTGGTTTTGTTTCGGTAACCGCCACCCGGTTATTCAATGGAATAGCCGTTATTTATTATGGACGCAAAGCCTGATCCGATAAGTTCCGGTTCCTGTCAGGAGAGTTACATTGACCATTTTTAATCAACAGGTGGTGGGTCTTATTGAGCACCACATGTCGGCACTGAATCTGTCTCTTTTACAGAATTGTCCGCTTCATCAGTTTACAACTATTGGCATTGGAGGCCCGGCCCGCCTTCTTGTCCAAACCAAAAATGCTGCCGCGCTCGAGCAGGTTATTGCCTTTGTGAATGTGCATAAAATACCATTCCGGGTCTTCGGGCATGGCAGTAATGTTATTATTTCCGATGAGGGTCTTGATGAACTGGTTATCATCAACCAAAGCGAGAATTATAAAATTCTAACCAAAGCTGAAGCGAATGCCCTGCCCGGGATCACCATCAGCCAGTATTCCAATGTGACCCTGCAACTTCGCGAATTATCAGAGAAGAAGAGCGATGGCGCTGAAAAAATTGTGGTCCGGGTTGATTCCGGCACCAGGCTGGAGAGTTTGATTAACCGCTTGTTCGAGCAGGGAATTTATGGGTTGGAATGGTTTGCCGGAATTCCGGCTACGGTGGGCGGAGCGGTTTACACGAATATGGATCATGGCCGGAAGTCCTTCGGAGCCGTGGTCCGCCTGGCTCGACTGATCGATGAAAAGTCGGCATTTACCGTGAGTTCTGAGTATTTCCAGTTCCGGGAAAATTACTCAATCCTGCGTGATAAAAAAGCGGTTGTTCTATGGGTTGATCTATTGCTGAAAAAAGGAGATGTGACCCATGCCCGACAGATTGCCGAACATAATTTCACTTTGAAATCTCTTCAACCCCAGCGTTCGGCCGGGGTTGCTTTCCGCAATCTAACCGAAGAGCAGCGTCTGCGTTTAAATCTTCCAACAGGATCAGTTGGCTATCTGATTGACCGGATTCTTGGCTTACGGGGTGCAGTTATTGGCGGGGCGAAAATATCGGAAGATCATGCCGCATTTATTGAAAATACTGGGCATGCTACTGCCCGGGATGTTTATAATCTTTTTCAAAAAGTAAATGCTGCAGCCCGCTCACAAACCGGAATCAGCCTTGAAGCGGATATTTCTTTTCTTGGCAGGTATGATTAGTCGTGATGAATCCAATAAATAAAAAAACCCGGCAGTAAGAACTGACCGGGTTTTTTTTGGCATGACCAGGGGATTTATTTAATAAACATGACTGCCTTGGTTTGTACCTGCTGACCATATTTTAACTGGTAGAAGTACAGTCCGGAAGCCACGTTATTACCATGATTGTCTGTTCCATTCCAGGTAAAGGTATTCAGACCGGTTTTCATCATTCCGTTGAAAAGCGTATTGACTCTCTGTCCCAGAACGTTGTAAACCTCAAGCGAAGCAAGTTCAGAGGTGACCATCTCAACCCGGATCGTCGTAGTTGGATTGAAGGGGTTTGGATATGCATCATGGAGCAGGTTGCTGATAACAACCCGGTCGCGTGGATCGATAGCTGTTGCCTCCAGACCGATGTTGACTGAGGCTTCCTGATTTTCTACGGTAACTTCACTGACATAGGTATTGTCATAGTCTTTGGCGGTTACCATCAGGTCATATTCTCCGTCAGCTTCAACCGAAACGCTGAAAGAACCATCGGCCGATACCGGTTGAGCGTCACTCCAGCCCTGGGTTGAACCGGATTTTTTAACCAGCACGGTAGCGCCGTCAAAACCGGCAGATTCTTCAGACCAGGTCTTGGAAGTCTTATTCCCATTAGATGTATGAATGCTTCCGGTAATTTCAGCCAGCAGGTAACGGGCCGGAGCAGTGAGCTGCAGAGTAAAGTTGATATTCTCAACATTGGCATCACCAATAACCACCGGTGTCGCATCCTGCCAGGTTTCAGCACCATCGTAGATCTGTGGTAAGGTACCGAAGCCGCCCCAGGCCTGCAGATAAACTACTGCGCCGCTGGGGAAAATACCATCGAAAGAATAGAAACCAGTAGTGTCAATCAGGGCAGCGACAACACCGGATGGAACATTAGCTGAATAGGCCTGAACCTGTCCCTGCATAACCGGGTTGCCGAGTTCATCGGAAACATAGCCGGAAATACCATAACCGACGCTGAGATCTATGGAATCCAATACAAAGTTTACTGTAACTTCCGGATATTTTCCACCGACATAAATCGGATCGGCTTCGGTTGGCAGTGCTTTGCCGTCATAGAACTGGGCAAAGAAACCATCGGCTGAGACAAATCCGTATAGAGAATCCAGTTGAAGAAGAGTTTCTCCGGTAACGGAGTAGGCACCTTCGGCGTCAGTTGTAGCGCCCATCGGCATGGTTGCACCCATAAATTTTGTCATGCTGGCGAAATGCAGGTTGGCACCCTCGATGCCGTTCCCGGTTTTGCTGGAAACGTTACCGCTGATCTGAAAACTGTACAGGGTTGTATCCGGCAGAACAAAATCGATGCCCGGCATATCGGATTCAACAGTTTTCACATCTGCTTCTTTAGCGGTCGCTTTACCATCATAGAAGGCCATATACATGTGATTGCCAAAATAGGCTGTGACCCGGAAAATATATTCGCCCGGGGCAACATCCATAGCATAACTGCCGTCGGCCGGATTTACTGTGGCCATGGCCGGACGTGTAGCATTAAGATTATGGGCAAACACAGTGATATATTCATATTTGTCGGCATTAAAAACGGTTCCTGAAACGGTCTTCTTCTCTCTGAGCAACACATCTTCCAGTTCTGAGCTGGCGCTGACTTCAATGGCCGACCAATAAGACAGTGTGGTTTCACCGGCCGGGATATACATGACATATTTCCCCAGCATCATACCAAGTGAAAAGGCACCTTCATTGATTTCGGCGCTGTAAGAAGCCCAGCGTGTAAGCATACCGGGAGGTGTGAAATGATATTCATACTGGGTAAAATCTGAAAGATCTGTATCGCTGTCGATCTTCAGAAAATAAACCATTTTGCCATTTACATCACTGCCATCCTCAGCGCTGACACCGGCTGAAACGACGACATCCTGAACACGCAGGTCTTTATCGGTAAAAGCAAAATCAGCCCGGTAATCCTGACCTACAGTTTCAACATTTACTTCTTGCCTGGTGCTGGCCGGCTGAAAGGTAAATGTATCGAAAAGACTGACGGTGAACAGACCGGTCATGTTAAAGGTTTTAAAAGAAAAATCACCATTGGCATTAGTCTCTTTAGCCATTAATTCCGGTTCATCGCCATACCCTAAGATGACGGTTTGATTGGCCAAAGGCACACCGTTCAGAGAAACAGTCCCTGAAATGGTGGTGTTAAAGCCCTGGGCAAATCCAAAACTGATCATGGTCAGGGTCAGCCAGATCAGTCCCGTTTTGAAAATATTGAAACGCATAAATTCCCTCCTGTTTTGAATTTGTACTTCATTATGACAAGTTTTATGCCACCGGGGTAAAATTTTTTATTTTCCTGATATTACTGGGTTTACATGAGATTTAGCCGGATGAGATGTCGTTGGACTTATGAAAATTATGCACAACTATGCGAAATCTGCATAGCAAAAGGAAATTTTAAAATTGAAGGCTAAGAGTAATCGAGTCTGGTGCAGGTATAATAGAGAATTGAAACTCGTACTGACCGCTGTTGATAAGGTCTGCTGTGCTGGTCAGGCTGAGCAGCACCCAGCCGATAATGGAAAAATTCCGGTTCCTGTAATTTTTATTGTACTCCCGGTATGCCTGATCAATTTTATGCTGCTGATCCTGCGAAAGATATTTCTTTTCGGCCTGTTTTGTCCGGATCGCAAAGTAGGTCAGTAAAGTCATTGAAACGGCCGAGGCACCAAGGTAAGTCATCTTTCTGACCGGAAACTTTTCATAGCTGAATCCGCTTCCCGGGAGCAGTATATTTAAGCCGAGCTTTGCCGGTATGACAGGTCTGATCAAGCCTGGCTTTTTCAGTTCATCAGGCGCAGACACGGTCAGTTTATTTTTGTAATCCTGAAAAAACTCGATGATTTTCGGAGAGACACTGAGCGGATCAGGATTATACAGCGGGAATTCCCGGATAATCTGGCGGATAATATTTCCGGCTTCAACCGTATCCTGAACCACATAACTTGAACTTAGCATTAACTGGTAAATGTTCAGACTGTCTTCTTTTGTGGTTGCCGGGTCTTTTAAAAAGTACCAGCCTTTACGCAAAATCTGGCCGTATTCAAAATTTTGGAAATGTTTCTCTAATTCGGTGATCCGGGGTGATTTCTCCTGAGCAGCGGCAAGCAGCGGCAGAAGCAAAAACAGCAGTAATAATTTATGGAATTTATCAGGCATCGGACTTTCCATTATTCAGGTTAATATTGCGGCGGATAACTGTGCGGCGCTGGGCCTCAATTATTTCCCGGTACGATTCAAAACCAGGATGACGGATTTCGAGCTGGTAGCGGCCACGCTTTAAAACGAGTGGTTTATGAAGCGGTGTTTCGCCATAGAAATTTCCATTCAAATATACTTTGCCCCAGGGTTGAACACTGAGCTGCAGCGTGAAGAATAGAGAATCCAGCTGAAAAAACAACGCCTCATCTTTTTCACCGGAGATGTAAACCGTGTCTGTATACATCGGATAAGCCGGGTTATGAAGACCGAGCACATACTTGCCTGGTACAATGCTGACCGGTTTCTGCATCGGTGTCGTATCCATTGAGTCGTAGTTCAGGAAAACAACACACCACGGTCTGGTTTGTATGGTCAGATTTATTGGTTTCAGGATTTTTGGTGTGACCCGTTCTTTGTTCCCGGCCGGAACAGATTTGGAATTGGCCAAATTTTTTTCAGCTGCGGTTTCAGCACGGACCAGCATGGTGTCTTCTACCCGTAAGGCTGTTGAATCTGCAGTCAGAACGGAATCTGGGTTATTGAAAGATGGCCGGCTTGTTTTTAGCCAGAGCGGGTAAAATTTCCAGACCATCAGAAGCAGAAACAGCAACACCGCCGGCAGCAGAAATTTCCGGTATGTTCCAGAGGAGGGTCTGGATGATTGCTTCTCCGCCAAAGGCGGAAGTTCAGTACGCGGGAATTTTTCAAGCAGCAGCGAAGCGCTCTGAGGACGCCGCCGTGCTTCTTTTTGCAAACAGAAATCGATCAGATCGGCAAACCATTCCGGTATATCCGGATGGGTTTTGTCCAGCCGGGCCGGCTTTAAGGACAGAATATTCGAAAAGATCTGCCCATATTGGTCAGCGGCAAAGGGATGAGTGTTGTTCAGTAATTCATGAATGATAATACCAAAGGCAAACAGGTCGGTAGCCGGGCTGAGCGGGAGATTGTTGATCTGTTCCGGGGCCATATAAAGCGGGGTGCCCATCATTATATTTTCCGGTGTCTGGCGCGATTGCCCATAAGCAATACTCAGCCCGAAGTCGGTAATTTTTAGGCGGCCGGTGTTATCAATGAGCAGATTTTCCGGTTTCAGATCACGGTGGATAAACCCGGCCTGGTGAATCAGGCTTAGTCCGGTCAGCATCTGCCCGGCCAGTTCGATTATTTTTTCCGTTGCAAGACGGTGCTTTGCGGCATAGTCGCGCAGATTGTCGCCGTCCACATATTCCAGGGCAATAAAGAAAATGCTGTCTTCCTGCCCGAAGTCGTAAATTTCCACGAAGTGGCTGCTCTTTAGCCTGGCTACAATTTTGGCTTCATGTTCAAAACGTTCAATAAGGTTGCTTTCATCACCAAAATATACTTTGAGCAGGGTCGGCCGGTGCAGGGTTTTATGTTCAGCCAGGTAAACGGCTGACTTTTCCTTATCTGATAACTTGCGGAGCAATTTGTAATTGCCGACAGACTGGCGATTCATCAGGTCCAGCCTTCTTCGCTGCATTTTTGTTGCAGGGACCTCAGGGAAATATCAAGACTGCGGGCGGTTTGCGATTTATTTCCATTGAACCGGTCGAGGCGCTCCCGGATAAAGTACTGCTTGATTTCTTCCAGTGTCGCCTCAGCCAGGGATGCTGCCGGGTTTTGCAGCACATTCTCAAAACTCAGATCATCCAATTCGATCTGCTGATTGGCAGCCATAATGACGGCGCGTTTCAGGATATTTTCCAGTTCCCGCACATTTCCCGGCCAGGAATACTGCATCAGGCGGCGCAGCGCCTGGCGCGATATGGCGGAAACCGGCTCATCCTTCAGAAAATGATTAACCAGAGCCGGTATATCTTCCGCTCTTTCGCGCAGCGGCGGTACCTGAATTTTAACTACGTTCAGCCGGTAATATAAATCCTGGCGGAATTTCCCGTCCCGGATTAATTCAGTCAGATCATGGTTGGTTGCGGCCAGGATGCGCACATCCACTTTACGGATCGTGTTTTCACCGAGACGCTTGATTTCCTTGTTTTGCAAAACACGGAGCAGTTTAGTTTGCAATTCAGGGGACAGATCACCGATTTCATCAAGAAACAGAGTGCCGCCATCCATTGCTTCAAACAAACCCGGGCGGTCCTGTAAAGCGCCGGTGAAGGTGCCTTTCATGTGACCGAATAATTCACTATCCAGAATGGTCGGCGGAATGGAGCCTATATATTGTGCAAAATAGGGCATATCGGCCCGCAGACTGAGCTGATGAATAGCCCGGGCAACCAAATCTTTTCCGGTCCCGTTTTCACCGGTTATGAGTACGGACGCCTCGGTCCGGGCAACCTTGACAATCATTTTCTGCATTTTTTTCATTGCCGGGGAGCTGCCAATCATTCCCGGTACTATAGGATTTTCATCTCGTTCGGCGCGCAACAAACGGTTCTCGTTCTCAATTTTTACCCGATCCAGAATCTGTTCCAGGGCCAGGGAAGCGATGGGCGAGAAAAGGGTTAAAAACTGACGTGAAGCTTCGGTAAATTGTCCCCGCTGCACCCGGCTGTCCAGATATAAAATGCCATAAATGGATTGGCGGTTCAGCAGGGGAAAGGCCAGTATGGCCTGGATATTATTGAGAATTACACTTCGCTGCTTTGAGTAGCGGTCATCGCTGTTGGTATCGAAAGAGAGGACGGCCGTCCCGGTCTCTGCAACCTGATTCAGCACCGACTGTGAAAAGGATGGTTCAGCCGCGGAATTGCTGTGTGATTGAAGTACCGACTGCAAAGTGGCGCTTTGGGTTTCCTGATCCCAGCTGAAAAATGCCCCGACCTCGGCACCGGTCAGCTTGATCAATTCCCGAAGCAGGTGTCCAAGCAGGTCGGTCTCGGTGGTTTTATCGGCCAGAGACTGGCTGAGGCTGCGGAGCAGTTCAAGATGATGCTGTTCAATCTGATCAAATATGCCATTCATATTCACATTCCCAAATGGCTGAAACCGGATAAATCGGACAGGCAGATATTCCCAAGTTGATCGATGGCCAGAACCTGCCAGTAGTACGACCCCCGGCTCAGTGCAGGCATCTGGTAATTATCCTGGGTCGGTGGCAGATTTTTTACCGAGCTGATCAGCTGCAGACCGCCCAGATGCCGGTACAGATCAAGCTGGTAGGTAAAATTAAATTTGAAATCCACAGGCTGCCAGCGGAAAAGGATTTCTCCTGAAATTTCCGCATCGGCTGCCGGACTGACCAGATTTAGTTTCTTATCCAGGACACGGCTGATGATGATGTTCCCAATGTTGATCCGGTCAGAATTTTTATTGAATAATTCAAGGAAGAAAGGGTGTTCGATAATTTGCTGCTCATTAATTTCAGCGGAGATTTGCTGCAGGGTCCAGATTTTCTCAGCCAGGCCCGTATTCACGTTAAAAGAGCGCAGCGTATCTGAAAAATTCAGCGAGGGATTGGAAATGACCAGGGCAGAAATATCATCCAGACCGTCGCTGTCGGACACCCGGCAGTTCAGATTGATCAGGGTTTGCTCAAAAAATGAGTCGTAAACAGAAATCAGTTTATATTCCTGAAATCCGGGTCTGGCATTCATCGGCACACTAAACTGGCGCAGGCTTTCCGAAAGATCAATGGTCAGGGTATCACTGAAGTATGAATCTTTGGTCAGATAAACCCTTAACGCCGGCAAGGGTTTGAAGGGAATCGTCAGCCGGCCGTCGGCGCCGGTTAAACCGGTATAGACCAGTTCCGGAATGGTTACTTCAACTCCGCTGAGCGGAAATTCGACATTCAGTTTTGTAGTCAGCAGGGTAATGGTTTCGCTGAGCAGATAATTGGAGCCCTGGGCATCCAATGGATTTAGGCGCGGTGCATCGCAACGGATGAGCAGCGCAGCAGCGATTAATATCAGAGCCTGTGAACGCATTTTTCCCCGGTTATCCCTATCATTGATTGACAAAAATATACTGAACAACAGGCAATTTTATCCAGTTCATTTAATTATTTCATAATTCCAGTACTCAAATTCTCTTTTGAGCTTTTTGTTCAATTCGTGGCGGATTGCCTCGGGCAGGAGCGGATACTGATTTTTTTGATACTGACTTAGTGAACTCAGATAGATGTTTATTTTTTCACCGGCTGTTTCGAAACCGGGCAGACCAAGCTGTTGATAGGCGGATTTTATTATTTGTCCCGGATTCTTCTCCATCTCTTCATAGGAGATATCAATATAATTATCAGAATTCAATAGAGGCAGATCCTCATGAAACTGATCGTACATCATTCGGTAACGGCGGATAATCAGCTCGTCACTGCTGGCCAGCGCCGGGTTCTGCAGGGCAGAAGTTTCCACCGCTGTTTTGTACAGATTTTGGGTCGAAACAAAAACATGGTACGGATTACGGTGGATATGAATAAAACGGGCTTTGGGATACAGTTCCAGCAGAAGCCGGATCCGACCGGTATTGGCCGGCGATTTGAGTAATAACTGCCTGCGGTACTTAAATGTTAATTTTCTCAGGTACCAATCCAGTTCTTTTTTCCAGGCTTCGATTTCCTGCGGCTGCGCCGGATGAAAAGTCAGGTAGCGATCGTAATAGCTGCTGTTGGCCGGGAACAGCCAGGCCAACAGCGGACTTTTTAAACTACTGATGCCGATGGCGAATTCTTCTTCACTCGGGCTGTCGATATCAATCTTAACCTGGTCCATCGGACGCTGGACTGAGCGGTTATTCCCGGCTTTGTATTGCTGATACAAAAAATCCCTGATCAGCAAAGTATGCGGGTTATTAATGTCGAATAGGTTGGGATAGGCGAATTGTTCATCCTGGGAGAGGATATTATGCAGGTAGGTTGTACCGCTGCGCCAGTGTCCGAGAATAAATACCGGATCAGGTTCTACCTTTGTTTCCCTGATCTGCACACCAAATTTTTCGAGCTCACGGCGATAACCCTTGGCGTTACCGAAGCTGTACCAGGTAATGGCCAGGGCTTTTAAAAAATGTCTGGGTGCCACCCGATAATGATTTTCTTTCAACAGATAAAACCAATCCTTTGATTTAATTCCAATAATGCTATCCATGCTTCTCCCGATTAAAAAAATGATGACGGAATCAGGTCTTTGCCAGGCTGCCTTCCTGCGGCCGGAGCGGTGCCTAGGCCTGTATTCGGACAAAGGCGATTTGATCGGTCATGCCATGAACAACCAAAGCGCCGTTGTATCCTGCCGGAACCGGCAGTTCATACATTGACCAGCCACCCGGTTCATAATCCTGGTAGTCAAGCCGGTGTAAACCGGCCGGTTTGTTTTTATGAACCTCCACATCGAAACAACTCAAAGGAATTTGCAGACCGTGTCCGATGGCTTTGATCACTGCTTCTTTGCGCGCCCAAACCCGGAAAAATGCCTCTTTTTGTTCCGCCGGCGGAAGGGCAAAAAGATGCGCCTGTTCCGGTTCTGAAAAAAAACGTCTGGCAATCTGTAAATCATTCACTTGCGGATGATGCCGTTCAATATCCACACCTAATTCATTTTTTCCGGCTACTGCCAGCAAACCGTAATCCCCGGAGTGCGACAGATTAAAATACCAGCTCTGATCGGAAAGATATGGTTTTCCGAAACCAGCCTTGCTGAATTTCAGGTCCACCGGTTTCCGTCTGGTAAATTGAGATAGCAGGTGCCGGGTTTGGCCGTGGGCGACAATAAATTTCCGGCGGTCTGCCTCAAAATAAAATCTTTCAGCCCGGTCTTTTTCTTCCCTGTCCAGCAGGGATAAAAAGTTTTCAGGATCACTGAGCAATGAAAACTGGAAAACAAAAACCGCGGCCTGTCCCGGCTGCCATGATCCGGGTGCGATTTCCTGAATCATGTATTTTTAAAAATTAAAATGGTTGCCGATGTCCCGAAGCATGGTCTGGATCAGGAGCATCTCCGAATCGAGCAGGTAAAAATGGTCTCCGGGAAACATGCGTACCTGGAATGTGCTGGTGGTATAACGGCTCCATGCTTCGAGTACCGGGCGAGGCGTGCTGCTGTCTTTTAATCCCCCAAATATAGTCAGGGGTTGGTCAAATGGCTCCCGTTCATCCGCTTCAAAGCGGTAGGTTTCACAGATTTCGAAGTCAGCTCTTAGAATCGGTACCATTAGTTCCATCAGTTCGCGGTGTTCGAGAATTTGTTTCGGGGTACCGTTGTACTCTTTAATTTTGGATATAAAATCATCGTGTCCGAGCTGGTGGATCGGCGGTTCGGGGTCAGCCAGGTGGGGAGCGCCGCGCCCGGAAAGGAAGATGTGGCTGGCGGATTTGGAAAGCTGCTGACGAAGGTAATAGTTGAGTTCAAAGGCCAGTAGCGTGCCCATGCTGTGGCCAAAAAAAATGAAAGGCAGATCGAGATGCGGTTCAAGGGCAGCGGATATTTCCGGCAATAATTCGGGTAATGAGTGGCGCAGCGCTTCGCTAAGACGTGAACCGCGGCCAGGCAGTTCAATAGAACATAATTCCACAGTGGATGGTAAATATTTTGTCCAGTTGCGGAAGGCATTGCTGCTGCCGCCGGCAAAGGGCAGGCAAAATAAGCGCAGGCGGGCCGCCGGTTGCGGCTTCGGAAAGACCAGCCATTTTGATTTTATTGCTTTAGTCATGTCTCTTTATCCTGACCGGATGGTTAGTAGCAACAGGTTTGCGGTCAGAAAACCTGACTCAGGTAAAAAAGCAAGAGTAAGCCTGGAATATCTCCTCATCAAACCGCTTTTATCAGCTTTACTTCTTCCGTCTTCTTTCTTACTTCTTAGCCTTTAATTTCCGGCTTCAGCCATTTTTTTACGCAGGCTGAGCGGACGCATATCCGTCCAAACTTCTTTTATATAGGTCAGGCATTCATCTTTTGTACCTGTTTTTCCGGCATCACGCCAGCCCAGGGCGTTTTCCCGGTCGGCCGGCCAGATTGAATATTGTTCTTCATGATTCAAGACCACTTTGTAAATGGTCGAATCATCCCGTTCTTCTTGACTCATAGTTCACTCCATGGTTTTTTAAATTTATTTTCA
The DNA here is from genome assembly GCA_020720405.1 of Caldithrix sp. Lineage (GTDB taxonomy): Bacteria > Calditrichota > Calditrichia > Calditrichales > Calditrichaceae > DYOS01. Next base: position 17,522 of record DYOS01000010.1, on the reverse strand, counting down.
TCCAGAAGGTCTTTGTAGGAAGGGATTTCTTCCTGCTTAACATAACGGACATTATAATTAAAGCCTGTTTCTTCCCATTCATCTTCCAGTTCATAACCGATATATTTTTTGAAGTTCCGGTCAGCAGTCAGAATGCTGATCAGGACAATCATGATTAAGCCGCAAGATAAGTAAATAAGGCTGATATCTTTGTTAGCTAAATCATAAATTAAGCCGCCCAAACCCATACCAATCGGCGCTACACTGCCGGAAATTGTAGAAAGGGTTCCGAACACCCGACCGCGGATTTTGCTTGGTGTAGATAATTGGAGCAGGGTCATGATGTTGATCATGATAAAACCGCTCATCGCACCGCCGGCAAAGAATAAAATAGCGGCCAGAACCGGGCTGTGAATCTGGCTGAGAAAAACATAACCTGCTGATTCGGCGATCATAAAAGCCGGCAATAATCTCTGGCGCAGTTTTCCGGTAACCCTGATCAGGCCGACCAGGGTATATCCGGCCAGGGCGCCGAAGCCATAAATAGCCAACAGCGGGCCGTACCAGTTGGCGGATACCTTTAGGAAATCCTGGACATAAAATATGAGCAGAACAATCACCGGCATGGTGAAGAAATTGAGAACAACGGAAACTAAAAGCAGCCTGGTCAGTCCGCTGTTCCCAAAAATATAGTCAACACCTTCCCGCAGGTCGGCCCGGAAGGTACGCATATATTCACCGATGGATTTAACCCCTTCCGGGATGATCTGCGGAATGCGGATGAAAGATTCGCTGAAGGCAGAAACCAGGTAGGTGATTCCGTTGGCAACGACCAGTACCGGCATACCGAGCAGGCTCAGCAAAGGCACGCCAAAACCCTGACCGAAAAAGACGGATATTTTATCCGAAAGCTGACCCATGGAATTGGCGCCGGCTATCATTTTCTTTGGAACGAGGTCGGGGATAGAGGCGGAAATGGCCGGCCCGAAGAAGGCATTGACCGTTGAAACAAGAATAGCTACCACAAAGACGCTGATCAGAACAGCCGGGGACTTGGCCGGCAGGATAAAGAGCAGGACACCTAAGGTAGTTATCAACAGACCGTTAACCACATCGCTCAGAACGATAATCTGTTTCCGCGAAAAGCGGTCGGCAAATGCCCCGCCCAGCGCACCGAATAAAACCACCGGCAGGGCGGAAAGCATAAAAAACAAGCCGACCAGCGAACCTGAGTCGGTGATTTGTTTCAGCCACAGGGCAATCACAATCGAATAGACCTGTGAGCCCATTTTGCTGACGAACTGACCCTGCCAAAGCAGAATGTAATCACGGTTGAACAGTTTAGCCGGGCTGGTTGACAGCTCTGCTTCGGATGTAGTTGTAATATCTTTTTGAATAGTGTTTTTCATGGCAATCACAATCTAAGATTTAAGTCTGAGTTTGTAAAATTTTGATTGCCCTAAATTTTTGATGCCGGTCAAGTTTTTGGAGAAAAAACTGCGTGAATTATCGGTTACCTCTTTTATATGTAGTACCCTTCCGGTTTAGGCAGGGTGAGTTATTGAAGCAACAGTTTGGATGGCATTCATCTTTGATTATATCCCATTGCCGAAAAGGGAAAGGGAAATAATTGATATCGAATCGTTTTTTTAATACCAGGTTGTATCTATTAGAAACCTTTATATATCCCCTGGTCTGTCAAATTGATGCCACTCTGGGCGGGAATTATCCCCTATTTACGGGCTTAACAGATTCTTCTCCCGCATGGCCGGGAGAAGAATGACAAATCGGGATATTCTGCAAAGGTTTCTTATATTTTAATGAGGCAAAGGACAAAACAAGTAAATGATATTGAATTGTTTTCTGTATGCAGGCGGTTTCGATTAAACCATTTCTGTTTTTACTTCAAATGGACAAGTTTGAACATCCTGCTCTGCTCCTTAAAGCTCAGCCGCAGAAAATAGACGCCGGAAGAAAGATTATCCGCCGGATAGAATAAACGGTTTGAACCGGCCTGGAAATAAGATGGCATCACCCGTTGTATTTTCTGACCAATACTGTTAAAAACTGCAATCTCAATCTGACCGGGTTCGGGTAATTCAAATTCGATGACAAAGCTGTTATTAAAGGGATTTGGGGCGCAGTGGTTCAGTCTGAATCCGGCTGGTTTTGGTTGAACGTTCTGTGGTATGGCCAAAGCAGCCTGACCGGAAAGCAGATCAAAACGGTCACCGTCAGCCAGTACCTGTATTTTCCCGCCGATCATTCCGGGGATGCCAAATTGGTTTTTACCGGTAAACCTTGCATCCGGGCTTTCCAGTAGGTAGCAAATGCCCTCCGTACTAAGTTTCCCATCTTCAGTGACCGTGACCCGGCTTGAATCATCAAGGAATATGGCAAAAAATCCCGGGTGCAAAGCGGCGCCGAGTAAACCGCCACTGATCCGGTTGGGGTAAAAGTCAGCCTCATGCCATAGTTTTGGAATCAGTACCGCACCTGGTAACTGGCTGGTTCCGGGAACGGCCTGCAAACCATTCTGCCACCAGTTTTCCGGATTGCCGGTTAACCCGCTGATGCGGATTTCACCCTTATCGGCCGTCTCCTCCATACTGCCCTCAAGCAGAATCGTTTCGGCTGGTATGGGCTGGATCTGTGCCGGCCGGGCAGCTTTTAAATAAATACCGGAGTCGATTAAAGTTTTGGTGTTCAAATCATAAACAGCTTCATGCAGCAGAATATCACAGCCGATGGAGGTAAATGAAACGGGGATTCCCGGCCGGCAATTGATCTGGCTCCCGGCTCCGGCGTACAAAATGGTAACGGATGAATTGCCAAAAGCCGTGGCCAGACCTTTCTGATCTATGCCTAAAGCCATTTCCTCATCGACGCCGATGGCGGTCAGATTGGGCTGATTATAATCCACAATACGCCGGGCCAGCATGGGAATCAGCCGGCCCAAACGCCCCCGGGCCTGAAAATGAGAATCGGTCAGGATGCCGGGTAAGACCATAAGAAAATCATCTGTAAAACTGACCCGTGAATTGTATGGATCGTAAGCAACATTTTTGGGATCCGCCGTTCCGAAGCGGGCATCAAACACCACTTCACCCAAAACAGCCAGCCCGGCGCTGGTTCCGCCGATTACGCCGCCCCGGTCAAAGATCTCCTGCAGAGCCTGACTGACCAAAGTATTTTTCCAGGTTTCGATATAATCCCATTGATCACCGCCTTCAATAAAAATGCCGCTGGCGCTGATCAGCTCGCGGTAAACGGCGGAATCGTTGGCTGCCGTACGGCTGGCAATCTGCAGATGATGACTGGCCGGATCGGCGCCCAGCCAGCGGAAATAGGAAGCATACCAGGGTGTGGCGGCATCGACATCGATATTGATGATTTTCCCGGAATCGGCCTGGCTGACCATCCAGCTAAAAGGCCGGTCGGACCAGGTATTGGCATCTTCGGAACCTCCACCGACCAGCAGTACCGAACCCTGGGCCGGTAGTTTTTCCGGAACGGGAAGGTAAAGCAGCAGCACCAGCCAGAGCTGAAACAACCGGGTATAATAAAACGGCTGGTTCATTCTTGTTTTTGCAGCAGACGGTGAACCGGCAGAACACCGCTGGTGTCGATCAGTTGGCGGTATTGGGGATATTGATACAAACCGTACATCTGGTTTGGCTCAAGCAGCAGGATGACCCGCCGCGCCTGGGAGCCGTCGGCCGGAATAAGCAATGAACCAGGCCGGAAGGTTTTTTCTGAATTTGGCAGACGGGAAACCAGAACCCGGTCGGCATAGCGGTTGTAAACCGAATCGGTATAATCTTCAAAACGGATCAGCCGGGCAGATTCGATTTCAATAGAAGTGTCTGATTTGATGATCTGATAATCAATCTGATGCCGGTCGAGCAGGTTTTTAAACGGTCCGGCATTTTGGGCATCGACCAGATAGGCTGCCGGTCGGGTGACACTGTTTTTGCAAACCAGATCGGTCATGAAATTAGCTGTAGCAATGGACCTCTCCCGGTTGTTCTGCGTTTCGATCACCTTTACTTCTGAAATTTTAAAATCACGGTTGGCCCAAAAATAATTGGTCGGGACAAAATCGGGCAGGGTCCGGGTGTCACCCGTTTTTTCCAGCATTTTCAGGCTTTTTTTTATCAGCGTTTTATTAAAAAAAAACTCATCAAAAATGGCCAGATAGGCTTGTACCCGCAATCCAAGATCGGCATTTGGATCGGGCCGGGAACGCCGCACACCCGATTCGATGATAAACGACAAACCGCCAAACGCACCAATTCCGTTGCGGGCATCATCCAGATCCGGGGCGCTGAAGCGCTGCTCCTCATCCGGCGGGACGCCGCCGACATAATAGCGTGTATAATTTATTCCTTTTGCGTCCAGCGGTTGGGCAATGGTCTGACACCACTCCAATCCCATTTTGTAAATATCGGCCGGGAAAAACGGGTTATTGGCGGTGTCCATCATAATCTGCGGCCACTCCAGCCAGCCCATGGAGGCATAGTCTTCGCTGTCGCGGACAAACTCGTGGCAATCGATGGCAATATGCGGCCGAACCCGGCGCACCAGCTGATACAAAGCCCGGGTTTCCGGCTGGTCGAGGCTCAGATGATCCCGGTTCAGATCCGCACCGGCCGCGTTGCGCCGGGTATCCGCTGCGGCGCCGTCGGGATTGATCATGGGCATCAGCCAAAGCTCCGTATCCGCCGGCAGCAGAGTAGGATTTTCAGAAAAGTTACGAAGAAGAAAAAGCAGGGCATCTTTCCCGGCCGGCTCATTGCCATGCTGCTGGGCATAAAGCAACAGACGGTAGCGCGGCTGGTCTTTGCCCCGGTATAAGCGGACTGAATAAATATTCCGGTTCTGGTGACTCTGCCCTTCAGGTTGTATGGTGATAAAACCGGGTTGATTCAGCCCGGCTAAAAATGCTTCCATTTCCGGATAGGTAACCGGCCTGCTGATCAGGGCCGGTTCCGGACAGGTCAGTGCCGTCATTTGAGCCTCCGCCCGGTTGAGTAAAAGAAATAACGATAGGAACAGCAGGCTGAGCAATAATGATGGATGATTCGAAATTCTGGTCTTACTTCGGTAAGGTGCGGGCGGCATTGTTTTAGGCATATCAGAACTCAAAGCCGGCCGAAATAAAATGGACATCGGGCAGTATTTCATACATTGAATAGGCATAATCCAGTTTGATCAGATAGGTGCCCAGATAGCTTTTGATCCCGGCGCCAAGGTTCAGTTTTTCATCGTCGTCACGGAATTTGTAACCGGCCCGCAGAACCAGTTGACCCCAAAACAACGCCTCGCCGCCCATTTGCAAATGTTCGAGATTGTCGTTGGGGTGAACCGCATCCAGCTCGGCGCGCAGAGTGAAAAACGGCGACTGGTACAAATCCGCCGTGACCCCGAACTGGAAATTAAGCGGTAAAGCATAGGGATCGGTGGTGTAACGGGCCGGGGTCAGCCGGTTATTCAGAAACGGGTCACCGTCGTGTTTGATGGCCAGGTTTGGACCGTCAAGCTGAAGGTCTGGACCAAAATTAGACATGGTCATAGCCAGGATAATATTATGATAGCCGGTGAAGAATTTTGTACCGATGTCAAAGGCCACGCCGCCGGCTGTTTCATCCCAGATGCGCTGATAAATGTATTTCAGGCTGACACCGGCGCTGAAATTTGAAGTTAAAAACCGGCTGTAGCTCAGGCTGAAAGCCATGTCCTGGGCATCAAAAAACTGGCCGCTGCCGTTGGGCTGGGTTTCGGTGGTGATCTCCATTTTATCGGTGCTGAAGACGACCAAACCAAGACCGACGTGACCAATACCCTCAAAATGATGCACCAGGGCCACACTGTTCAGATCAAACATACCGAACCAGCGCAGATGCGAAAAATGTACAGAGTTATTTTTCACCGCAGAAATACCGACCGGATTCCAGAATACGGCCGAAGCGTCACTGGTCAGACCAATGCAGGACCCGCCCAGCCCGACCGAAGCGGCGCCGACCGGGATCTTCAGAAACTGGGCTCCGGCTGTACCAAGATTTGGATTCTGGGCCAGGCCGATGGCCGGCAGCAGCAGAAAAAATAACCATCTTTTCAGACAGGCTGACATAATTACTCCTGTGCAGGGCACATTTTTTTCATAGTTCCCATAGTTCCTTCGGGAGCAGCTTTTCCCGATGTCCGGTTTTGTTTGCCATAATCCACCGACTGCATTGGCCGGCAAAAATTTAGCAGTGATCCGCTTTCAGAATCAAAACCTGGCAGCGTATCATCAAACCATTTTATTTTATCACGGCAAAGCGGCCAAGGAATTCCCCGCCGGCCGATTTAACTACAAATACATAAACTCCCGGGGCGATTTCCCGTCCGCCGTCGGAACGCAAATCCCAGGCTTCACTCCCGTTGTTGGCCTCATGCTCAATCTTCTTTATGCGCTGTCCGGCCACGGAAAAAATGTGGATGGTGCATTTTGAGGGCAGGTTTATAAAACGGATCTGGCGCACCGGTTCATAGCGCAGCTCACCGAATTCTTCTTCATACAGCGATGAAACGAGGTAGGGATTGGGCACTACTTTTATATTTTCCATCTTCCGGGAAAGCTGCTGTTTTGAGACGGCGGCACCCTGAATGTTAAAAGTATAGCGGTCTTTAATATTAGGTTTACGCGGCACAACCGTCTCCACAGAAAAGATGTTGCCGGTGCCGGGCGGCTGATTATCCGGGAAAGTGACGCCGACCGTCAGCCCGTTGAAGTCAAAAGTGTCATTGTTAAAAAGACTATCCGGGTGGGCTACGGTATCCAGGGCGGCAGTCTGAACCAGCAGCCCGATAAATCCCCGGCTGCCTTCGAAACCGCCGGGAGTAACTGCCAGAAAATAAGTCTCATCCATAATGGCGCTTTCATCACTGACCGAAAACTCCAGGTTAAAAGCATCGCTGCCGCTGACCCGGATAACCGGCCCGATCATCTCCGGCGCCTGCAGCGCATAGGTGATGCCGTCGCTGGTGGTCATGGGCTGATTCAGATCAAAAGCCCGGCTGGCAACAACCGTGTCACCGTCGCTGCGGATGGTAGTGGTGGCAAAATTGATCGAAATAACATCCCCGGCCCTGGGCAGATCTTCGGGCGGTGCATTGGGATCCGGATCGGTTAAACCAACCTTTAGACCAGGATTCAGGGTATATTTGGCGCCGGAACGATAGCGCTTGGGATTGGTGCCGATTTCCAGATCGGTGGACAGATTGATCAGGTAAAGATTTTCGGGAGAAATGAATTTGATCTGGTAATTTTCAGCCAGCGTTTTGGTTGAGTCGGTTATTTCGATGCTCACCCTGGTTTTTAACCGGCCATGGTCTTTGCGGTAATTATAGCTGAAGCTGACCTCGTAACTTCGGCTGGCAAGCGAATCCAGGTCAGGCGGTTTTACATTCAGCAGGTAATTGGAGGTGCCGCTGCCCGAATGCACCACTTCTCCGCTGCTGACCGGCGTCCGGTCGATGGCTGAGGCGGAGGGTATAACCGAGGCCAGGTTCTTTGCGTCAAGGTTATTGCCGCGGGCGGATTCCAGGCTTTCCAGCGTAGTGTCGCCGCGGTCATAGGAGGTTACCGTGTACCAGTAATTGAATCCGTTGGTCACATTGGAATCGATAAAGCTGTAGCGCAGACCGGAATCAAGACCAATTTCGTTGCTTACATCGTAATCGGCGATTGGCACCGGATCCACCCCGACGCTGGGATCCGCATTGCGGTCATATTGATCCCAATGGACACCCTGATCTGTACTCCGGTAAAGACGATAACCTTCAAAATCCTGTTCACCGCTAAAATTATCGACCGATGCTTCGGCTGCATCATCCCAGAAAAGAGTTACCCTGCCATCGCCGGCAACGGCGGAAAGGGCGGGTGTGGCCGGAGGTTTACTGATATTGAAATTCAGGTTCAGAATTTTCAGAGCCATATCGTGGGTTTCAAGCAGTTCGGCATTATTGTCGGCCCCGATCAGGGCGGTGTAAAAAGTCAGCGTGTCACCGCGGTTTAAGACATAGGGTCCGGAACTGATATTGGCTAAAATGCCCAGACCGGCCGAAGGGATGGTGGAAAGATCATCGAAGTGCAGGTCGTGGCCCGACCCGGTGTGAAAGAAATTGCCAAACAACTCGGGAATACCGAGAAAACTGGTGTCGCCGGAAAGGATGGCATATTGAATATCATCGCGGTCGATATCATGCTCCTCCCGGTTGTAGTGCATATCGGTGGCACCCAATTCCGAGCCGTTGATCTGCGGGGTGCGCAGCAGGGCAATACCAAACTGCCCGGTTTTGTTACCAGGCCACTCGGAAGAATAGCCGCTATCATAAAAATAGAGCAGATTCCGTTCTTTGCTGAACCCGACTTTGTCATCGGCATACTCCGGGGCACCACCGCTGATGTTGCCAATATCGATATCACAGTACAGGTTGAAGTACAGACTGTCCAGGTCATTTTCACCATTATTGGTCAGCTCGTATTTATAAAAGAGAATGTTCTGAGCGAATTTTACACCATAGGTGTAACCGGTCTGAGCCACCTGCAGACCCAGTTTTGTAACGCTGTTGTTGGCATCGTCATAAACGCAGTACGAATCCTGGTCGGATAAAATTACCGGGTTGCCGGCGGCATCCTTAACCGGCCATTCGCCGGAAGGCCAGGTGCGGTTATTATCGCTAAAGGCTATTTTTGTATAATCGCTGTTGTGGTAACCACCGACCGCTTCCCATTCTTCATTATCCGTGTAGCGGCCCTGGATAACATTTCCGGGCACGCCAACCATGGGATTGATGCGGTAGATATAATGTTTTCCGCTATTGATCGGAAATTCCCCGGAGGGCCCCTGGCTTAACCGCCGTGGGTAAAGTTTACCCCTGTTCTCAAAAAAAAGTCCGATATTTCCGGCATTATGGGTTCCGGCCGCCCGGTCCTCAATGGCTGATGTTTTTCCCAGGTATAGAAAATCACTGTCCCGGTCTTTGTCCTGGGCGAAAACGGGATTGGCAGAATAAAGCATCAGCATGGCCAGCAATTTTAATTTCATATCAGCCTCGTTTTATACAGAAATATCCCGCCCGGCGGATTTGCACCGCCGGTGCAGGATTGGTTTTTTGAATCATCGTCAGTCATTGATTTTCACTCGCTTTTACAGACTCCAACCAAAACCAAGCCTTACCGAGCGCGGTGCGCCGTAATTGGAAGGGTCGCGCATATAAGCTGTGGAGTGATCACCAACGATCGTATAATCCGGGTCACCCGTATCACGGTAAACATATAAAATATTTCGCTGGTTGGTCAGATTGCGGACCTCTGCAAACAGGCGCAGTTTCTGGGTTTGTCCGATTTTCCAGCTTTTGCCAATTTCCAGATCGGCAGAATAAATGGCTGGCTGACGCAGGGAATTTTTCTCGACAAAACCGATATCCCGGCCGGAGGGGGTGTAGGGAGAGCCGGAGGCGGCACTGAAAATCAGGTTGAAATCTGTATTTTCGAAAACAGGTAACCCGAAAATTTCTATCCCTTCATTCTGGCTCAGATTATAGGCTGCTGTGGCATTAAACAGATGGGTTTTGTCAAAGTCGAGATAGTACAGCCGGGTCGATTCCTGGGTGCCGGGATATTGTTCCGTTTCAGAAGAGGCACTGCCCCTGGCTATGGAAAAAGTATAAGTCAGACCGCCGCTGAAATGGCGGTTTGGGCGCAGGTTCAGGCTTAACTCAAATCCTTTGATATTGGCATAGTCCTCGTTCACGTACAGGGTGTAGGCTGTATATTGATTGGTATAGGCATCACGGAATTCAAAATAGTGGGTGCCGATCAGCCCGGTTACATCTTTATAATAGGCGGTCAGATTAAGACTGTTATTGCCGGAAAACTGATGGGAAAGTCCGACTTCATAGGCAATAGTCCGTTCGGCGTCAAGACTGGGCTGACCAAAAATAGGCTCGCGCACCCCGATGTCGTATTGTTTGTTTTCATATAAGTACTGGTAATCCGGGTTCTGGAAAAAATGGCCGTAGGAAAAATGCAGTTTTGTTTTTTCCGAGATGGGATGGGCAATACCGAGACGGGGACTGAATTGTGTGCGCGGTTTTACTTCAACCGCCGATCCGGCTTCGAGCGGACTTTCGCGGAAACGGACATTGGCATTGGCATAATCGTAGCGCAGGCCAAGATTGAGCACCAGCGACGGGAATTCGAGTTTGTCCTGTAAATAAACGGCAGCTTCATATGGATCAACTTTATAATCGTCAACATACGGGTTATCCCGTTTTGGGTCATAAATGCTGAACAGGTTGAGATAATGCTTTTTAAAATGCAGGCCGAATTTGATTTCGTTGCGCTCATTAGGCTGCCAGACCAGGTCGAATTTGGCATCGGCTGTGGCCGTACGGCTTTGTGTTAATTGCAGGGGGTTGGCCAGCGAGTAGAATTCAACACCGTTCCCGTATGCTTCTAAATATTCCCATTGGGACGAGGTCAGGTATTCCGAGGTGTCCTTATCCACACCGGAATAACTGCCGCGGTTAAAATAAGACAGCCGGAAATCATAAAATAAATTATTGCTCAGGGTATGGGTCAGCATGAGCACACTCTGCCAGTCATCACTGCGGCTGCGCAGATATTGTTCGGGGATGTATTTATAATCGTGGCTGTAATTCTGCCAGGCCGAACGGCTGCCGCGGTTGGATAAGGTAATTTTTACACCGGGAATCTGGCGGAAACTGAGTTTGCTGAAGAAGGTCAGATTACGCTCATAGCCGAAAGGCAGGTAACTGCCGGCGGTGTTATATTCGGCGGAGATGAAAAAACGGGTTTTATCGGAAATAAAAGGACCGCTGATATTGCCGTTGATCCGCAGTTCTTCCAGGTTGGCGTAGCGCGAAATGCCGAAAATACTGCTCCGGGTTTCAAGCTGTGCTTCCAGTTTTTCAGCACCATCCCGGGTGACGATATTGACCACACCGCTCAGGGCATTGCCATATTCGGCATTAAAGGTTCCACTGAGCAGGGTCAGTTCCTGAATGGCATCGTTGTTAATATTGGTGGCCAGACCACCCATCAGCGGATCGCTGACATACATACCGTCAATTAAAAAAGCCACTTCATTGGCTCTTCCGCCGCGCACATTGAAGCGGCTGCCGTTACTGACCACACCGGCCTGCAGTGCCAGAATATCCTGCAGATTAGCCACCGGCAGGGATTCAATATCCTCCCGCCGGACAACGGACATGGAGCCGGTCAGGTCACGCTGAATCAGGGGCCGCTCGGCCATAACCACAATGCTTTCATTCATGGTCAGATGGGCTTCGCTTAAGGCGGCCTGAATAATTGTGGTCAGATCGGCATTGATCAGAACATCCTGATGACGCTGGGTTTCATATCCGATATAGCTGATTACCACTTCAATTTTCCCGGGGACGACGTTCAGGATAACGAAATAACCTTCAGCATCAGCGGATGCGCCGATGCCAGTTCCGCTGATTTCGATATTGGCGCCGGCCAGGGGCGCACCGCTCCGGGCATCGGTCACCCTTCCGCTTAATTTGCCGGTTACTCCAGCCCAGACATGAAGGACGGACAGCAGTAAAAAGAGTAGCACTGGTTTCATAATACTCACCTCGGCAGCCCGGCAGAAAACCGGCTGTTCATGCTAAGACATAATATTTTTTTGAGCAAACATCATCCGGTCAATTTCGGTTGCGGTTACTTCCGCCCGGCTTTTATTTTTTACCGCACATTCTGTGGAAATAGCATTGATCAGAACGGAAATAGCCGAGAACGAATTGGTAAAAAGCATGTTTTCGCTGCGCACACAAAGGTTGACCAGACAGTAGGGTGTTACCGGTGAACTGTCCCGGTTGGTCAGGGCGATCAGTTTTATGCCCCGCTCGCGGGCTATCCGTGCGGTTTCGATGGTCTCGACCGAGTATGGCGGAAAAGAAAAAGCCACAATCAGGTCGTTTTTGTTCAACGGCAGAAGCTGCTCCGAAAAATAGCTGTAATCATGGCGGAAAGGATGGGCATCAATGCCAACCTGATTGAGCTGATAGGCCAATATCTGGCACAGCAGGTTCGAAATACCCAAACCCATGGTGTAAACCCGTTTCGCCTTTAAGATTTCATCCACCACAAGGTGAAAATTGGCCATTTCGATCTGGGCCAGGGTCTGGTTGATATTGGTGATTTCCTGATTGGCAACCAGGGTCAGCGTATTGCGGGCCAGTTCTTCCTGATCGATCAGAGGGAATAAGGCGCTGCCCTGCAAATGCCCCTGCAGCGTACTGGCGATTTCTTCACGCAGTTCACTGAATCCGCTAAAACCGATGCGCTGGGCAAAGCGGACGATGGTGGCCACACTGGTACCGGTGGATTGAGAAATTTGCTGAACGTTGCGGAAAGGAATCTGATCAAAATGATCGATGACGAAATCTGCAATTTTCTTCTGGTTCCCGGGCAGATTGCCGTAATTCTGCCTGATCTTTTCCTTGATGGTCTGGTAACGCATTTATAATCCGCTTTTGCACCTGTTTCCTGTAAATGGCGGACAGGTATTTCTGTAGAATCAGGGTTCAGAAAAAACGGGCTGCCGGCCGGGCAACCCGTTTTTTAGAACGTTACCGGATCAGCAGCATTTTCCTCGTGGTGGATGCTGAACCTGAACTTAAGGTGTAGAAATAGACACCATTTGGTAAACCTGCACCGTTAAAATGAACCTCATGGTTTCCGGCCGGCAATTGCTGATTGGTCAGGGTGGCAACCACCTGTCCCAGACTGTTGTAAACCACAAGCCGGACCTGTTCGCTTTGCAGCAGGCTGAACCGGATTCTGGTTTGCAGATTATTGCCCGTTGTGCCTTTGGGGAATGGGTTTGGATAATTCTGAGCCAGACTGAAGTTACGGGATTCCATTGTTTCCGGATCGCCGATGGGTGTGCCGAAAACCTGGGCATATTTGTCAACAGCTGCAGTAAGTCCGAGCTGCATGGTCTGTTTGTCAGCACCTACAGCTACAGCAACAAAAAAATCGGTGTCGGCGCCGGCCGGAAGATTAACCGCCGGCTGTGAATAGAATGAAACAATACCGTCGGATGAAGTGGTTTCGTCCAGTGTGTCATAGGTATTGGTGGTCAGCCAGTTGTAAAGATCACTGTCGAAGGAATTATAGCCATCATACCAGTCGATGGTTTTAAATGAGGCCGATGGCGAGGACAGAGTTTTATAACCGACATTGGTTGAGGCACCGGAGTAAAAAGCACAGGCATCCTGATCGACCAGATATTCGGATGTTTCAAATCCGTAACTGCCGTCGAGCTGGGGAATAATTTCCAGACCGATCCGGGCATCAATAGCTGTTGCGCCATAATTCAGGATGTGGAATTTGACGATTACAAAATTGGCATCATCCCAGCCATAGATATGAATTTCGGCACTGACATCCGGGGGCAGGGTCGGGTCGTTATAGGAGTTATCGATTTTGGTGTACAACTCGTAGGGGCTCAACGCCGGTGAAGCAATCGTGCGGGCGGTATCGATATTCTCGGTGTCGTTCCAGTAATCGAAAACGGCAGTCGGACCGGAAGCAACCAATAGCGAGGAACGGTCAATCTGCCGGGTATCGGCGCCGTCAAAAATACGCACCCGGCCGTAATCGCTGACGGCTGCACCGATCACGCCCGTATTGAAGGATTGGGCCTGTGCCGGTTTAATAACGGCCAGTATGCCAATCACAACCAAAAACATCCGTAAAAATACTCTCATGGGACCTCCATAAAGTTTGGTGATGGTTAATTTATTGCCAGTGAATTAAGAACGGTGGTATCAGCAGCAGCATCCCTAAAAGTAAAAAAATGACTTCCAGGGGTAATATCCAGCGGGCCCATTTTTCCCAGGGAATATCGGCCAGGGAAAGCACACTCATGGTGACGGCCGAAGTCGGGATAATCATATTGCTGAAGCCGTCTCCGAATTGAAAAGCAAGAACGGCGGTCTGCCGTGAAATTCCGGTTAAATCGGCCAATGGACCTATAATCGGCATGGTCAGCGCGGCCTGTCCGCTCCCGGATGGGACAAAGAAATTGATAATGGTCTGGATGATGAACATGAACTGGGCCGAGACAACGGCCGGTAATGCATCAATCGGTTCGGCCAGAAAATTTAACAGAGCATCCAGAATCAAACCTTCCCGGGAGATGAGCAGAATACCCCGGGCCAGGCCGATAATCAGTGCCGTTCCGACCAGGTCTTTGGCACCCGAGACAAAGGCATTTGTAATCTCCCCAATTTTCATCCGCCCGACAATTCCGACGGCGATACCGGTGGCCAGAAATACTGCCGACATCTCTTCGATAAACCAGCCGAAATAAAGCACCCCGGTAACCATCACAACCAGTCCGGCCAGAAAAGTGAAAAGAACGGCCAGGTGTGTCCCGGAGAGGCGGGTAAAATTATCGATCTCATCGAGATGCAGGTCGGCCCGGCGCAGTTGATCCTTCTCGTACATAAAACTTTTTTCGGGATTTATTTTTATCCGGTTGGCATAGCGCATAACAAAAATAATAGCACTTGCCGTAACGATCAGCCAGACCACAAAACGGTAGCCAATCCCGGAGAACAGGGGCAGACCGGTCAGGCCCTGAGCGATGCCGATGGTGAAAGGATTTAAAAATGCGCCGGCAAAGCCAACACCAGCACCAATAAAGGGAATACTTACACCGGTGATGCTGTCATAACCCAGGGTCAGGGCCAGCGGAACGAAAATCAGGATAAAGGGGATAACCTCTTCGCTCATCCCGAAGACTGCCCCGGCCAGGGAAAAAATAACCATGAACAATGGAATCAGCAGCGAGCGGATCAGGGCTGAATTTTTATGGGCTTTGGCAATGCCGCGAATCATTTCATCAATGGCCTGGGTTTTCTGAAAAACAGAAAATGCACCGCCAACCAGCAGCACGAAGCCGATGATTAGTCCGGCGTCCACAAATCCCCGCAGGGGTGCCGTGAGCACGGCTCCGATGCCTTGCGGATTTGCCGGGACGGGCTGGAATGAACCCGGCTGAACAATTTCCCGGCCATCAATCGTCACCCGTTCGTACTGACCGGTTGGCAGAATCCAGGTCAGCAGGGCGACCAGTGCGATCAGAAAAAAAATAATAAAATAGGTATTTGGCGTCTTTATCCGCAGTGCTCTTATTTGCATACCGTTCCTGAATTCAGATCAAAGCAATCTCCGGATTTTAAAATATGCATTCGCAGATTTTGACCGCTTAGGTTATCATTTTTGTCTGTAGAAATTTTCACCGCCTGCCGGGCATCAAAAATGACCACCGTGTGTTCGCCCAAAACCTGAAAGGTATCATCCGGACGGACGATGATGGCGGTGCGCTCATCAATGCCAACCCCAAGCAGCTTTGGATGCTGAAGAACCAGGGTCATCAGACGGTGTTCTCTTCTGCGCTTTACAAAATGCTGGTCGATGATGGCTTTGGTGACAAAACCGAAACCCTGTTTGACTTCAATATTGTTGAGGCGGATGGCATTAAACGGGGCGGTTGTATCCGGATTGCGCAGTTCATTCCCGGTGATCATGATTTCGCTCATCACCGCTGCTCCGGCACTGGTGCCTCCGACCACGCCGCCGGCTGCATAAACCGCCCGCACCTTGTCCAGTAATCTGGTATTGAGCAGTTTGCCGGTTAAGCGCACCTGGTCGCCGCCGGTGAAGAAAACACCGTCCGTTTTATCCATCATGGCCAGCACGGTGGATGTATCGGCCGGTTCATTGTTGACCAAGACATATTTGACATTGGTTGCACCCAGGGTTTCCAGATGATGCCGCAAATAAAGAGCTTCATTGAGAGGATCCTCACTGGCCGATGGGATAATAACTATTTTGGCATCCTTGCCGCCGGCCAGTTCCAGAAATTTCAGCATGGTGTAATCGTATTTCTGTTCACCGCCAAAGATCATCAGATGGCCCTTTCCCGGTCCGGCGGGTAATCCGCTCTGGAGTAAGAAGGCAAAAACAAAAGCAGACAAGATAAACCGTTTAATACTCATACATCGCTCCTGATTAATTCCCAGGCGATTGCCGCACTATGGGCCAGATCGTCCAGATAAATAAACTCGTCGTTGGCATGGGGATTCTGGGCACCGATACCGATATTAACTGTCGGTATGCCGTTTTCATTAAAGGAATTGGCATCACTGCCGCCTTTAGAAATAACCGGGTTGGGTTTTAAACCGGCCCTTTCAATTGCACCCGAGATTCTTTGGAAAACGGTTGATGCAGGATCAATCCGGTAGGGCATAAAATCCCAGTGGGCCGAGTAAACGGATGATCCGCCGCCCGCTTCTGCTTTTTGGCGGAAAGTATGCTCAATAAGATTTCCAAGCTGCGGAACGCGGTCGGCCACCGATGAGCGGATTTCACCATCGATAATCACCAGATCGGGCACCACATTCACGGCACTGCCGCCGCGGATCGTGCCGAAATTCATGGTCGTATTTTCATCAATCCGGCCGACCGGCAATTCGTGAAGGGCGTCGGCAGCAATTTTTATGGCATGAACACCGCGTTCCGGGGCAATGCCGGAATGTGAAGCCCGGCCCTTGACCCGGACTTCAAAACTTTGAGCGCCGTAAGCCTGATAAATAAAACTGCCCGGGCGGGCCGAAGAATCGAAAACAAAACCCTGTTTAATTCCGTTCAGGTTGAGATTCTTTGAGCCGGCCATACTGGTTTCTTCGCAGACCGTAAAGGCCAGGGTAAAATTAAGATTTGTCCCGTTTACGCTGACCGCTTCCCGCAGCACATGCAGCAAAACAGCCAGTCCGGCCCGGTTATCGGCGCCGAGTATGGTGTTACCATCAGAGGTAATGCGATCGGTCAACACCTGAGGTTTGAGGTCTTTTGTCGGTCGGGCGGTGTCCATGTGGGCGGTCAGAACCGTATCGCCGCCGTTTCCGACCCGGCAGATCAGATTGCCGCTGTTACCGCCGGATATTTGGGCGGTGTCATCTTCGATGCAGGTCAGACCTAAATTTTTTGTAAAATTTTTGATGTAGCCGGCAACACCGGCTTCGTTTCCGGAAAGCCCGTCGATCTGTACCAGATCAAGAAAGAGGTCGGTTAGTTTTTGGTCATGGGTCATAAGCTGCTGAAATATTAGTTACACTAAACACAATCTGTGAAATTACTATTACAATCATAGGGCAAATTTTTTTTTATGTCAACAAAAATTTTAAGGAAAAAGGAATTGGGAATTGAAGAATCTGACCGCAGATTTTCCGGCATGAGCGGGAATTCGTCATCCCGCCGGAGCGGGACAAGTCTTCGAAGAATCCCGCCCGGGCGGGAGATGAGAAATCTTAAAAAGAAAAAGTAGCCACCGGGAACACTGAATGTATCCATCCGGTGAAGTGCATATTGCAACCGGGTTATTTTCCCCGGTTGGCGGGGAGTAATTCTTCCAGCCGCTGGTGCGGATGTT
>DYOS01000100.1 GCA_020720405.1 Caldithrix sp. | reverse complement strand
CTACTTCAACTATGATGCTTTGCATGTGGATACTCCTTTCTTGGTAATGCCTAACATAAGATTAGACGCCGAACATTACTTGATTTTTATGTTTACATTTAGACATTTAGTTCTATATATAGACATAATTGTCTATTAGTAGAAACTTTTTATATGGCTATATATAGACATTTTAAGTTGAATGATTCTTATTCACTTATTTTTCTTCGAAGTATTCAAAACCGTCGATAATATCCAGATAAACGCCGTCAAATCCGGCGCTGATAATACGATCCAGATAGGCTTCCGGATGGCCGAAAATAATTTGCTGCCAGTCCGGGTGCCAGTATTTTACCTTGTAATTTCCGGGCCAGTCCGGGTTTTCGGGTTCCAGCCACTCCGGCCGGTTTTTTTTCCAGGAGGACTGCCAGTAATAGCGGTAGTCTTCGGCCTCGCCAATGCTTAAATAACAAATCACCAATCGCTGCCCGCCGCTGGCTTTGTTCCGGAGCTGATCAATATCGGCGTTGGTTAAGGCCGAGTCGGTGTGAAAGAAATCGATGATCAGCAGATCATAATCCGTTGCGGCCATGGTGCGGATAAAATCCGCTTTAGCGGCATAGTGCTCCGGGTTGATCAGATACAGGAAATTTTTCGCCTGGCCAGGCGTGCTGATATTGGCGCCGTTTTGAAGATACGGCCCGGCGGGATAGGCGGGAACCGTACTCAGTTCGCGGTCGTCTGCGGCAAAAGAAATAAACCCGTAACCGGCGTTGGTCTGGTAAGAATCATCCATCTTTGATGGGGTGGAGCAATAATCTGTGGCCAGTACTTCTACACCGTTTTGCTCACAAAGCTGACACAGGGCAAGCAGGTGTTCTTCGTCTTCGGCGGGGGTGGCCTGATTATCCTGGTAATAGCCGTAAAACATGCTTTCCCGTCCGGTACCGTCGATTTTGTCCAAATAATCCTGATCGGGCTGACCATCGGCTTCACCGGTATCGGTAATCAGTTCCTGTCCGTTTTGCGGAATGATTAGAAAGTCAGGATCGGTGTTTTTGGCATAATCGCTGATCGCCGAAACAAAATCGCGCATTTCCTGCCGGAAATTTATATTTTCATCTGGATCGGTGCTGTTGCGGTTGCTTTGGCAGCTGGTCACGGCGGCCAGTAATAACAGTATAGTTACAGGATATTGCCGTTTTAGAAGTATCATATATTGTCCTCACTGTTCCGGTATAGTGCAAGATCAAGAACCCGGCGCACTTCGCCGGCCAGGGTGTTTATGGAAAACGGTTTATGTATAAAATGAATACCGGATTGCAGTGAACCGTTCTGCACAATTTGATTATCGGTATAACCGGAAATATAAATTACCCGGATTTCGGGGATCTGAGTTTTTACCTGATCGGACAGTTCTTTCCCGCTCAACCCGGGCATAATCATATCGGTGATCAGCAAATCAAATGAGGTATCGCCCTGACCGATCAGCTCGAGCGCTTCCTGTCCGTTGGAGGCAGACCGGACGTCATAACCCAGGGCACTTAAAGCTTCCATGATGAATTTGCGTACTTCACTGTTATCTTCCACAACCAACACGGATTCAGAGCCTGTTTGATCACCCGCCGCTTCGGTTCGGGCCGGCTTGCGGATTTTTCCACTGCTGGCCGGCCAGTAAATTTTAAACGTAGTGCCGGATCCAGGTTCAGATTCCACGAAAATACAGGCTTTATTCTGATGGACAATTCCGTAAACGGTAGCCAGACCGAGACCGGTGCCTTTAGATTTGGCCTTTGTACTGTAAAAAGGTTCAAAAATCTTTTGCAAAACCTTTGGTTCCATGCCCATGCCGTTGTCCGAGATGGTAATTAAAATATGCGCACCCTTCTGGCAGCCGGTGTTTTCCTTATTAAAAGTATCGTCGATGACCGCGGCGGCTGTTTCAATCTTCAGTTGTTTATCCAGGCCGGGAATGGCAACGCCGATCAGGGCATCACGGGCGTTAATAACCAGGTTGGTAATGATCTGCTCAATCTGTGTTTTGTCGGCCAGAATCGGGGGCAGATTTTCGGCCAGGTTGCTTTCCATCCGGATATCTTCACCAATCAGCCTCTGCAGAATGGTTTCCATCGAATGGACGATTTCATTGATGCTCAGGTTTTCCGGTTTGTGAATTTGTTTGCGGCTGAAAGCCAGTAACTGTTTGGTCAAACCTTCGGCGCTTTTCCCGGAATTCAAAATTGCTTTGATGTCCTTTTGAACCGGGTGACTGGCATCGGTTTTTAATAAAGCCAGTTCAGCGTAGCCATTGATCACCGTCAGAAGATTGTTAAAGTCATGAGCCACACCGCCGGCCAGAGTACCGATCGCTTCCATTTTGTGGGCCTGGCGCAACTGTTCTTCGAGTCTTGTTTCCAGACTGATGTCTCTGGCTATTTTGCAGTAATTGATAGTTTTTCCCTGTTCGTCCCGGATCGGGAAAATAACCGCTTCCTCTTCGAAAAAGGTGCCGTCCTTACGCCGGTTGATGTATCGGCCGGCCCATGTTTTATCCTGGCGGAGGGTTGTCCAAAGTTCATTGTACAGCTTTGCCGGCTGCCGCCCGCTTTTCAGAATATTTGGATTTTGGCCAATCGCTTCACCGGCAGAAAAACCGGTCAGTTTTTCAAAAGCCGGATTCACATAGACCATCAGACCTTCAAGATCGGTAACGACAATGGATTCGCTGGACTGTTCAACAAGAGTTGCCAGGCGCCGGTTTGCTGCTTCACTTTCCCGCAGGGCATCTTCCGCATTGCGCCGGGCGCTGATGTCAAGATGTGTACCGGCGGCCCTGATCGGCTGACCCTGTTCATCCCACTCCAGAATCCGGCCCCGGTCGAGAATCCATTTCCATCCGCCGCTGCGGGTCTGCATCCGGTATTCGCTTTCGAAAGAAGCGCTTTGGCCGCTCAAATGGTCTTGTAATTGTTCCTGTACCCGGGACAATTCATCAGGATGGACAAGCGATTCCCAAACTTTATCTTTGCCGGCAAGCTCTTCCAGTTTGTAACCAAGCATTTCTGCATATTGCCGGTTGAAAGTTACTTGACCGGTCAGAATGTTCCAGTCCCACAATCCGAGATTTGCGCCCTGAAGGGCTAATTCAAGATGTTCCTCGCTTTCCTGCCGCGCCCGTTCAATGCGTTTTCGCTCGGTGATATCGATAAATTGTGAGAGCAATGCCGGGTGCTGGTCAAAAGTGATCAGGGCAGTATAAACCATAGCTTCAATAACCCGTCCATCAAGTGTCAGGAATTTTATCTCGGCCGGTTCGGGCTGCTCACCGCTTTGAATTCTGGCTAAGCGGTTCCGTACCAGATCCATTGAATCGGGATGGACATGGTGCAGAAAATTTCTGCCAAGCAGATCTTCGACGCTGCTTCCGCCCATAGCCTGCCAGGTCGCTTTATTGGCGTAAGCCACTTTTCCGTCGATGTAAACGGCAACAGCGACCGGAGATTTCTCGGCCAGATTCCGAAACCGCTCTTCGCTTTCCTTCAGACTTTTCATTAACAGTAAACTGCCCAGTGAATCGGAAATACGCGACCCGATTTCCCGGAACAGTTTTTGGTCGTGAGAAGACCAGGCGCGGTCTTGGCTGCATTGTTGCAAACTAAGCAGCCACCTCTCACCAACCCGGGGCTGAATAACCTGCATCATGTAAGACTTTATATTGTACTTTTGGAATAACCCTGCACCTGGCAATGTGGAAACCGTATCCTGGTTAATGCTAACCACCTGATTTGAACTAAGCGCTGCCTCAAGTAGTACCCGAATCGTTGAATCAATCGGGATGGCTTCGCCGTTGCTCCTCATCCCGGTGCATTCCGGGGCGGTCTTCTCATAGGGTACACGGACCTCATCGGCAGCTGGGTTGCAGGGGAAGAGCAGCATGGCCCGGTCACAACCAAAGATAGCCAGCAACTCCTCCAATACCGCATTCAGCATTTCATCAATGCTGCCGGAACTAAAAATAACCTGGTCAATTTTTTCCATAACCTGCAGGAAATGGATATTCTCCTGGCGTAATTGTTCGCCAGCAATCAGAGTTGTTATATCTCTGGTGATACCCAGTACCAGAAGCTCATCCCCAAGCTGGACCGGATAACCGCTGATATCGGCCATAAAACGGGAGCCGTCCTTACGCACCAGTTCGCTTCTTTTGCTTCCGCTTTGACCTGATTTAACCAGCGGGAAAAGGGTAATTTCGGCAACCGGCGGCAGAAGATCACGCACGGTCAGTTGGAGAAGTTCATCCTGGTCATAGCCGGTCACCCGGCAAAATGCAGGGTTGACCGCGACATATTTGCCGCTGGAATCGGCCAGGGCCAGTCCCTCGCCGGATTGGTCGAAGACTGCGCTGTACAGGGTCTGGCTTATTTGGAGACCCTCTTCAGCTTTAACGGTTGCGGTTACATCATTAACCACTAAAACAATTCCGGTAATCTTTCCCTCAGCAGAATATTCGGGCACGCCTTTCAAATTGACATAAAGCTGCTTTCCCCAATAGGAAGTGTAAGGCAAACGGGGCATTTCAAAAGGCACACCGCTGTTTAGTGCCTGTTTTAAAGCATCCAGAATACCGCTCTCCCGGATAGTTGGCAGACTTATATTTAAACTTAATGTGCTGTCCAGACCGGGGCTGCCCATCATTTTCAGAAAGGCCGGGTTGGCACTCGTTACCTGTCCGGAGTGGTTGATTGTGACGATACCAACCGGGGCGGAATCGATAATATTTTTATTAAACCGGATTAGTCCGGCCAGTTTGGCATCGTTTTGTTTGCGCACCGAAATATCCCGGTTTTGCGCCCAGCGGCCGAGGAACTGTCCGTTGGAATTATACATAGGATGGCAGTCGTGCCTGATCCAACGCGTGGTGCCGGACTTGTCAATTATTCTGAATTCGGTTTTACAGGCCTCAGATGTACCGCTATGTTCACGATGATGCGACTCCCAGATGTTCCGGTCGTCGGGATGTAGAATATCAGAAAGTTTTTCCGGATCGTCTTTGATAATTGTGAATTCAAAGCCGCTGATTTCTTTAAAAGCAGGAGAACTATATAGGAAATGGTTGTCTGCACCAAGCAGATAGGTCCAGTCCTTGCTTTGGTCGGCAATGGCCCGGATCAAATCCAGGCTGGCTGGAAAATTTCCATCGTTCAAATCAGAAGTTGAAGCATTAATTTTCATAACTACTTCCAGGATTAAATTGGTTCAATAATACTCACCGGGTTAAATTTTGTCAAAGCTGCGGGCCATTTTTTAAGGGATGGTCACTGATTTTAACCGGTAAAAATATATTCGGTTTTTATTGATCAGACATCAGCCCCTACCTAAACAAGGTCATTGCCGGGAGCTTGTAGACGACAGGTGAATCAAACGACGAGTCAGAGGTCGACCCTGGTTTTCAGTTGGTTTTGTATTCAAAGATTTCTCCTCTCCCGCCCGGGCGGGATCGTTCGAAGACTTGTCCCGCTCCGGCGGGATGACAAACTCCCCCTTCACCCGGACAAGTTATGGGTTCTTTAATTCCGAATGCCCAATGCTGTATTTTATCGTTGCCAGTGGTGGTGATTTTATCTTTCAATTCCAAATTTTATGCTTTTCATAATCCCTGCTTTTTAAACTGAATTTCGCGCTTCTTATTTCCTGTCTCTTATTCTGTAAACCGGGCTTTAAAAGAATTCGGTTTTTCCAGTTAAATTGCGTATGTTGACTGCGTAATTGTTAGAAACCCGTAAAACGGTTTTTGGTGATATGATCATAAAAGTAATTCTTCCTGCCTCGTCTGTAATGCCCGGCCTTTTATCTTGTATCACAATTGTGAAATATTATGAACAGGAGATTAAATCCCGATGACTTTTGATGAAATGGGTTTATCAAAACCTATGCTAAAGGCTTTGGATCATGTCGGCTACGAAACTCCGACACCCATCCAGGCCGAAACAATACCGTTGCTGCTGGCCGGTCATGACATGGTTGGTCAGGCTCAGACAGGTACCGGTAAGACAGCTGCCTTCGCCATTCCGGTGTTGGAAAAAATAGATATTGAAATACGTTCGCCCCAGGCCCTGGTTTTGGCACCGACCCGTGAGCTGGCCATTCAGGTCGCCGAAGCATTCCAGCGCTATTCATTATCGATGAAAGATTTTCACGTTGTACCCATCTATGGTGGGCAGGCTTATGAGGGTCAGTTCCGCAGATTAAAACATGGGGTTCATGTTGTGGTTGGCACTCCGGGCCGGGTTATGGATCATATGCGCCGGGAAACGCTGGATCTCAGCCATCTGAAATTTTTGGTACTCGACGAAGCGGATGAAATGCTGCGTATGGGCTTTATCGATGATGTTGAGTGGATTCTCAGCCAGACTCCCGAGACCCGGCAAACGGCTTTGTTTTCAGCGACAATGCCGCCGCCGATCCGCAAGATTGCCAAAAAATACCTGCGTTCGCCGCAGGAGATTACCATTCAATCGGCCACGGTTACCGTGGAAGTTACCCGCCAGCGCTTTATTCTGGTTGGTCCGATGCACAAAATGGATGCCCTGACCCGGGTACTGGAGACTGAAAATTTTGAAGCCATGCTTATTTTTGTCCGCACCAAAACCGAAACGCTTGAAGTAGCCGGAAAACTTCAGGCCCGCGGCTATGCCTGCGAGGCGCTGAATGGTGATATTCCGCAGCGACAAAGGGAAAAACTGATCAGTCAGCTTAAAAATGGGCAGATTAATGTTCTTATCGCCACAGATGTTGCGGCCCGTGGTCTCGATGTGGAGCGCATCAGTCATGTTATAAATTATGATATTCCTTACGACTCAGAATCCTATATTCACCGTATCGGCCGCACCGGGCGCGCCGGGCGCAGCGGCGAAGCCATACTGATTGTCACCCCGCGCGAAAAACATCTTCTGGCGCAGATTGAAAAAGCCACCAACCAGATGATTGTCCGCATGGATCTGCCCAGCAGCGACCATATCAATGCCCAGCGCATTGCCCGGTTTAAAACAAAAATCAGCGAGGGCTTGTCCCACCCTGATCTGGCTACATTTTCAACAATTGTTTATGAATATGTTTATGAAAATAATATCACCGAGCTGGAAATTGCCGCTGCTCTGGCTGCACTGCTTCAAGGTGAAGAGCCGCTTCTTCTCAAACATGACCTGCCACAGGAAAAGTTCAGAGAGAACCGCCAGGATCGCCGTTCGGAGCATTTTGATTCCGGTCACGGCCGGCGTTTTGAAGAACAGCCGCGGCGGGAAAAAAGATCACGACCGGGTGCCGGCGGCGGTGGGGAGCGCGTCGCTTACCGCATTGAAGTGGGTAAAGAGCACGGTGCCGGACCGGGGAATATTGTCGGAGCCATCGCCAATGAAACCGGTTTGCCCGGAGAAATGATCGGCGGTATTAAAATGTTTCCGGTATTTTCAATCATCGAATTGCCGGCCGGACTGAGCAAGCAGGAATTAGACCTGATAGCCAGAGTCCGGGTGGCCGGACGCAAACTGGAGATCAAGGAAGATGTGTTTGGAGCCCGGCAGGATGAAAAACCGCGCTCCCGTGACGATCGTCCCGCTTTCCGCGAACATCGCCCAAGACCTTCCGGTGGTGACCGCCCGGCCTTCCGGGAACGGGGTCCGAGACCTTCCGGTGACGACCGCAAACCGGACCGCGGTGAACGCCGGCCGGAGCGGAAGAAGAAACGCTTTGGAAATTAAATTTGCTCTGCGGTCGGAAAGCCCTATATTGGCCAGAATTTAATCAGGAAAACCGTGGTAACGCACGGTTTTTTTATATCCACCAGGGGGAAGGTATTGAATATGTCCAGTCCACATCAGTTTCATATCCCGGTGTTAGGCGTCGGGTTCTCAGTTGATACACCTTTGAAGGTAGCCAGGTATGGCATTTCATCGGTGCTTTCCATTGTGGATGATACATTGCTTGAAAAATTACGGGAGCATTATGAACGGAAGAACAGCCGTGAATTCAGTCCGATTCCCGATCATGAACCGGATGCCCGTGCCCTGCGCATTACCGCTTATCTGAACATGCTGCAGCAGATGGTTACCCGCCAATTTGAAGCAGTTAAAAATTCCGGGCTGGCTGACGGCAGTTTGTTCCACCGCTATTTTGAGATGCTGCCCGATCGTTCGGAGTTAAAGCAGAAATATTTAAAATTGCTGTCAGCCGCCGATGAAGCGCTGCGCACCAGACTGCACCTGAGCTTACTCGAACAGATGCAGCCCGGATCGATTGATGTTAACATTATGACCAAAATCGATAAAACCAATTACGACCGGCAGGGCAATCCGCGTCCGGTTGAGTTTAATGATGCCCATGCCGCCCTGCGCGGTTATGCCAATAGCGATCTGGAAAGCTCAATCATTTTTTCGGCTGGCATGAACCCGAGATTATACGGCTATATTGAACAGTTTCGGGACTTTTTCCCAACAGCCTTGGGCCGGTTAAAAAAGAAAATCGTGATCAAGGTCAGCGATTTCCGCTCGGCCCTGACCCAGGGAAAATTTCTGGCCAAGAAGGGACTTTGGGTGTCGGAATTCCGGATCGAATCGGGTCTGAATTGCGGTGGCCACGCCTTTGCCACCGATGGCTTGCTGCTTGGACCGATTATGAATGAATTTAAAAAGCGCCGTGATGAACTGTTCCAGACCCTGCGTGAACTTTATTTGCCTGCACTGCGCAAAAGAGAAATCCTGACCGATGAATCAGCCCTGAATATCAATATTACCGTGCAGGGTGGCGTCGGCACGGTTGCCGAACAAAATTTTCTGCTGCGCCATTACCAGGTTCAATCGGTCGGCTGGGGTACCCCGTTTTTACTGGTGCCGGAAGCAACCAATGTCGATCAGTCGACTCTGGCCAAATTATCCGCTGCCGGTGAGGATGACCTTTACCTGAGCGATGTTTCACCCCTTGGTGTACCCTTTAATAACCTGCGCGACAATGATAAAGACCGTGAAAAATATGAAAAGATCGCAGCAGGAAAACCGGGCAGTCCCTGCTTGAAAAAATTTCTGTCTTTCAATACCGATTATACCGAAAAGCCGGTTTGTTCAGCCTCGATCGCTTTTCTGAAACACAAAAGCAGGGAGATTCAGAACCAGCCGGTTTCAACCGGAGAGAAACAGGAGCTTTTTGACCAGGCTGTGGAAAAGACCTGCCTTTGCGAAGGTCTGACAGCTTCCGTTCTGACCATAAACCACATCGATATCGGCAAACAGAGCACAGCCAGCGCCGTTTGCCCCGGACCAAACATGGCTTATTTTTCTAAAATTGCCAGCCTGAAAGAAATGGTCGATCATATCTATGGCCGGATCAACCTGGTGACATCTGTTAACCGGCCAAATATGTTCATCAAAGAATTACGCCTGTATTATAGTTATCTGCAGAAAAAAGTAGAGCTAAAATCTATTCATCAATCCATGTCCGCAGCCTTTTTTGAAACCTTCTATGAAAACATGATCGATGGTATCCGCTATTACCAGGAACTGTTGCCGGAGATGTTGGAAGAGGCTGCCGGGATGCGTCATCAGATGCTGCGTGAGCTTGAACAGCTTGAGTCTTCTTTATTTGAGCTGAAACTTCAGTTTTTCTCAAAACAGGCTGTTTTAATTCCGGTCAACGCATAAAACGAAGAACTTTCGTTTCCATAAGAGACGGGAGAAAATACAGGTATATAATAAAAAAGCCTTCCGCTTTCGGAAGGCTTTTTTTATTTAAACGCATCAGAACTATTACTGTGAAAAATACCGGCTCACCCGCAAGAATCAGAAAATATTTAAAAATTGCAGAAGGTCTTGATTCTTACAGGTAAAACTTCCTGCCAATGTTGAATTCGAAAGAGGCTCTGTACCTCGTTATTTATTCGGCTGCTGCCGGAATGGCTGCCATAGTGCCAAGTTTTTCATCCAGCATGAACAGGGCTGTGCTGTTATCACCAACCAGTTTGACCTGTCTGATAATATCTTTGGCTTGTTTTTCTTCTTCCACCTGCTCGGTGATAAACCATTGTATTTCGATCTGTGTAGCGTAATCGTTTTCGGCCTGGGCCAGCTCAAACAGTTTATAAATCCGTTTGGTGACTTCCTGCTCATGGTGCAGGGCGGTTTCAAAAATTTCAAGATGGCCGCTGAAATCCGATTTTGGTTTTTCAATGGCCAGCAGTTCAACTGCACTGTCACGGTCCTGTACAAATTTATACAAGCGCATGGCATGAACCCGTTCTTCGCCGGCTTTAAACATCATAAATCCGGCCATGCCGGGCAGGTCATTGGCACTGAACCAGGCTGACATGGACAGGTAATAGTACTCGGAGAAGAATTCATAGTTAATTTGTTCGTTGAGAGCTTTTCCCATTTTCTTGCTCAGCATAAAAT
>DYOS01000236.1 GCA_020720405.1 Caldithrix sp. | reverse complement strand
GAAGATTTTGGCCTGCAACTTACACTACCGGTTATTTCTGAGCGCATGATACAATATGAACCGTTCGGTGACTGGAAACCTTACCTGGCTATCCACGGCAGTGCCTCTCTGCTGAATTACGGCGATTTAATGAAATATATGGGTGAGCGTCAGATTTTACCCCGCCAGGCTGTATTTGGTCTGGCCTTTAGTGCCGCCCTGCACCGGGAATACTGGGGACAGACCTATAAGGTCATACAATTTGACTGGTCGACAGAAGCCCGCGATCTGCTCTATAAATCTCAGACCACCTACCGCTCCTATCCCGGCAGGATAAATTTTTACAAACATCTTATTGAAACACGGAGTGATGTGGATACTTTTCGCGGTTATGCCTTTGAATTCGGTGAAACCGTCCGCTTTAGCACCGGACGCTATAAAGGTGATGGTTGGGAAGATCAGCCGGAAACATTTGGATTTCAGTTCAGCACACGGGGACTTTTCCGTTATCTGGCCAGCCGCAATAAAAATACGGCCTTAAGTCTTCTCTACCGTCATCTCGAACTGGAATACCAGTATTCAGAATTTGATGCCGCTAAAAATAATGGGTTGGATGGCACAACCTTTACCGGCTTGCTGATCGCCTGGAAATTATAACTGCAATATTCTACTGCTCTTCGCCGGCCACGATATAGCGGGCAAAGCCGGCGCTCTCATAAATGGACAGTCCCTGGTCGGTGCGGGTGATAACCATAACCTCAATCCCCGGTTTCTGCGCTGCCCAGGCCATTCCTTTTTCCCGGCCCATAACCATAATGGCTGTGGCCATACCGTCAGCCGTGGCACAATCCGGGGCCAGCACAGTAACCGAAGCCACACCGTTGACAATCGGCCGGCCCAGTTTGGGATCGATGATATGGGTGTAGGTAGAGTCATTGACCCGGTAATAATTGCGGTAGTCACCGCTGGTGGCCACCGAAATATCTTTTAGCTGCAGAATTGCCTGTAGATTTTCCCCGGGCGCATTATCCAGATCCGGCCGGTCGATGCCGATCTGCCAGGGTTTATCCAGATTTATACCGCGCACCCGGATTTCACCGGTAATCTCGACCAGATAATTTTTTATGGCCATTTTCTCCAGTACCAATCCAATTTGATCGGCGGCATATCCGGCGACAATGGCATTCAAATCCAGTTGTACGCCAGCATACTTTTTCTGCAGGGTGGAGTCGTTCAGAAATTCCAGTTTATCCAGTCCGATCAACTGTTTTACTGCTTCAATCTTATTTGGGTCGGGCACAAGACCGCGGGTACCACCCGCTCCAAAGCCCCACAAATCGACCAATGGGGCAATGGTCGGATCAAAATAATTATCGGATTCTCTGCTGAGTTTGGAAGCCGCGCTTAATACCTGGCCGAACTCCGCAGAAATGGTCATGGCCACCCCGGCCGGAAGCTGATTAAAGCGGGAGATTTCGCTGGTCGGGTCGTAGGTGGACATCTGTTTGTTTATGTTGGAGAGCACCTTGTCCACGGATAGCTGAATGCGGTTTATTTCTGCCTCGCTGAGCGGGGGTCCGACCCATTTGACCTGATAGGTTGAGCCCATGGTCAGACCACTGAAGCGGTATAATTCATCCTGCGGTTTTGACGAACAGGCGAAGAGCCCGTATAAAAATATTAAAATAAGCAAAAGGCGCATAATCCGGTCTCCTGAGTTTGACCCAAGCTAATTTTTTTTTGTGATACAACGCAAATATAGATCAGACAAATTACAAAACATGTTAGAAACTGATGAGCAGGTTGGATTTCGCAATATGATTTAGTATTTTCAAATAGTATTGTAGTCAGTGATGATTACTTTACCGGCGACAAAACTCAAATTGTTTAAA
>DYOS01000235.1 GCA_020720405.1 Caldithrix sp. | reverse complement strand
CAGGACTTGAACCGTAGCCAGGACCTGTTCCCGTCCCGTTCAGCGTAACCGTGTAAGGATTCTCATCACTGTCATTGTTGGCAATGCTGAGAGTTGCGGTTTTCGCTACGGCGGAAGACGGCGTGAATGTTACCATGAAAGTCGTGCTTCCCGAAGCGGCGACCGGCGAGGCTGTCAAAGTTTCATTCACCGTGAAATTACCAGCATCAGCGCCGGATATTGCAATCTTCGGCGAGCCGCTCAGTGTGAGATTCGCAGAGCCGGTGTTTTGGATCCCGTATGGGATTGCCCCGCTGTTGCTGCCCACAGCCACGCTTCCAAAATTGATTGAACCGCCGCTTGGAATTGAAGCGCCCTGCAGCAGATTGATTTCGGGCGCAGGCGGTCCTCCGGCATTACATGTTACTCCGGTTACTGTACTGCTGCTGCAATAATACACGGTCGTTGCAGGGGAGAATGTGCCGGTATCCAAAAAACTGACAGAATATGTCGCTGTGCCATTCAGGTTGACCGCCCCGCTGACGGTTAAACTTTTACCGCTGCCAATCGTAAGGCTGCGTGACCCTGTTAATGTTTCCCACTGAATGCTGGCAGCAGCCTCAGCACCATTAACGATAATAGGGGCAGCATTACTTAAAATAACATCATCTGCAGCTGTCGGGTAATTAGTGCAATCCCAAGAATCATTCGCATTCCAAGGATTTAAGGGATGTAATGATGACAGCTTGGACGTGCAAGTAGCTGCCTGAACGACACCGGGAAGTGAAAGAAAAACAGTTGCCACAGTCAGTATAAAAAAGAAACATTTTTTCATTTCAGAACTCCTTGCTGGTATGGTAAAAATGGGGCAACAGAAAAAATTGTTGCCCCGGTTTGCATTGTTTTAACAAAAATCCGTTCGGTTTAATTACGGTTTGGTAAACCACACCAGCCTGACAACCGTGTCGTTCACATCGTCAGGGTCTTTCAAATCTTCCGATGTTACCACCTTTTCGTGATAGTTCCCGGCAGACAGTTGGGCCGGAGGCATGATTGTGCTGGGATACCACGTTTTGCCGCCGGTTCCCTGATCGTTTTCGATTGTCACGGTTACTTCATAAAAGGTGTCGTCATTGACGGGAAAAGTCGTGTTAAGCATTTCTGTATAACCGCCCGACGATGTCGGTCCGAAGTTGAAAGTCTGCTCATCTCCCGGACCTTTCTTCACCTTTACCTTTACGGAACCTCTCTGCTGATACCCTGCGGTATAGCTCCCCGCATGGATGAACAGCACCTTGTTACTGCTCAGTGTCCCGATTCCCACATCGAACACTGCCTGACCCTCGGTGTCGTTTGTTGTCATAATCAAGCTCCTTTTTCAGTTAAAGGTTAAAAAACAAAAACGCACACAAAGCATGGAAACGCCTGCCCCGATACTTCCGGTCATCAGTTCGCAATCGCTATTGACTGACCGAATTTCACCGACCTGCCCTCTGTTGCCGTGAATTCCTTAATCACCCCCGGTCTGAATCATGCAGTTTTGGCGGGCATTTTATCCCCACACTACATGGCTGAAGATAGCAGTTCAACAAGAGGAAACAGAAACGCCGACTGCTATTTGTCCGAACCGAATTTTCAGAATTTTATGATTACCGGGATTATGAATCAGGATGTAAGGATTTTTTAAGGATTGAATGATGTTTTTATCCTTCAATCCGTCATTATCTTTCAATCCTGATTCGAAAAACAGAAACGCCGCCCGCTCTCCTTATGCTACGGATAGCGACCGGCGTAAGACAGGAATTTTGTCAGTCTCACATTGTAAGGGCGCAACTCTGGGATTGATTGATTGATTGATTGATTGATTGATTGATTGATTGATTGATTGATTGA